>CAOYAN010000016.1 GCA_948562205.1 uncultured Clostridia bacterium | reverse complement strand
AAATGTTGGTATTTTAATATTTTCTTTGCGAAAAAAAATTACTCCTCAAAGCTGAATATAAAAGATATGTATTTTGCATAAAAAATATATAAAATAGGAAAATGGAGAAAATATATATTATAAGTAGAGTATAAAACTAATGTTTTAAAATATGTCAAGTAATAAAATGAAAAATAAAATTTAAAAGGTATTGCAAAAGTATATACAAGCTAGTATAATCATATAAAGAGGAATAATAAAAGAAAATGAAAGAGTTATAAAAGATGTTATAAGTCCACATATGTAACTATAGATCAAACTACATTAAAATTAATATAGATTATTTGGAGGAAAAGATGTTTAAATTACATTCAAAATTTAAGCCAACAGGAGATCAACCTGAGGCGATAAAAACATTAGTTGATGGAATTAAAAAAGGATATGATGATCAGACACTATTAGGTGTTACAGGTTCTGGAAAAACTTTTACAATAGCAAATGTTATTGAACAGGTTCAAAAACCAACTATAATAATGACACATAATAAAACTTTAGCTGGACAATTATATAGTGAGTTTAAAGAGTTTTTCCCTGAGAATGCAGTAGAGTATTTTATATCCTACTACGATTATTATCAACCAGAAGCATATATTGCATCAACTGATACTTATATTGAAAAAGATAGTAGTATAAATGATGAAATAGATAAATTACGTCATAGTGCAACAGCTGCATTATTTGAGAGAAAAGATGTTATAATTATTGCTAGTGTATCTTCTATATACTCACTTGGTTCACCAGATGATTATTCAAATATGGTTTTATCAGTAAGACCTGGTATGCAAAAATCAAGAGATGAGGTATTAAATAGATTAATTGAGATGCAATATACAAGAAGTGACATGGAGTTTTTAAGAGGAAATTTTAGAGTAAAAGGAGATATAGTAGATATATTTCCAGCAGATAGTTCTGACGCAGCAATAAGGCTTGAATTTTTTGGTGATGAAATTGATAGGGTTTGCCTTATAGAGCCTATAACAGGTAAAGTTACTGCTACTTCAAAACATGAATTTATATATCCAAAGTCACATTATGTTATTCAAAAAGAAAAGATTGATATAGCAATACCAAAAATACAAAAAGAATTAGAAGAGAGAATAAAATACTTTAAAGATCAAGATAAAATAGTTGAAGCATATAGAATTGAACAAAGAACTAATTTTGATATTGAAATGTTAAAAGAGACAGGATTTTGTCAAGGAATTGAAAACTATTCAGCAGTTCTTACAGGGCGAGAGAGCGGGAGCACTCCATATACACTTTTTGATTATTTTGGAGATGATTTTTTAGTTGTAATAGATGAGTCACATGTAACAATTCCTCAAATTCGTGGTATGTATAATGGAGATAGGGCAAGAAAAGAATCACTTGTAGATAATGGATTTAGATTACCATCTGCATTTGATAACAGACCACTTAAATTTAATGAGTGGGAAAAAAGAGCAAAAAGGAGAATATTTGTTAGTGCAACTCCTGCGGACTATGAGGGTGAACATTCTAAAAATTTAGCAGAACAAATTATAAGGCCAACTGGGTTACTTGATCCAGAAATTGCCGTAAAGCCAACAGATGGGCAAATAGAAGATTTAGTTTTAAATATAAATGAGGTAGTAAATAGAGGAGAGAGAGTACTTGTTACTACACTTACTAAAAAAATGGCTGAAGAATTATCTAGTTATTTTAGTGATAAGAAAATTAGAGTAAGGTATATGCACTCTGATATAGAAGCCTTAGATAGATTAGAGATTATAAGAGATTTAAGACTTGGAAAATTTGATGTACTTGTTGGTATAAATTTACTTAGAGAGGGACTAGATATTCCAGAAGTTTCTCTTGTAGCAATACTTGATGCAGATAAAGAAGGATTTTTGAGAAGTGAGAGATCACTTATACAGATAATTGGTAGGGCTGCAAGAAATTCAAGAGGTAGAGTTATAATGTATGCTGATGAGTTAACAGAATCTATGGAAAATGCAATTCATGAAACAAATAGAAGAAGAAAAATACAAATGGCATATAATGAAAAACATGGTATAGTACCACAAACTATAATTAAGGATGTAAGAGATAGCGTAAAAGCTACTTTTGAAGAGAGTGAGTCAAATAAAATAGATATTAAGAAAGGGGAGAGTATAGAAGAATCAATCGATAGACTTACTCAAGAAATGATGATGTATGCAAGAAAATATGAATTCGAAAAAGCTGCGCAAATCAGGGATTTTATTGAAGAACTTAAAAATATGAAAGGATAGGGGTTGTATTATGGCAAGACAAATACTTGTGATTAAAACAGATAAGTCAGAAGAAGAAATAAATAAAATAATGCTTGGATTTTTAGAAAAAAATGGGTATAAAAATAAAAAATATAATAAAGAAGAGGTATTAGTAAAAAATGCAGTACCTGGATTTACTAGTCCACAATATATGAAAATATATATAAAAGATGGTGTATTAAAAGTTGTAGCTTTTATAAAAGCTTTTGGAAAGGAATATGGCGTAGACAGTGATTATGTTGCGTGTGTTCCTAAAAAAGAATTAAAAGGAATTATTAATAGTATAATTGTACTATTTAATGCATCAGATGAAAATGTTATAAATAGAAACACTAGTGATAAAACAGCAAGTAATGAGGATAGTAGTATAGAGGGACTTAAAGAGGCAAAATATAGTTTAAATCCAGATATGAAGGCATCTGCTATTATATCTTTCGTATTAGGGATTATAATGCTTTTATGCATATTTATTCCATTCCCACTATATCTTGCAATTATACTTGCTATTGCAGGAATTGTAGTTGGGGCTAGTGGTGTTAAATCTTCACTTAAAGCTTTATCAATAATTGGAATTATTCTATGTAGTATAGATACACTAATTTATGTATTTGGATTTATAGGTATGATACTTAGTATAATTATGTAGATAATATATAATAAAATAAAAAAATGTAGAAATCTTCACTTTTTTTTGTGAGGGTTTCTTTCTTTTATTAAATTTTTATATTTTTAAGTGCTTTTTGGAATAAAACTTATAAATTTGAATATATAATAATATGAACTTTAGATAAAATAGGAGTGAGGGTAATGGAAGATAAAAAAGTTGGTAATAAGATTTTAACAAATCAAAACATTGTAATTGAAAATAGAGAGAAAATATCTATTAGTGGGGTAATAGATATACATAGCTTTGATGATGAGTTAGTTCTTGCCCAAACAGATTTAGGAATACTTACTATTAAAGGTGATGATTTAAAGATGAATAAACTAAATCTTGATAATAATGAACTTATAGTAGAAGGAAAAATAATGGCAGTTGCATATAGTGATGTTGCAAATTCAAAGAAAAGTGGATTTATGAATAAACTATTTAAATAGGAGATTTATTTTGAGTGTTATAAAGCAAATTATTGAATTTTTAGAATTTTCCTTTATTGGAATAATACTTGCAATAATATTTGATTTTTTTAGAGCATATAGAAAATTTAAGACTCCTACTAGTAAGGCTACTATAATACAAGATATTACCTATTTTTTTATAGCTATGTTTATAGTGACTTTAGGGGTTATTAATATATTAGACTCTAGTTTTAGATTATATATTATTATGGCTATAATGCTTGGTGTTTTAATTCATATAAATATATTTAGCAAATTTACTATTAAATTATTTATAATGTTTTTTAAAGCATCAGAATCTATCTTTGAATTTTTAAATATTACACTTGCCTTTTATAAACAAATTTTGACAAAAATCCTTAGATTATTTAAAAAAATTGTAAAAAAATGTTGCAAAAAATTTTTTTATGTGATAGACTTTAGTAAATATAAAGATAAATTTTTACATAAAAAAAGTTTTATAAAACTATTTAAACGAAAGAAAAATCATACAAAAGAGGTTAATGAATATGAGACAGAAAAAGTCTAATAAAAAAGTACAAAAAAAGAATATAAATATCATACATATTATAAGTGTTTTATTTTGTATATATTTTGTATATACAATGTTTGATCAACAAATAAAAATAAATAATTATAATTCACAAATTGAAATGTATGAAAAAGATATAGAAACTAAAAATAATTTAGTAGAATATTATAGTAAGCAAAGTCAAAATACTCAAAGCGACGAATATATTGAAAGCGTTGCTAGAGAAAAGTTAGGCTATATAAAGCCTTATGAAAAAATATTTGTAGATGCAAACAGATGATGTGTTTTATTGCTCATTAAACATAATAGCTAAGAGTCGGTATTATATTTACTGACTCTTAGTTTTTTCTACAATTTTATATAAATTAACTGTTACATAATTTGCATCATTTGTTACTTTTATTTTTATATCACCATCTGTATTGTTTATAAATTTAAAGTCAAGGGAAGGATAGCATACAGTAGCATCTCTGTCTTTTGGAACATAGTATACACGTCTACTATGAGCATGTCTTTCAGTTATTTCAAGCCCTGCATCAAGTGCTGCATTATATAGTGTACTACTAAGCTGACAAAGACCACCACCAGCAATTTGAATTTTATTTCCATTAGAATCAAAACCTAGAGTTTTTTTATATCCTTCTGCTTCTCCCATTGTTCCAACAGTACCTATAAAGGAGAATTCTTCCCCTTGCTTTACTATAGTATCATTTAATTTTGTATTAGCAAGGGAAATGTTAAAAATTCTACCTTCATCTTTGTCATAAATAGTTGATGTAAAAGCACTTATTTCTACTTCTTCTTTTACTATTTCTGTGGCTTTGGCAGCTTCATTACCTACATTATTATTTACTCTGTTATCAACATTATTAGTCATGTTATTGATACCGTTATTTACATCATTTACACCATTTCTAACATCATTTGTTAGATTTTCTGTACCATTTCTAATATCATTAGTTACATTTTCTACGCCATTTTTGATGTCATTTGTTGTATTTCTAACATTATTAGTAATATCTCTATTTGATAAGAATATAACATATAGTAAATATAAAACTGCAAAAACAATTACTATAATAGTAATGATTAGTGCTGTTTTTTCACCATTTGAATTTTTGTTATCCATTGTTTTTCCTCCTAACTTTTAAATTCACATTAATATTTTGTGATAATTTATATAAAATATGCAAAAAATAAATGTAAATAATTGACTTTATTATGTTATGTAATGTATAATATATGAAAAGTTTAAAAAATAAAATATAATTATTAAAAAATAAAAATCCATTTTAATAAAAGGAGGAAATAATATGAATAGTTTACTATTAAATACTGCAACTACAAGTATGAATTTTGAAGGACCAGTTTTGATGTATTTGTATCAAAGATTTGGAAATGATCTATCAGAAAAGAATTTAGAGTTTGCAACATATCTTGAAGAAGCAGTGCAACAAGTATTTGTGGAAGCTAAAATTGTAGAACTTACGAAAATAACTGTAAGTAACTACTCTTTATAGGCAAAGTTTAAACTTATATTTGATGGTGTTTCTTCTCCTGAAGATGTAGTAAAAGAATACATGCTATCATTTAAAACATTAAAGGAATGTATTGATTTTGCAAATGATGTTAAATTAAATATTAAAAGTAGCCTTTTAAAATATGATAATAAGTATTATTTTTATATTATGACACCACTTACACTTAAAATGGAAGAGAAGATTATTGAAAATCTTGCAGAAGTTATGTTTGATCCATTAATTATTTTTAGAATTTTGGAACATGCAGAAGTAATAATTGAAAGTAGAGCAATGAGAACTTTAAGATCGCTTTGAAATTAAAAAATAGGTTCTTCTAATTTTGTTTAGAAGAACCTATTTATTTTTAATTTAATGTCTTTTATAATTTAAAAGATATTATACATTATTTGGGTTTAATCCAATTAATTTAGCTAGTTTATTTTTTAGATTTATTCTTGTTTGCATTCTTTTGTGGAACTATCACCATCAAAAATTTTTTCAAAATAATCTTTTGAACAAAGAGTAGAGTAGACCAGTGAAATAAACATATAAGCTTCACGTTCCATATTTTTACTTAGTGCATTATCAATTGAATTTATCATATTTGAAATGTAATACATTCCATATGCATCTTTGTATTTAGAATTTATATCTTTTAAAAGTTTCTTGTCTTTATCTTCTAGTGTAAAACTGTCTAAATACATTATTCTAATATACTCTGGTTCTAATATACATTCCTTTGCAACTGGTTTTACTTCATCATACCAAATTCTCGAAAATTCTGACATATAATTCCTCCTTAATTATTCTACCTTTGAAATATCTAAGGTATTTTAACAGTTATAGCAAGATTATATAATTTTATAATAAAAATGTCAAAAAATATAAAAAATAAAACAAAAAACGCAAGAATTATTAATTTCTTACGTTTATATAAAATAATGAAAAGTTATATATTTTTAAATTTATGTACCAAGATCAATGATTTTTTTAAGTCCAGTTTTAAATTTTATTCTTATATTCCATTCATAACATTTATCATTTCCCCTAAATACTTCGTTAAGATATTTAGGAGAGTCAAAAATGGAGTAAATAAAAGATACATAAAGATATGCTTTAGAGTCTGAATCTGCATTAAATGCATCATCAATTTTTTTAATCATATTTGATATAAAATACATACCACATGCATCATAATATTTTAAATTTATTTCTTCTATATGTGTTTTATCATTATCTGTAAGCTTTGATTTATCCATAGTTATAAGTTTTACATATTCATTATCTAAAATACAAGATATAGCAAGCATTCTTACTTCTTCATACCAAACTTTTGAGATCTCAGACATAGTATATATCCTCCTTAAAATTTTAAGTAAAAAACATTTTTGAAAGTTTTCAAATCTTTAATTATAATGTTTACATTATATAATTTTTTTTAGTAAATGGCAAGAATAAACGCTATATTTCTATTTTTGGGTTATATTTTTCTAGCCATTCATTTATTTGAATAATGTATGCAAGTGTTTGTGGATATGTCATTAATTGTCCAAACAAGTTTTCTTCTAAATTACTTCCATGTTTATTAATTAATGATGTTATATAGTTTGTGTTTAGTATTTCATGTATTTTTGAATTTTTATTTGAAATAATATCTTTTAATCTATTTTCTACTAAACTTAAGTAACTAGGAGAATATGTTTTAGGAAATGGAGACTTTTTCCTATATAATATTTCATTTGGTATTTCACCCTCAAAAGCTTTTCTAAGTAAATATTTTTCTATTGGTTCATTACTATGATTTAGTCCAAGTTTTAGTTTTGCTGGAAGATTATATACATATTCAAAAATTCTATGATCTGCAAAAGGTACACGTACTTCAAGGGATGTTTGCATTGACATACGATCTGTTCTTTCTACTAAAGTATTCATAAACCATTTTATCGTTAAATAATTTATATCTCTAAATCTGTTTTCATATTTATCATTTTTATTTAGGTGTGATACAGTAGATAGTGTGTTTTTAATTGCTGTATCTATATATTCTTTAAGTTCACCTTTTTTAAATAAGTTATCTTTTATTAAATTATCTCTTAAATTTTCAGATAAAGCCCATGGGAAGCCATTATGTTCTACTAAATGCTTTCTATAAAACCATGGATAACCACCAAATATTTCATCTGAGCATTCACCTGATAGACATACTTTGTAGTCCTTACTAATTTCCATACAAAATGCAAGCATTGAACTATCAATATCTGCCATACCTGGCATATCTCTTGCAATTAGGGCATTATCTAATAATTCAAACAAATAACTATTATCAATTTTTATAGTTGTATGATTAGTATTAAGATAGTCTTTCATTATTTTAACAAAGTCACTATCTTTTGTCATCTGATATGAGTTTGAGATAAAATCTGTATCATTATTTAAATAATCTATTGAATAAGTAGATAAATTTGCTATATTATCATTTGCTATTTTTGTAAGTATACTAGAGTCAATTCCACCAGATAACATAGAGCATATCCCAACATCAGATACAAGTTGTCTTTTACAAGAATCTGTTACAAGATAATGTATTTTATCTATTGCGTCTTTTTCACTATCATTACATTCTTTGGTTTCAAGATCCCAATATTTTTCAATTATGAAGCTATCTTTTGTAAGAGTTGCTAAAAATCCAGGTTTTAGTTCTAATATATTTTTAAAGAAAGTTTTACCTGGTGTATGCGCAGGTCCTAAAGCTATCAGCTCAAGTATACTTTCTTTATCAATTATTGGAGTAACTTTTGGATGTTCAAGTATTGCTTTTATCTCAGAGGCAAATATAAAGGTACCATTAGCATTTGTATAAAAAAATGGCTTAATACCTAGTCTGTCACGTACAAAGAAAAATGAGTTATTTACTTTATCATATATTGCAAATGAGAAAATACCATTTAAAAGATTTACACAAGCCTTTCCATATTCTATAAAAGAGGCAAGGATTACTTCTGTATCACTATTATTTTTAAAAGTATAGCCTTTTTCAATTAAATCATTTCTAAGATCTGTAGTATTGTATAATTCACCGTTATATATTATTGTGTATAAATTACTATTATGTTCCATTTGCATTGGTTGTGATCCATATGCTACATCGATTATACTAAGTCTACTATGAGCAAGCGCTGTATTTTTATCTATTAGAATATTTTGCTCATTTGGACCTCTTTTAAATAATTTTTCATTCATCCTTTTTATAATTTTATCATCAGTTATATTTTCATCATAATTTACATAGCCACAAAAGCCACACATAAAATCACCTCATATTTTATATATATGCAAATATATAAAATATATAATATTAGAAAAAATAAAAATATAAACGGTACTTTAAAAAAGTTAAATAAATGATAGGATAAAAATAATATAGAAGAATAAAAATACAAAAAAAGTTATGGAAATTAAAGACTATGTAAGTATAATAGAACTTACTCGCATTATTTTAAAAAATAAAGAAATGAGACTTAAGGTATAATTACATATATATAATAGAAACTTACACTAGAAATTTAGTACTAGTTTTTTATTGTATTAAAAAGGAAAAGTGGAGATAATAAAAGAAAAATAGGAGTAGATTATGGAAAGAGAAGGAGAAAATAATAGGGATGTTTAGAATATGAACGAAAAATTAAAAGATAATAAGAAAAATATCAATAATAACAGTATTTTTATGGATATTTTTAGTAGTAACAATGGTAATTATAACGTTAAGTAATACAAAAAATACACAAGCATTAGAAAGTAATGGAATAAGTCTAGAACTTGAGATGTATGATCAAGAAAGTAATACACCAAATCAAAAAGTAGATAAAATAGTATGGAAAAAAGAAGGACTTGAAAGTGGTGTAGTACTATTTAAGGTAAAAATTAGTGGATATACATACAAAGACTATGAGCTAGGTAAATTAAAATTAAAGCTTTTAACTAATGTAAATGAAATTATGTATACTGTAGATGAAAAAGAAGAAGTGAAAAATTATAAAAAAAGAATATCTGGATATACAGTAATTAATAAATGCATATATGAGCCAGATGAAGAATTAACTGATACAGGAGATATAAATGTAATAGTTTATTTAGTAATTTTCTTTGTAGCAATTATTGGAATAGTTACTTTAATAATTTTTATAAGAAATAATAAATCAAATAAAAAGTAGTAAAAACTTTATAAAATAATAGGAAGATATTGTATTTTCTTGTTATTTTTGCCTAAATTTAGTATATTTAAACTAGTTTTGTCATATGTGATAAAATATGTAAAAAAAGCTTTACAAATAGGTAGTTAGATGTATAATATTAACATCACTAAAATGTGTATTTAAAAATTTTTTCTAATGTTTTAATTCAAAGGATTTTTAATTAATTATTTAATCTAGTAAAAAATTCAAATAATCAAAAATAAACATCCAAAAACAAATATAAAAAACATAATAAATATTGCATATTTTAAATCTATGTGATAGAATGGTGGTGTTAAAAATAATACATATGGACTATACAGAAAATAATAAAAATAAAAAACTATCTATGAGAAATGATTATGTATTTAAGAGAATATTTACTAAAAAAGGTAATGAAGATTTCTTAAAAGAGTTTTTATCTAACTTGTTAAAAATAGATATAAAAAAGATAGAAGTAGAACATGATATAGCACTAGAGAAAGAACTAAAAGATGAAAAACTAGGAGTGCTTGATGTAAAAGCAGTACTAAATGATAATATGGAAATAGATATAGAGTTACAAATAGAAAATGAACATAATATAATAGAGAGAAGTACATTTTATGGAACAAGGCTTATATCATCACAATTAGAGTCAGGACAAGATTATTTAAATATAAAGCCATCAATAGTAATATCGATACTAAATTTTAATGTATTTGAATATGAAGAATATATAAATAGTACAGTAATGGTATTAGATAAACATAGAGAATGTGAAGTAAATAGATACTTAAAGTATTACTATATAGAGTTACCAAAGTTTAGAAAAAGAAAAATAGATGAGGAAGATAAAGTATCAGATTGGTTAGTGTTTATAGATAGTAAAGATGAAAAAAGGATTGGTGAAGTAATGGAAAGAAATGAAAAAGTAAAAAAGGCAAATGAAGAACTAGAATATTTGTCAGGAGATGCTGCAGAAAGAAGTAAAGCAGAGCTTAGAGAAAAGTATAAAAAAGATATTACTTCAGCAAGGGAGCATGGCATTAGGATTGGTGAAGAAAAGTCTAGAAAAAAATATATGAAATTGTAAAAGCTATGTTAAAGGAAAATTCTAGTATTGATTTTATATCAAAAGTTACTGGGTTATCAAAAGAAGAAATAGAGAATATAAAAGAAGAACAGATATGATTTATTAAGTTTGATATGGTAGGTAGATTAAATTTACCTACCATATTTGTACATAAAAAATAGTGAATTTGATCAACTATTATAATAACATAGTCAACTTTTATAAAAAAACTTGAAAAAGAATATATTTTATAGTAAGATTAAGATATATTGAGGTGTTTATATGAAAATTAGAGGTAATATGAAAAAAGGTGCCAGTATTATAATTTTGGTACTTATTATTGTTGTGACTATTTCTGTATTTATGGTTATTGCAACTTTTCTTAATAATTCTAGTAATATGTTAGTAGATAGTGAAAATGAGTTTAAGTCTAGTCTTGTTGCATATTGTGATGAACTTTCTTTATACATTGAAACTGAGAAGAAAAATGGAAAATTTAAAGAAAAAGATTTTAGTGTATATGGCGATGAATTAAGAAAGATAATTCCATATATTAAAGAAGAAGATATGACAAGGTTTGCAATAAAAGAGGGGAAAATCATATATATAGGAAATGATAGTTTAGAGGAGAAATGGTCAAAAGATATTTTAAATAGTAAGGAGAAATAGATATGAGAATGTATGATATTATAGAAAAAAAACGTGATGGTAAAGAACTTACAAAATCTGAAATAGATTATTTTATAACTGGATATAGTAATGATAAAATACCAGATTATCAAGCATCTGCATTACTTATGGCAATATACTTTAACGGCTTGTCTAAGTTAGAACTATTAAATTTAACATTTGCTATGAGAGATTCATCAAAAAAAATAGACTTATCAGCTCTAAAAGTACCAGGTAAATATATAGTTGATAAACATTCTACAGGTGGTGTTGGAGATAAAGTAACACTTATTGTACTTCCAATTGTAGCAGCTCTAGGAGTTGGTGTATGTAAAATGTCTGGAAAAGGTTTAGGATTTACAGGTGGTACAGCTGATAAGTTAGAATCAATTGAGGGATATGATATAAATATTCCTATAAGACTTGCACTAAAGCAAGTTCAAGATATTGGTCTTTGCTTAATATCACAAAGTAGTGAAATAGCAATTGCAGACAAAAAGTTATATGCTCTAAGAGATACAACAGCAACTGTTGAGTCTATGGAGCTTATAGCATCATCGATTATGAGTAAAAAACTTGCTTCAGGTGTTGATAAGATACTTTTAGATGTAACTGTTGGAAGTGGAGCTTTTATGAAAGATTTAGACAGTGCAAAAGAACTTGCAAAAACAATGATAGAAATTGGAAGAGATGCAGGTGTAGAAACCAAAGCAGTTATAACTTCAATGTCTGAGCCTCTTGGTAGAAATGTTGGAAATGCACTTGAAATAAAAGAGGTAATTTCGTTTTTACTTGCAGATGAAAATTCTTTAATGAGTGATGAATTTAGAGATTTAAGAGAGGTTGTTTTTGAAATCGCAGCTCAAATGATTAGTATGTCAGGAGTTTGTACAGACATAGAAAAGAACAAAAAAGATATTGTAAGAGTTATACTTTCAGGAGAAGCATATAACAAATTTATAGAGCTTATAAAAGCTCAAAATGGTAAAGTAGAAAGAGTGTATATGGACTGGCTTGGTAAAGATTTGGATTTACCTGTAACTCATGATAAAGTTACATTTTTAAAAGAGATTCATGCTCAAAGTTCAGGATACATAGTATCAATTGATAGTAAACAAATAGGGGAAGCATTAGTTTGTCTTGGTGGAGGAAGAAGAAAAAAAGATGAAGAAATCGACTATTCAGTAGGATTTGAATTTAGTAAAAAAGTTGGAGATAAAGTAGAAGAGGGAGATGTAATACTAACTGTATTATATAATGATAAGCAAAACTTTGAAGAGGCTTTTTCCTATATAGAAAATGCAATATACATTGATGATATAGATGAAAAGCTAGGTAATGCTCTAAGACTTAAACCACATGTTTTAGACATATTAGGAGAAGATGATATATAAATGGAAGATAAAAAAAGGCAAGTATATGATTTTTTTGATAGTTTAAATATGGAGTATACTGTAGTAGACCATAAAGCTATTTTTTCGGAAAAAGATAGTGATGGAGTTGACGAGAAATGTGAAGGCATTGTTTGCAAAAATCTATTTTTAAAAGATAAGGGAGGGGAGACTAAATTTTATTTAGTTTCTTTGCCACTTCATAAACGTGCTAATATAAAAGAGTTAGAGAAAATACTTGGTATTAAAAAACTTACTTTTGGGAATGAAAGTGAACTTTTTAAAAAACTAAATATATTACCAGGTTCTGTATCTATTTTAAATGTAATAGATGCAAAATGTAGTGATGTTACATTTTTAATAGATAGTGAACTATTAAAATATGATAAGGTATGTTTTCATCCAAACGATAATACTTCTAGTATAAGCTTTAAAAGTAATTATTTAGAGAAAATTTTAAATTATTTTAATGTTAAATATGAATTTTTGGAAATGTAGGAGATAAAAATGAGGATAATAGCAGGAAATTTAAAAGCAAAAAGAATAAATGGTCCTAAAACAGAAAAAACAAGACCAACACTAGATAGAGTAAAAGAATCTTTATTTTCTATTCTTGGATCTAAAATAAAAGAGGCATATGTTTTAGACCTTTTTTCTGGTACTGGAAATTTAGGAATTGAAAGTATTAGTCGTGGTGCAAAATTTGCTTGGTTAAATGATAAAGAAATATCTAGTATTTCAACGATAATATCAAATATTAAGTTGACTAAACTAGAAGATTATGTTAAAATAACAAAGAAAGATTATACAAAGTGTTTAGTTCAAATTCAAAATGAAAAAATATGCTTTGATGTCATTTTTCTAGATCCACCATATGAGAGTAAGCTTGCAATAGATACTCTAAAGTATATATCTAGTACAAATCCTGGTGAGATTTTAAGAGAAGATGGCGTAATAGTATATGAGACTGATAAGAACTTTATAAAAAGTAATAATTGTAGCATTTTTGATAATTTCGAAAACTTAGAATGTTTTGATAAAAGAAATTATGGTAATGTGGTTTTAATGTTGTATAAATGGAGGTAGTATAAATGGAAATATTCACACTTTTAGAAAATTTAGAAGAAATTATGGAATCAGGTCAAAAGGTACCTTTTTCAACTAAGGTAATGGTAGATATAGAAGAATTTAGGGAGATATTAGAAGAAATCAGATTAAAGCTCCCAGATGATTTAAAACAAGCAAAATGGGTAAAAGAAGAAAGACAAAGAATAATGTCTGATGCAGAAAAGGAAGCTAATTCACTACTTAAAGAAGCAGAAGGAAAAATTATAAGTATGGTAGATGAACATGTTATAACAAAACAAGCTCTTGCCCAAAAAGAAGAAATAATTGAAAATGCTAATAAAGTATCTAAAGAAATAAGTAATGGAACAAGAGAATATGCAGATTCTATATTACAAAAAGTAGAAGATGTTTTAAGAGAGACTATGGATCTTGTTCATACTAATAGAAGAGAACTAAAATAAACTTTTTTTGTATGTTTAATAATTTTAAATAGAGGTTGAGAAAAAATGGGAAGAAAAAAAGGAAGTAAAAATAGAAAAGGCAGAAGTAAGAAAGCTACAAGAACTATTGGAAATGACATGCTTGGTGGAATACTAATAGTAGTTGGTATAATGCTATTTGTATTTCTAGCTTTTTCAAATATTGGATTTTTATCAAATATTGTAAAAAGTGTTTTTAAAGGATTCTTTGGAAATCTTGCTTTAGGACTTCCACTTGTTTTAGTAGTTGTTGGTACTCATTTAATTATGTCTGAGGAAAATGTTGTTCCAACAAAGGAGATAATTAAGGGGACATTACTTGTAGTTTTAGTTGCATCTACTTGTTGTGTATTTGCGTCTGATAATTTAAATATATTAGATAATACAATTAAATATATTGTAGATTCATATAATCAAGGAGTACTTGGAACCAATATGGGCGGAGTTTTAGGTATGTTAATTGCAGGAATATCTTACTCTGTTACAGGTGGTATTGCAAGTAAAGTTTTACTTGTACTTGTTACTTTTGTTGCTACATTACTTGTATTTGATATTTCATTTGCTGAGTTCTTCAGCGGTGTAAAAAATGTTATATTATTTATATGTAATGGCTTTGTATCAGCAAATAGTACATTATTTAGGAAACAAGAAGTAGAAGAAGAATATGAAGAAGAAAATGTTGCAATAAATGGCAAGAGACTTTCTAAAAAGCAAAGAATAGAACAAGAAAGAAAGCAAAATGAGAAAGCATTTAGACTAAAAGAACTAGGTTCGCTAGAACCTGATATAAATCTTAAAACAAATAATGTTGAGCAAATAGAATTTGATTTTAACAAACTTGGTGGAAAACCTAGTGATGCTGAAATTCAAGGGAAACAAAAAAGAGATGAGTTCTTTAAAGTTCAAAGAGAAGAAAAAGAAGATAAAAATATAAAAGAAGTACTAACACTTGACCATACTAAACATGTTGAAGAAGAAAATTATGTTTTTCCACCAATAACACTTTTAAATGAACTAAAGGGTGGAGCTACTTTTGATAGAAAAGCAATTCATGCAACAGCAATAAAGCTTCAAAAAACACTTGCAAGCTTTGGCGTTGAAGCTAAAGTAACTAATATAACTAAAGGGCCTACTGTAACAAGATATGAACTTACTCCAAGTACAGGTGTAAAAGTTAGTAAAATAGTTAATTTATCAGATGATATAGCACTAAATCTTGCAGCAAGAAGTATAAGAATTGAAGCTCCAATACCTGGAAAAGCAGCAGTTGGTATTGAAGTACCAAATGAAGTTGCAGAGTCTGTTTCTATGAGAGAGGTAATTGAATCTGATGCATTCAATGATCATCCATCTAAACTTGCCTTTTCTTTAGGTAAGAATGCAGCAGGTGAAATTGTTGTAGGTGATATAGCCAAAATGCCTCATGTGCTTATTGCAGGTTCTACTGGTTCTGGTAAGAGTGTATGTATTAATTCTCTTATTGTATCTATATTATATAAAGCTAAACCTAGTGAAGTTAAGATGATTTTAGTTGATCCTAAAATGGTTGAACTTTCAGGATATAATGGAATACCACATCTTTTAATACCAGTTGTAACAGATCCTAAAAAAGCTGCAGGTGCATTAAATTGGGCAGTGCAAGAAATGGTTAATAGATATAATCTATTTGCTTCAAAAGGTGTAAAAGATATAAAAGGATATAATAAACTTATTGAAAATGAAGAGGGAGCAAAACTCCCACAAATAGTAATTATAATAGATGAGCTAGCAGATCTTATGATGGTTGCACCAAATGATGTAGAGGATGCCATTTGTCGTTTAGCACAAATGGCAAGAGCCGCTGGAATGCATCTTGTTATTGCAACACAAAGACCATCTGTTGATGTAATTACAGGTATAATTAAAGCAAATATTCCTTCACGTATAGCTTTTACAGTATCATCACAAGTAGATTCTAGAACAATTCTTGATATGGCAGGCGCAGAAAAGCTTTTAGGAAAAGGAGATATGCTATATTATCCAACAGGTGAGACAAAACCTCTTAGAATTCAAGGTGCATTTATTTCTGAAAAAGAAATTGAAGATATTGTTGAAAATATAAAATCAAATGTTGAAGTAACATATAGTGAAGATATTATAGAAAGTATAGAAAAAGGAACTACAAAAGGAAAAGATACAAGTGATGATGAAGCAGAAGATGCAGATGCATTATTAAATGATGCAATTGACTTGGTAGTAAATATGGGACAGGCGTCAGCATCAATGTTACAGAGAAAATTTAAAATTGGCTATTCAAGAGCTGGTAGAATTGTAGATCAAATGGAAGCAAGAGGTCTTATATCAGGTTATGATGGAAGTAAACCAAGACAAGTTCTAGTATCTAAGGAAGAATGGCAAGAGTTAAAGATGGGTGGTAGTGCATCTACAACCTCAGATGAGAATTCTGTAGATGAAGCACCTGTAGCACTTCAGACAAGTGAGAGCTCTGTTATTGAAGATAATGGAAATAGGCCTAGTGTAGATATTGAGTTATAACAAAGGAGAAAAAATATGGAAAAGAAAAAAATAAATTCATTTTTACTAGGACTTATAATAGCTATAAATGTTTTGTTAATTGCAAATTTATTACAATTTTTTGTAGTTGATAAATGTATATCTCATTTTATAAATGAAGATATTACAATATCTGAATCATCTGAATATGATACTTTAGTTAATTTTCTTGTAAATAATGCACAAAAAATATCTATTATAAAAGGAGTTTCTATAGTAATAAGAGAAATTATTGTATTTATTGAAGTATATTTTTTAATATGGCTTTTAGGTAAGAAATATTATATAAGTATTGTTAAGTTACAAACAACTATAATTACAATATTTGTTATAGAAATCATACCTATTGTGTATAACGTAATAAAAGGAAGCTATTTAAAATTAAGTAATATTTTATATTTACTATTTTGTATATGTATATATTTTATATTTATGTATAAATTCTTAGTTGATAAGGAAGAAGCTAAAGCAATACTTGAAGCAAGAGAAGAGTATCGCATCAAAAAGTCAAAAAATAAAGATAAAAATAAAAATAGGAAAAAACGTAGTAATATTAAGGGAGGAAAATAAAGTGGCTATAAGACAAATTAGAAAAAAAGGTGATGAGATTTTATCTAAAAAATCAAGGGATGTTGAGGTAATTGATGATAAAATTAAAGAACTTGCAGAAGATATGCTAGAGACAATGTATAAAAATGATGGAATAGGTCTTGCAGCATGTCAAGTTGGAATGTTAAAGAGAATTGTAGTATATGATTATTTATATGTTGAAGAAAATGGAAAAAAATCACCTGTAGTTATGATTAATCCTGTTATAAAATCTAGGTCTAAATCTATGATAGAAGTAGAAGAGGGATGTCTTAGTTTTCCAGATGAATATAGAGACGTAAAAAGGCATGAAAAAGTAACTGTTGAATATACTGATTTAGAGGGAAAAAGAAAGACTATACATGCAAAAGATTTAGAAGCTGTTGTAATTCAACATGAAACAGATCATTTAGATGGAATAGTATTTTTAGATAGGGTGTAGATATGAAATCTTTTTTCAAAAAAATATTTTCTTTTAAGTTTTCTAAAAAAAGAATTATAATAGCTATAGTTTTAGTTATATCGTTTGTAATAATAGGTATAGCAGTAGATAGAATATATAAATATTTTGATACGCCTGAGGCAAATTATAAAAAATATGAGGAAAAATTGGAAGCAAAAATAGATTTAAAAGATAAAATATTTATAAGTATACAAAGATATGATTTAGATAAAGATGGTGTAGATGATTATATTGCTATATCTGGTAAACCAAACACTGAACAATATTCTAATTTAGATGTTATGTTTTTAAATGGTAAAACTGATGAAGTATTAAAATATAATACTAAACTAGAATTTGCTAAGAATGTTAAACTTGATATATATGAGGATAAAGATATGGAATATGTTTTTGTAAGAGATATATCAAGTGGCAATGTTATATTATTAAGATTAAAGGAAAACAAATTATATAATATAATTGAAAATAGTTTTGGTGATACTTTCAAAGGATATACTATTGATATGGAATTTGATAAAAAAGATCCATATATACTAAATATTTCATTAGATAGTTATGGTAAAGAATATCTTAAAGAAAGTGATAAAATATATAAGCTAGACTTTAAGGATAAAAATATAGACTTAAATAATTATAGAAGAACATATAATTTAGATAAATTTCAAAAAGTTGAGTTAAAAGATATAGATAGTGATGGTATATTTGAGCTTGTAGCTAGTCAATATATATTATATTTATACAAAGATGTAGAAGGCAATTATGATAATTTAGGTAGAATATCTACTACTTTTAAGTATATAGATGATAAGTTTGAATTTGATAATGTTAAAGTAGAAATATAATAAAACAAGATAGGAGTAAAATTCCTATCTTAATTTTATGTCTATTGTCATTTTTTGCACTAGTTTTGTCGAATGAATAAAAATTTGTAAAAAATGCTTTACAAATAGATTTTAAGTTATATAATACTGGTATTACTAATATTTGTAATAGTAATTATTTAAATTTTATTCTAAATTTTTTTATCTTGATTTAAAAATAAATTTATTCTAAATTTGTATTTCAAATAAAATCTCCATAAACTAATATGAAAAAATTAAAATAAATATTGCATATATTAAATTCATGTGATAGAATGGAGGTGTTAAAAATAACACAAGTATATAACAAACTATCAGTAAAAAATGACTACGTGTTCAAGCGTTTATTTACTAAAAAAGGAAATGAAAAATACTTAAAAGAGTTTTTATCAAGTTTACTTAAAATGGATATACGAGAAATAAGAATAGAACATGATAAAAGACTAGATCAGAACTTAAAAAGTGAAAAATATGGTGTATTAGATGTAAAAGCAACATTAAATGGAAATGTGGAAGTAAATATAGAAATACAAATAAATGACTATAAAAATATAGTTAAAAGAGTAGAGTATTATGCAAGTAAGATGTTGGCATTTCAGCTAAAACCAAAAGAAGACTATAAGAAACTAAAACCAGTAATAATAGTAGCAATACTAGATTTTGAGCATTTTAAGTTTAAGGAGTATATAACAAAGGGAGTAATAGTATCAGATAAACATAGGGATGAAATAATAGATAATATACTAACATTTTATTATATAGAGTTACCAAAGTTTAGGAAAAGTAAAATAGATACAGAAGATAAAGTAGCACAGTGGTTATCGTTTATTGATGGAGAAGATGAAAAAAGGATTGGTGAAGTTATGAGAAAAAATGATAATATAAAAAAGGCAGATGAAGAGCTAGAATATTTATCATCAGATGAAGCTACAAGAAGGCTTGCAGAAATGAGAGAAAGTGGCTTAAGGGAAATGGCTTCAGCCAAAGCATGTGGCATAGAGGAAGGTATCGAAAAAGGCGCTAAGTATGCCAAAATTGATATGATAAAAGCTATGCTAAAAGAAAATATAGATATTAATGTTATATCAAAAGTTACTGGTTTGACAAAAGATGAAATTGAAAATATAAAATAAACAAATTACTTAATTTATCTATATAATTTAATAAGATAGGAGTAAAGTTCCTATCTTAATTTTATGTCTATTGTCATTTTTTGCACTAGTTTTGTCGAATGAATAAAAATTTGTAAAAAATGCTTTACAAATAGATTTTAAGTTATATAATACTGGTATTACTAATATTTGTAATAGTAATTATTTAAATTTTATTCTAAATTTTTTTATCTTGATTTAAAAATAAATTTATTCTAAATTTGTATTTCAAATAAAATCTCCATAAACTAATATGAAAAAATTAAAATAAATATTGCATATATTAAATTCATGTGATAGAATGGAGGTGTTAAAAATAACACAAGTATATAACAAACTATCAGTAAAAAATGACTACGTGTTCAAGCGTTTATTTACTAAAAAAGGAAATGAAAAATACTTAAAAGAGTTTTTATCAAGTTTACTTAAAATGGATATACGAGAAATAAGAATAGAACATGATAAAAGACTAGATCAGAACTTAAAAAGTGAAAAATATGGTGTATTAGATGTAAAAGCAACATTAAATGGAAATGTGGAAGTAAATATAGAAATACAAATAAATGACTATAAAAATATAGTTAAAAGAGTAGAGTATTATGCAAGTAAGATGTTGGCATTTCAGCTAAAACCAAAAGAAGACTATAAGAAACTAAAACCAGTAATAATAGTAGCAATACTAGATTTTGAGCATTTTAAGTTTAAGGAGTATATAACAAAGGGAGTAATAGTATCAGATAAACATAGGGATGAAATAATAGATAATATACTAACATTTTATTATATAGAGTTACCAAAGTTTAGGAAAAGTAAAATAGATACAGAAGATAAAGTAGCACAGTGGTTATCGTTTATTGATGGAGAAGATGAAAAAAGGATTGGTGAAGTTATGAGAAAAAATGATAATATAAAAAAGGCAGATGAAGAGCTAGAATATTTATCATCAGATGAAGCTACAAGAAGGCTTGCAGAAATGAGAGAAAGTGGCTTAAGGGAAATGGCTTCAGCCAAAGCATGTGGCATAGAGGAAGGTATCGAAAAAGGCGCTAAGTATGCCAAAATTGATATGATAAAAGCTATGCTAAAAAAGAAAATGAGTATAGATGATATAATTGAAATTACTGGTTTAACAAAAAAAGAAATTGAAGAAATAATTAAATAATTATAATTAAAAAATGCAGCATGCTTTAAGGTATGTTGCATTTCTTGATATTTTATTCTTTTTGCTGTATAATTAAGATATTGAAAGGATGAATAAAATGATAAAAGATATAAAAATTGTGTTTATGGGAACTCCTGATTTTGCTAAAGCTTCTTTGATAGAACTTGTAGAATCTGGATATAACGTTGCTTTGTGTCTCACAAATCCAGATAAAAAATCAGGTAGAGGAATGAAGCTTAAGTTTTCTCCAGTAAAAGAATATGCAATAGAAAAAGGTATTAGTGTTTATCAACCAGAAAAACTTAAGAATAATCAAGAAGTAATTGATATATTAAATGAGATAAAACCTGATTTTTTAGTTGTTGTTGCGTATGGAAAGATACTTCCAAAAGAAATACTTGATATTCCACGTTTTGGAGCAATAAATGTACATGGTTCACTACTTCCAAAATATAGAGGATCTGCACCAATGCAATGGGCAATTATAAATGGTGAGAATAAAACTGGAATTACGACAATGTTTATGGATGAGGGTATGGATACAGGTGATATGTTACTAAAAGAAGAAGTTAAAATAGAAGAAAATGATAATTTAGAAAGTATACATGATAAGCTTATGATAGTTGGAGCAAAACTTTTAATTAAAACTTTAGATAAGATAGTAGATGGAACATTAAAAGGAGAAAAACAACCAAATGAACCTACATATGCACCAATGATTACACGTGAGATGACAAAGATAGATTTTAATAAAAAAGCTTTAGAAATATATAACTTTGTAAGGGGCCTTTGTCCTTTTCCTGGAACATATATGGAACTTGAAAATGGTAAAAAGTATAAAGTGTTTGAAGTTGAGGCGGTTGTAGATGAAAATATAGATAAAAGTATTGAAAACGGTGATATTTTACTAATGTCTAAAAATAGTTTATATATTAGATGTAGTGATGGGTATGTAAAAATACTAAGTATACAACCAGAAAATTCTAAAAGAATGGATATTTCAGCTTTTCTTGCTGGAAACAAACTTGAACTTATGGATAAATTTATATAGGAGGTTATAATGATAGATATAGAGTATTATAAAAATTATTTTAAGGAATATGCCCTAAAATATATTAATATGTGTGATAAAAAAGAAGATAGAACACTTGTTGAATATAAGCTTGCTCATACATATAGAGTAAGAGATAATATAGTAAGAATTGCAAATAGTTGTAATTTGTCTAATCATGATAAAAATATAGCAGAACTTATTGGACTTTTTCATGATATAGGTAGATTTAAACAATACGTTGAATATAAAAGCTATAATGATAATTCAACTGTAAATCATGCAATATATAGTGCAAATATTATAAAAGATGAAAATGTTATAAAAGATAATATATCAGATGAGGATTTTAATGTAATATATAAAGCTATATATTATCATAATGTATATAAAGTAGAGAGAATAGAAGAAAATCTTACATCTAGACAAATATATTTTCTAAATATGATAAGAGATGCAGATAGACTTGATATATATTATGGTATGGCAAGGCTTGTACCTAAAATGAATGAAGTTGAAAGATGTATTTGGTACAACGAAAGAGAAAATGTAGGTGATATATCAGATTTAATATATAAACAAATATTAAATAATATTTCTCCTAGTATGAAAGATTGTAAGTCAGTTACAGAATCTCAGTTTGCCAGAATGTCCTGGATATTTGAGGATATGAGTTTTAGGGAAGCACTAAATATTATTGTAAATGAAAAATATTTTGAGAATATATATGAAGATATGATAAGAAGTAATAGGGCTGAAGAAATGTATAAACATGTTATGAATTATTTACATGATATGATAAAAAATAATAAAAAATTGTTGTAATTTACAAATAGTCTATAATTTTATAGGCTATTTTTGTTGACAAATCAAAAAAATCTAAAACTGTTTGGAAAAATGAAATAATTTTAGTAATATTAGTGCTGTGGCTTATGTTTCTTTTACAAGTATCATTAGATGTAAATGTGATATTAGTTATTTTAATAGATGGTGTACTTTTTACTACTATAATGAAAATAATATCATTTGAATCTTGTTTAGTAGAAAGTATTGAAAAGCTACAGATGAAAGATAAATTAAATGAAGCAAAGTTTAAGGTACTTAAAAATTCTAAAGAGGAAGAAAGTAAAAAAGTAAATGAATGTGAAAATAATATTTTACCAGTTACTGATTTAGAAATTGTTTTTACATATTTAGTAGAACATATAGACTCGTTATTACTTTCATATATAATATATCTTGAATTATATGCAGATTTTGATGAAGGTGCTCTTACACATGAAGAATTTATATTAATGAAGACAAAAACTATGGCAAAAAAGATTTTTGAGGGGCTTGAGATGGAAGAGCCAAAACTTGATATGTTTCCAATTAGTACGATGTATATGAAAAGAAAAGTTTTTAAAGATGAAGATTTTTTGGAATATTTTAAAAAATACTTTAGGTACGGCAGAATATGTCGTACCTTTTGTTAAAATTATACTATTTTGTTGAAATTTTAGAAAAATTATAGTAATATATATATGTTGATCATAATTATATAAGGAGACAAATAAATGGATAAAATAAATATATGTGATTTAGATTTTATAGAACTTGAAAGATATATAGAAAGCATTGAAGAGAAAAAATTTCATGCAACACAAATATATAAATGGCTACATAGAGTTGGAGTAACAACTTTTGATGAAATGACAGATATTTCTAAATCCCTAAGACAAAAGCTTAGTGATAACACATTTATTATGAAAATGGAAGTATTACAGTGTCAAAAATCAAAAAAAGATGGTACAATGAAATTTTTAATAGGGCTTGATGATAACTGTGCTATAGAATCTGTACTTATGAGATATAATCATGGAAATACACTTTGTGTATCTACACAAGTAGGGTGTAAAATGGGTTGTAAGTTTTGTGCATCTACAAAAGAAGGCTTTGAAAGAAGTCTTAGGGCATGTGAGATAGAGGGACAAATAATTACAGTTCAAAGATATACAGGTGAGAAAATATCAAATGTAGTATATATGGGAATAGGTGAACCATTGGATAATTACGATAATGTGGTAAAATCTATACGCCTTATAAATTATCCATTAGGTCTAAATATAGGAGCAAGACATATAAGTGTATCTACTTGTGGTCTTGTACCAAATATATATAGACTTGCAAAAGAAAATATACAATGTACTTTATCTATATCTCTTCATGCTACAACTGACGAAAAAAGAAAAGAAATTATGCCTATTGCAAATAGGTATAGTATAAAAGAATTACTTGATGCATGTAAGGAATATATAAAAATTACTGGTAGGAGAATTAGTTTTGAATATGCACTAATATATGGTAAAAATGATAGTTATGAAGATGCAATGGCACTTGTAAAACTTCTTAGGGGAATGATAGCACATGTTAATTTAATACCAGTAAATGAGATAAAAAACGGAGCATATAAAAAAGCTACAGAAAAAAGTATAGAAAAATTTATGAATACACTTAATTCTTGTGGAATAGTGACAACTGTAAGGCGAGAGCTTGGATCTGATATAGATGCTGCTTGTGGACAGTTAAGAAAAAAATATATTGATAAAAATAAAAGTTTAGATAATGTTTAATAGATGTATTGAAAATTGTTTAGGTTTTGATATAATATAAATTATAAAGTTAGAGGTGAAATAATGAAATTTACAGCAAAGACAGATGTCGGTAAAAAAAGAAGCAATAATGAAGATGCTTATTTTGCTAAGGAATATAATGAAAATGTTTCTTTATATATAGTGGCTGATGGACTAGGTGGTTATGAAAGTGGAGAAGTTGCAAGTAATATTTTAATACAAGTATTTTCTACATGCTTTGAAGAAAGTATTAAAGATATAGATAACTCTATTACAGACTCAAAAGTAAAATCTATTCTTACAAAAGCACTTTTAACTGCAAATGATAGAATATATAAACTTGAAAAAACTGATGTAAAATATAAAGGGATGGGAACTACTATAGTTTTAGTTACAAAAATTTTTGATAAATTATACTATATGTCAATTGGAGATAGTAGGCTATATTTTTTAGATAAAGATTTAACTCGTATAAGGCAAGTAACAGAGGATGATACATATGTAAATGAACTTCTAAGAACACATGTTATTGGACCAGAAGAAGCCCTAAATCATCCACAAAAACATGTTTTAACTAAAGCTATTGGAATTTTTAATAAAGTCGATGTATCTGTAAGAAAGTTAAATTCAAATGGAGGATATTTACTTCTTTGCACAGATGGTTTAACTAATATGCTAGATAGTACAGAAATACTTGAAATATTTAGAAAATATGATTTTGAAGAGCTAGCTATAAAGCTTGTTTTCAAGGCTAATCTTCGTGGTGGTAATGATAATATAACTGTAGTTATAGTAAAAATATAAAAAGGAGAGAAAGATATGGAAATTGTAGGTAAATTACTAGCCAATAGGTATGAGATTATAGAAAAAATTGGCGAGGGCGGAATGGCTTATGTATATAAAGCAAGATGTAGACTTTTAAATAGATATGTTGCTGTTAAAATATTAAAAGAAGAATATTCAAAAGATGAAACTTTTGTAAGAAGATTTAGAGCTGAAGCACAGTCTGCAGCATCTCTTACACATGCAAATATAGTTTCAGTATATGATGTTGGAACAGAAAATGACATAAACTATATTGTAATGGAACTTTTAGAAAATAAAACATTAAAAGATTATATAGAAGAACATGGTGCCTTGTCTAGTGATTTAACATTAAAAATTGCTGCACAAATTGCATCTGCTCTAGAAACTGCTCACAGAGCACATATAATTCATAGAGATATAAAACCACATAATATAATACTTAATAAAAACTTAGTTGCAAAAGTAACTGATTTTGGAATAGCTAAAATAACTAATACAACTAGTGCTACTATAACAAGTTTTGGTGCAACAATGGGATCTGTTCATTATTTTTCACCAGAACATGCAAAAGGAGGATATACTGATGAAAAATCTGATATATATTCTCTTGGTGTAGTAATGTATGAAATGGCAACAGGAAAGCTTCCTTTTGATGGAGAAACTCCTGTATCAGTAGCTCTAAAACATATTCAAGAGGAACCACTTGCACCATCTATTGTAAATCCTAGTGTTAGTCCTGCACTAAATCAGATAATACTTAAAGCTATGAAAAAAAGTACTACTGAAAGATATCAAAATGCAACAGAACTTTTAACAGATATATCAATTGCTTTGTCAAAACCAAATGGTATGATTGTAAAAAATACTAGTTCTGTAGAGGCTGGTGCTACCCAAGTAATACCAACTATATCTCCAGATATGTATACCTCAAATGATAATGCAATACCAAATATTAGAACAAGAAAAACATCTACAAGTAGTGGTAGTAGATCAAGTTATGCTAGAGATATGAAGTATTCACAAGAAAATTTAAATAAAGATGATATTGAAGATAGTGAATTTAAGAAAAAAAATAAAAAGAAGAACTTAATTATAGTAGGAATACTTGTAGCCATATTAATAATTGTATGTACTTTCTTTGGTATAAAAATGGTAAACAAAATGAATAAAGATAAAGAGGCAAACAGAGAAGTAGAGATACCAAATGTTGTTGGTAAATCTTTTGATGAAATAGTAAAAGAATATAAAGAAAAAGGAATAGAAGTATTACAAGATAATGAAGAATATGATGAAAAACAAGAAGCAGGACACATTATATCTCAAAGACCAGAGGCTGGAACTGTTACAAAGGATAAAAAAATATATGTTGTTGTTAGTAAAGGAACAAAGCTTGTAGAAGTATCTGATGTAACAAATAAAGATTTTAAGGTAGCAAAATATGAATTAGAAGATACAAAAGGATTTAAAGTTGAAAGAGTAGATGTAGTAAATGAAAAAATAGCAGCAGGAATTGTAATATCACAAGAATATAAAAATGAGATGAGACCTGCTGGAAGTACTATAAAATTAAATGTTAGTGTTGGTGATGGTAAGAAAAGTGTTATAATGCCAAGTGTACTTGGAGCAACTGAAGCTGAAGCTAAAAAATCATTAGAAGATAGAAAACTTACAGTAAGTGTTAAAACTGGAGAAGATAAATCTAAGGCAAATGGTGTTGTAATAGCTCAAAGTTATCCTGAAAATCAGGAACTTAAAGAAGGAGACTTAGTTGAAATAACAATAAATAAATTACTAAAAACAAAGACAATTATTCTTAAAATGTCTGATTTATTAGGTGGAAAGCAAGAAAAGGATGCAAAAGTTAGAGTAGAAGCAAGTGTTGATGGTGGACCTACAAATAACGTATTTAATGAACAAACAATACCAGTAACACAAAGTACTATATCTTTTGATATAAATGGTTACAATAATGCAAAGATTACTATATATGTAGATGGTAGTGCAGTATCAACAAGAACAGAAAATTTTAATTAAAATATGGGTAAATAGCTGGTATAATTTAAAGTACCAGTTATTTCACTTGTAAAAAATATATTTTTCTGATAAAATTATATGTATTAAGGAGAAATCTGTGGTTTGGGTCTCCTTAAACCAGTCCATAATATGGCTGTAAGAATATAGGAATAAATCCACAGTGTATTATGTATATTATACATCGCGAAGTATAATATATCAAAATTTAAAAGAAAGGGATTAATCAATTAAATAGATTAATATTTCTATATAATTGATTATACGAGAGATTATGGAAGATAATATTTATAAAGTTACAAGAATATTAATGGGGACATATTTACTTGAAAATGGTATAGAAAAAATATATGGTATTACTAGTGGAAATACTAAAAAAAGAAGTAATATTATAGTTGGAGATAAAGTTAAAGTAAAGAAAACTTATGACAAATATGTAATAGGTGAAGTATTAGAGAGAAAAAACTATTTTATAAGGCCACCTGTTGCAAATATTGATCAAATGATAATTGTTTTATCTATAAAAGATCCACTTCCTGATTATATGTTACTTGATAAGGAGATTATACTTTGCCTATCTAAAAATATTGAGCCTATAATTTGTATAAATAAAATTGATCTTGTATATGAAAATGATAGGGAAATAGAATATATAAAAAATGTATATGAAAATATAGGTTTAAAGGTTGTATACACGAGTATAAATGATGAAAATTCTATTAATATATTAAAAGAATTATTAAAAGGTAAAGTATCTGCTTTCTCAGGAAATTCAGGAGTAGGAAAATCTAGTATTACAAAAATGATAATAGGTAATAAAAAAGATATTGAAATAGGCAAGATAGGAAGTAAAACAAATAGAGGAAAGCATACAACAAAACATGTAGAATTATATACTATTTGTGATGATACATATATTTTAGATACACCAGGCTTTTCTAGTTATGAATTATATGACGTAGAACATAAGAATCTTAAGAATTATTATGTTGAATTTGAAAAATGTAATTGCGATTTTGAGGATTGTGCACATGTTATAGAGGATAGTAAAGTATGTGATGTTAAAAGAAAAGTAGTAAGTGGAATAATCGACAAAGATAGATATAATAGATATGTATATATTTATAATAAATTAAAAGAACAGTATGATAGAAGATATAAATAAAATAGATAAAGACAGGAAAATTCCTGTCTTTTCTATTTTAATGGTAGTTATAATTTTTATTTGTGCGCCGTTTTTTAGTTATTTTTTTAAATCTCTTTTTTAAACTATTGCAATCCATAGTATTTCTAAAATTATTATAGTAAGAAATATCCTTTAACTTTGTTTTGTAAGAAGATACTTCATATATAGAGGAAAGTAAAAATCCAGTCTCTCTATTCATAATAAAAATATTTTTATCGGGAAATACATTTTGTAGTACTGATTTAAAAACTTCTTTTTTCTTAGTTTCTCCATGAGTTATAAAGATATTTTTTAAATCATTAAACTTATTTAAAAACGAAATTGCTTCATCTTGCTTGATATGTTTGGAAAACTGACCAGTGCTCCTTACAGTGCAATATCTTTTACGTCTATTTCCCATAATAATTATTTCATCCCCTGGTTTTGAATGTTTGATTTGATATCCACGTGTACCTTTTCCTTGATAACAAGTAAGAATTATAGTGGCATTTGGATCTGAGATAGCATATTTTAAATAAGTGACTATGTTACCATTGTCTAGCATACCAGAAGATGCAATCAAAATCTTAGGTTTGCTACTATCACTTAGAACCGTATCATAATCGCCATATCCGACAAATTTACAATTCTTTGGCATATAGTCTATACAATCGCTCTTTCTATAAACCAAATTATGATAATCAAGTCCAAGATTTGAGTGAACATATATTGGAATTTTTGTATCAAGTAAATTTTTATCCTGCATATTTTTTAGTGCAAGTAGTATAAGTTCAATTCTTTCTTGAGCAATTGATGGAATAAGTATAAAATGTTTTTTTAGTATTGCTTCAATAATTAACTCATCAAAGTTTTTTTCTATATCTTTTTGATTTGTAGTACCATAAGTACTTTCAATTACTACAGATAAATTTTTAAGATTATATACATAATCTGGAAATGGTACAACTTCAAATAAATCGTTTGTTGGATAATAGTCACTTGTAAAAAGTACATTTATAGGGTCTAATTTCTTAAATTTTACTTCAATTTGGATAGATGAAGCACCATATAGGTGACCATTGCCAAGAAGTGTTATAAAAATGTTTGGAAGTATTTCAATTTTCTCATTATATTCTGCTGAGACTATATTAGCTATTGTATTATCAATATTGTCTTTTGTAAAAATTTGTTTTGCATCTTTTCTATGCTTTTTAGCAAACTGATAGTCTTTCTCTATTATTTCAAGTGAATTCTTTAGTGCTATTGGTAAAGATTTAGCAGTTATTTTGCTACAATAAATCACACCAGTATATCCATTTTCATATAAGAGAGGTAATTTGAATATATGATCCATGTGGGTGTGAGTAACAATCACTGCGTCTATTTCACTTGGATCAAATTCTACTACATTGTTTAAAACGCTATATTTATCTTCTTGATATCCTCCAAAATCTATAAGAATTTTCCGTGTTACATTTCCTGGACGCTTTATATTTAGAATATGTGCTGATCCTGTTACTTCTGAATATAAAGTTTCCATTGTAATTCGAGGTCCTTTAGCCATGTAATAATCCTCCTAGCTTTATTCATTTTGATAATTATATAAAAATCATATATCAAATTAGTACAATTATACTAAGATTTCTATCAGATATCAAGAAAAAATTAAAAATTTGTATAAATATTTTTAATTTTCGACAAATTATATTATAAATTAAAATGATTACTTGAAAAATTACTTTCTTTGGTATAATATATATGTATATTTTGAGGTGAAAAAATGGATAAAAATATTTCAATTTCTATTTTAAACTCAGAGAATATAACAAAATTTTTTGAGGATCTAAATGAAGTAAATAAAAAATTAGAAAAACTGAAAATAAAAGAATCATTGTTTAAGGTTATTATTCATTTTGATGTTATGGATGAAAAATTTGTTAAAAACTTAGGAGTTGATTTAAAATATATAAAAATGGCAAAAGATATGGGATTTTATGCAGATACACATCTTATGGTAAGTGAGCCATTAATTGATAGATATATTGATAATGCTATTTTATATGGTACAGATGATATCACTATACATTATGAAATAGAAAATTTTGAAAAAACACTAAATTATTTGAATAAAAGAAAAGATAAATTATTAAAAGAAAAATCTAGAAATTTAACTATTGGTATTGCGATAAAACCAGATACAAATATAGAGGAAATACTAAAATATAAAAATAAATTTAGTAAGTTACTTGTAATGACAGTAGAGCCAGGATTTGGTGGACAGAAGTATATAAATAAAATGAATGAAAAAATTAAAGAGGCAAGGAGAGTATTTACGTCCCATATTATACAAATAGATGGTGGAGTAAATATTAAAACTTTAGAAGAACCTTTAAGAATTGGCGTAGATAGTTTTGTAATGGGTACATATCTTGTCAGATTAGAAAAAGAAAAATTATATGATAAAATAGTTAGTTTAAGTATTAAGAAGGATATAGAAGAATTACCAAAAGATATAAATATGAAGTTTGAGAAAACAATACTTCAAATAGTACCAGGTGGTTACGCAGAAAGTGATGAAATGATTGGAATTAATGTTCCAAATATTAGAAGACTTTCAAATAAATGGTATAGGTACGTAAATTATAATATTTTGGATGATTATATATCTTCAAATTATCATGAGTGTAGAAGATTTGCTATATTTTGCCTTAGTAATAAAGTAAAAGAATGCATTAAAAATATTGTAAAAAAAGTAGATGTAGAAAGAAATATTAGTATAATAAATGAAATTAATACATATATAGAAGAAAATATTGAGTTTGTAAATAATTGGGATCTTACCGATGAGGTTGCTCCAAATATTACTGCTAGGTATTTAGAAAATTTAAATTCAGATAAAAAAAGAAAAGATAAATTAAATGAGTATTTGAAGAGTACTAATACTTGGAAAAAAAGAGTAGGTATTGTTTCAATGTTACAATTTGCTAAAAATGGTGACGATAAACTTACTTTATGGGTAATAGATAAAGTATTATATGAAGATTATCATCTATTTCAAAAAGCTTCAGGTTGGGTATTAAGAGAACTATATAAAGTTAAACCAGAAATTGTAATTAATTATTTAAAGGAAAATAATAAAATAAAAAAATTACCAAATATCTTATTATCATATGCATGTGAAAAAATGACAAAGGAAGAAAAAAATATTGTAAAATTAGTAAAGTGAGGAATAATATGAGTATTGGAATAATAGGTGCAATGGACATAGAAATAAAAAAATTAAAAGAAAGATTAGAAAATATTACAGTAGAAAAAATAGCTTCTATGAATTTTTATACTGGAATGATTGATAAAACAGAAGTTGTAATTTGTAATTGTTTTGAAGGTAAAGTAAATGCTGCTGTTGGAGCCGAGCTTTTAATTTCTAAATTTAATGTATCATGTATAATAAATATTGGTGTTGCAGGGGCAGTAGAAGAAGATTTAAATATTTGTGATATTGCTATTGCAACTAGTACAGTAGAATTTGATTTAGATACCACAATACTTGGATATGATCTAGGATATGTGTTTGGAGTAAATAAAGTAAATATGGAATGTGATAAGACTATATCTAAAAAATTATATGATATATCAAATAAATATGGAAGAGCTACTTTAGGTACTATTGCATCTTCTGATAAATTTATATCTGATGAAAATATTAAAGATATGTTAAATTATAAATTTAATGCAATTGCAGTTGATATGGAGACAGCAAGTATATGTCATGTATGTAATTTAAATAGTATACCATTTAGTGCAATTAGGGCTATATCAGATACTTGTAGCAATATGGAGTATAGAGAATTTTTAAATATTGCTTTAGATAAATTAGATAAAATAATATGTGATTATATAAAATTAATAAATGCTTAAAATATATAGGAGGAATGATAAATATGAAAAAAATTGCAATAATGACTGCAGGTGGAGATTGCTGTGGTCTAAATAGTGTTATAAAAGCTGTAGTAATGTCTGCAACTAATAAGGGAATAAAAGTTATAGGTATAATGGATGGATATATAGGTTTTGTTGAAAAAAGATATAAAGAATTAACAAAACATGATGTATATGATATTGAAAAAGAAGGTGGAACTATTCTTGGATCTTCTAATAAAGAATGTCCTTTCCATTATCCAGTAAAAGATAAAAAAGATGAGTATGAAGATAGAGTAGAAGAATCAATTAATGCTTTAAGAAAAATTGGTGTTGAGGGTATGATTATTGTTGGCGGAGATGGTACATTAGATTCTGCTAGAGTAATAAATGAGGCAGGTATGCCAGTTATAGGGATACCTAAAACAATAGACAATGATATGTCTGCTAGTGATCCAACTATAGGATTTGAAACAGCAGTTGAAAATTCAGTGCAGGCTATAAGGAAATTAAAAAGTACAGCATATTCTCACAGGCGTGTAATGGTAGTTGAGATAATGGGTAGAACATCTGGATATCTTACTTTATATTCTGGTTTTGCAGCAGGAGCTGATATAATTCTTTTACCAGAACAAGACTATGATTTAGAAGTTGTATGCAATGAAGTTAAAAAAATAATGGAGTCAGGTAAAAGATATGTTATAATTGCAGCTTCTGAAGCATGTAAAGAAAAAGGTAAAGAGGAGACTATTGCAAGAATTGTAACTGATAGTTTTGAACAAAAAAGATATGGTGGAATTGCTGCAAAGCTTGCATTTCAAATTGAGGAAAAGACAGGTTATGAGGCAAGACCTATGGTACTTGGTCATTTACAAAGAGGTGGAGAGGCAAATACTGCAGATATTCTACTTGGTGCAAGACTTGGAAATTATGCAGTAAATTTACTCGCAGATGATAAAACTGGATATATAATAGGTGCAAAAGAAAGTACACTTATAAAAACTAGATTTCCTAAAACTAGAGAACCTAGACTTTTAGATTTGGAAGATAATGATATTTGTAGAGCTGCTAAGGGAATGGGAATAAGTTTTGGAATATAATAATATCTTACTATTACTAAAATTAATAAGCCGTGGGAATTTTCCACGACTTATTAATTTGATAGTCTTTTAATTATTGTCAACTAAGACAATAAAGCCATTAAATAATTGCTCATTTTCATAAGCCTCTACATTAAGTTTTTCGTATTTTGATTTAAGTTCATTAAATCTTTTAACCCATGGAGCATTAAAATTATACATTAAATCTTTATATAAATTTACATCTATTCTATGTTCTATAGCAAATTTAGTTAGATTAGTATTTACTGTAAGTTCTATATCTGTAAAATTAATTTTTTTATCATAAAATCCAGTAAAGCAATCTAAAATATTAAGTTTAGCAGGTTGTATATTAGGATATGTATCAAGTAGTTTTTTAAGAGTTTTGTCAATTGCGTCTTTCAAATCATTTTTATATTTTTCTCTTAATTTATCATAATCTACACATTCTTGAAGAATTGAAAGTAATTTTTTTAATTTTTCTAATTCATCCTTTGCTTCTGATATTTCTGTATTTATAGATGCTAGAGTAAGATTTGCATTATCGATTTGTTCATCTATTGTAATAAATGAACTTATTTTACCAGATTTTTCTTCTAAATATTTTATTGTGTCTTCTTTTTCTCGAACAAAACTCTCAAGTTCTAATTCTTTTTTTTGAATATTAAGATCTAGTTCTGACTTTCTATTATATAGTCTTGTAATTTCTTTATCAAGTTCTGCTATTTGAAGTCTTCTTGCTTTAACTCTTTTTAAATGTGAAAAAAATAACATAGATTATACCTCCCAAGAATTATTTTAATATAACTAAAATGACCATAATTATTTCTCTTAATTTATAACATATAATCCTTTCTATATAATTATTTTATTATATAACATAAAAAAATTTTAACTATTATATCACGCTAAAATATGTATGTCAAATAGAATACATAATATAAAATTAAAAATAATAATAAAAAATAAACCTATGTTTGACAAACAAATATTTGTATGATATAATTTTTTTAAGTTTTAGTTTGAAAGGGGAAATTATATATGAATGATACTAGATTAAATGCTCAAGAAGAAAGAGTTTTTGAATATATAAAGAAACAAATAAAACATACAGGTTATCCACCATCAGTAAGAGAGATATGTTCAGCACTAGGCTTTAAATCAACTTCTTCAGCACATCAATATATTTGGAGACTTGCAGAAAAAGGTTATATTTCAAAAAAAGATTTAAAAACAAGAGCTATAAAAATTGTTGGAACAGAATCAACAATTGCTTTACCTATTGTTGGTAAAGTTGCTGCAGGTGAACCTATACTTGCACAAGAAAATATAGAAGATTATTTGTCAATAGGAGAGAGTTTCTTTAAAAAAAGTGCATTAGAAAATGATGTATTTATATTAAAAGTACAAGGCGAGAGTATGATTAATGCTGGTATAAATGATGGAGACTATATAATTGTATCAAAACAAAAGATTGCAAGAAATGGACAAATAATAGTTGCTATGATAGATGGAGAAGCAACAGTAAAGACATATTATAGGGAAAAGAATTTTATAAGACTTCAACCAGAAAATGATACTATGGAACCAATTATAACAAATAGTGTCGAAGTTGTAGGAAAAGTTATTGGATTATTTAGAAAAATATAAATTTTAGGATAGTTAGAGAAATCTAGCTATCTTTTTATATAGTAATAGTTTCAATCCTTATATATATACGTGAGCATAATACTAGTTTAGAGCTTATAATAGATAGAATGTTTAGTAGAACAAATTAATAGCATAATGATTTATATATAAAGTTAATTTGATAATAGGTTGGAGATTTTCCAACCTATTTATTTATGTAAAAATGCATTATAAAATATTATTTATTTATTTTTTATATCGTATCTTGCTAGAACTGGTTGTGTTTGAATACCATCAAAGGCAAGTTCTACAGTTTCAGTTATATATGTATAATCTAGTACTAATGACTTTGGTTTTGCTACACAGTCGTCTTGTCTAAATGGTATGAAGTACATATTTTTAGTATCTATTAGTTCTGCTATATTTTTTAAAGATTTACCAAGACCATCATTAGTAGAGACACCAATTACTACAGGTTTGTTATTTCTAATATGTGATTTTACTGCCATAAGTACTGGAGTGTCAGTAATACCATTTGCAAGTTTTGCTAGTGTATTTCCAGTGCAAGGACATATAACTATTATATCAACAAGATCCTTAGGACCTACAACTTCTGCTTTTACTATACTATCAATCACTTTATTTTTTGTAGTATCCTCTAACATTTTTACAAATTCTTTTGCTTTATAAAATCTAGTGTCAAAATTTTTAGCAGAATTTGAAATTATAGGAATGATTTTTTCTACGTTTTCTTCTTGCAATTTTTCAATTACACCTTTTGTTTCTGAAAAATTACAAAATGAGCCAGTGATTGCTAGCCCTATTCTTTTATTTTCAAGTTTCATAGTACACCTCCTACTAATTATAGTTTATGTTTTTATAATTTTATTGTGAATTAAAAATGTAAACTAAAATGTTATAATTATATGAATTATGAGTATATAATGATAAAAATAAAGAAAAATTTGCATATATGAAATAAATTTGATATAATATATTACATAAAGTATATATTTAAGTTATAATAATAATATAATATTTGAAATTACGATTTATAAATTTTGTATTTATTATGTATTAAGATTATGTAAAATATCATTCTATGTAAGTAAAATATAGCTAAAAACAGTAAAAAAATGTAAATATTACACTAATTTTGTAGAATTTTGTCGTATTACTTTATTTTTTTGACTTTTTATGCTATAATTTGCTATATTCGAAAGGAGAAAGATTATGAATGTTGGACTTGTAACCCTTGGGTGTAGTAAAAATCAAGTAGATAGTGAAATGATACTTGGTCTTTTTAAGAAAAGTGGCATGAATATTGTAAATAATCCAGAAGAAGCAGATATTATTGTGGTAAATACATGTGGATTTATAGAATCTGCAAAAGTTGAAGCAATTGATACAATACTTGAAATGGCAGATTATAAAAAAGATGGAAAATGCAAAGCATTAATTGTAACAGGGTGTTTAGCAAAAAGGTATAAAGAAGAAATAACTAAAACACTTCCTGAAGTTGATCTTTGTATTGGTGTAGATGAATATGAAAATATCGGAGATATTTTATCAAACTTTTTTAATCAAAAATTTTTAGATCATAAGTTAGATTTTCATAGTAGAATAATATCGACAAATTTTCCTTGTGCATATATAAGAATATCAGATGGTTGTGATAATAGATGTAGTTATTGTGCTATTCCATCAATTAGAGGAAACTTTAAAAGTAGAAAAATGGAAGATATATTAAGTGAAGTTGAAGAACTTGCAAGAGAGGGAATAAGTGAGTTTTGTATTATTTCACAAGATACATCAAAATATGGTCTAGATATTTATGGTAAGTTAAAACTTTCTGAACTTTTAAATAAAATGAGTAAAATTGATGGTGTAAAATGGATAAGAATATTATATATGTATCTTTTTGAAACTACGGATGCTCTAATAGAGGAAATTGCTAAAAATGATAAGGTTTGCAAATATTTCGACATACCAGTGCAACATTTAAATGATAAAATATTAAAGGCTATGAACAGGCACGATACTAAAGAAATTATTTTTGATAGGGTTAAGAAGATAAGAGAAATGGTGCCAAATGTTGTTCTTAGAACTACTGTTATAACAGGATTCCCAGGAGAGACTAATGATGAATTTGAAGAAATGTTAGATGGCATTAAAAAATTAAAATTTGATAGACTTGGGGCATTTGCCTTCTCAAGAGAAGAGGGAACTTCTGCTTATGATATGAAAGATCAGATTTTAGAAGAAATAAAAGAAGAAAGATTAAAAAAAGTATTTGATGTTCAAAAAAATGTATCTTTAAATGCTAATAAATGTAGATTAGGTAAGGAATATGAAGTTATTGTAGAAGATATATCAGAAGATGAGAAATATTTTGTATGTAGATCTATGTTCGAAGCTCCTGATGTGGATGGAAGAATATATATAAAAATTGATGAAGAAAGTGTAGAAAGAGTTATTGTTGGTGAATATTCAAAAGTTAAAATAATAGATTTTAATGAATATGATTTGTTTGCCAAAGTAATATATTAAAGGAGAGTGAATAAAATGTACACTAGAGAAGACTTAAAAAAGGCAACGCTTACAGAGCTAAGAGCTCTAGCAGATAATTTGAAATTAGAGGGATATGAAAGACTAAAAAAAGAGTACTTAGTAGAAGAGATTATAAAAAACTTAGAGGATAGTAATGAGATAGAGGAGAAAATAAACATTCAAATAGAAAATCCTGAAACAGACTATATCGCAGAGGGAATACTTGAGGTTTTACCAGATGGTTATGGATTCTTAAGAAGTGATAACTATTTACCTGGAAATAAAGATATATATGTATCACAAGTCCAAATTAGAAGATTTAGACTTGCAACAGGAGATAAATTAAAAGGTATAGCTAGATTTACTAGTGATCCTCAAAATAAATTTCCATCTTTAATATATATTGATGCTATAAATGATGATAGAGTAGATGTAGCATTAAAAAGAAGAAATTTTGATACTTTAATACCTATATATCCTACTGAAAGATTAAGACTTGAAACAAATCAAAATGAATATTCAACTAGAATAATTGATATTTTAGCACCTATTGGTAAAGGTCAACGTGGACTTATAGTAGCTCAGCCAAAAGCTGGTAAGACAACTATGTTAAAACAAATTGCAAATGGAATTTTGAGTAATAATAAAGATATTACACTTATGGTTCTTTTAATTGATGAGAGACCAGAGGAAGTAACAGATATCGAAAGATCTATTGACGCTGAAGTTATTCATTCAACATTTGATGAGTCACCTGAACATCATATCAAAGTTTCTAAAATGGTATTAGAGAGAGCTAAAAGGCTTGTTGAACAAAATAAAGATGTTGTAATATTACTTGATAGTCTAACAAGGCTTACAAGAGCAAACAACCTAGAAGTAGATCCAAGTGGTAGAACACTATCTGGTGGACTGGATCCTGCATGCTTACATTTTCCAAAGAAATTTTTTGGAGCTGCTAGAAATATTGAAAACGGAGGAAGTCTAACTATACTTGCTACAGTTCTTGCTGAAACTGGAAGTAGAATGGATGATATTATATTTGAAGAGTTTAAAGGAACTGGTAACATGGAAGTTCATTTAGACAGAAAGTTATCAGAAAGAAGAATTTTCCCAGCTATAGATATATATAAATCTGGTACTAGAAGAGAAGATTTACTACTTACAAAAGAAGAACAAGAATGTAGTACATATATTCGTAGAATTATGTCTACAAATAACTCTAGCTTATCAAATATGGAAGTTGTAGATAAAATTATGAATATAATAGTAAAAACAAAATCAAATAGTGATTTTGTAAAAGTTTTTTTAGAAAATATGAAAAAGAAGTAGAAAAAGTAATATATAAATGCTAAAATATTTATGTGAAAAAGAAGGGGTAGATTTTATGGATAAAAATATTAAGGTTATATTACCTGAAGAAAAAGTAATAGAAGTGCCATACAGAACACCAGCTATAGAGGTGTTAAAACTTGCAAAAGAAAATTTAGATGATATTTTATCTTTAAAAATTAATAATGAAGTAAAAAACTTTCAATATGAACTTGTAAAAGATTCAAAAATAGAATATGTAAAATTTGATAGTCCAGATGGATATAGAGTTTATGCTAGGACTTTAAAGATGATTTTATATATGGCACTTACATCACTTTATTCAAAAGCAGATGTGGAGTTTATTGCAACTATTAATAAAAATCAGTATTTTATAATTAATGGTATAGAAGTAACAGAAGAAAAATTAAAAAAGGTAAAAGAAAAAATGGAAGATATTATTTCAAGAAAGCTTCCAATTGTAAAACGAGTAGTTTCAGTAGAAGAAGCAACAGTACTTTATACTGAATCTAATGACATAGATAAACTTGAAAATATCGATAACAAATTAAGATCATATGTAAGTATGTATTTTTGTGATGGTATGTATAATAATTTTTATGGAGCTTTAGCACCAGATACTTCATATATAAAAAAATTTGATTTAATAAAGTATAAAGATGGTGCACTTTTGATAATACCAGATGAGAATATGAAACTAGATAGAGACATTAGAGATGTTAAATTATTTGATGCGTATATTGAGTTTAATAATTTAAAAAGTGTTATAGGTGTCTCTAATATAGGTAATTTAAATGAAATGATACTTGAAGAAAAAATAAATGATATTATCCAAGTATCAGAGGCTATTCATCAAAGAAAACTTATTGAAATGATACAAGATATTGAAAGACATAAAGATATTAAAATGATACTTATTGCAGGGCCTTCATCTTCAGGTAAAACAACATTTGCACAAAAAATGGGCGTACAATTAAAACTTAAAGGATATAGACCAATAACTATATCTATGGATAACTATTTTAAAGAGAGAAAAGACACTCCAATAGGTGAAGATGGAAAATATGATTTTGAGTGTGTAGAAGCTTTAGATATTGAATTATTTAATAATCAAATGAGAGATTTGATTAATGGAAAGACAGTAGAGCTTCCAGAATTTGATTTTCTTGTTGGTACAAAAAGATATAATGGAAAATATCTAACTTTAAAAGAAAACGATGTTTTAATTATTGAGGGAATACATGCACTAAATCCAATATGTACTGAGTTTACACCAGATAAAAATAAATATAAAATATATATAGCACCAATAGTAAGTTTAAATATTGATGGCTATACAAAAGTATCATCTTCTGATATAAGGTTTTTAAGAAGACTTGTTAGAGATTTTGCAACACGTGGTCATAGTGTAGAAAAAACATTTGCACTTTGGGCAAACGTTAAAAAAGGTGAGAAAAAGTATATATTCCCATATGTCGAGGATGTAAACTATATATATAATTCAAGCCTTATATATGAGCCTAGTGTTATGAAAACATTCGCACAACCTCTACTTTTACAAGTTGATAAAACTAGTGAATATTATGCAGAAGCTAGAAGACTTTATGAGTATTTAAATAATTTCTTACCAATGGAGACATCAAATATACCAATTGACTCTATTGTTAGAGAATTTATAGGAAATGGATGTTTCTATAGATAATAGAAAAAATAATATAGTGATATATTATTTTGCAAAAAAGAGGACTTGATGTTCTCTTTTTTTATTGACATAGCTGTAAAATAATGATATAATGTCTACATAAAAAATAAGGAGGACTTTTCTATGAGTAAAGAGGTCTTAAAAAGCGAAGTAATTACAAGTGAGGTAGTAGATAAGTTTCACAGGGCGTTGTGTCCACAGTGTAATGGGAGATGTTTTCATGGAAGGGAATGTGGATATGATTATTCTCATAAGGAGGATCCTAAACCATATGTTAATGAAATTTGGGAAAAATATGTCAATGTACTCAGTGAGAAGGTAAAAGAGTACAATATTACTCTCGATGAAGCATTTGATATATTAACAAGTGTAAAACCACTTACAGAGGACAAACTTACTATTAAGTGTGAAATGGAAGCATTGTTTAATACAGTACAGTAAAGGGAGGTAGAAATATGAAAAAGTTTGTATCATTTACAGTAGATAAACCAAGTAGAGAAATTATGTTTCCCAGAAAGTCAATTCTTAAAGTAGAACAGAGAAGTATTGGTGGAGCCTTAAAAAGCTTTGTTATAGTTAAAGAAGATAAAAAGATTAATGAGTATTTGGTAAATGAAAGTATTAGTTGCATAAAGATATATTTGGAGCACTAAAGTACTTTGTATAAGATTAAAAGGATTTGAGCAAATAAATATTTTGCTTAAATCCTTTTTTCTATAAATATACTGTACTTTGTCATTTTTCTTGATATTTTGATATATTTATAGTAAAATATATTATGTGAATTAAATATTAATTTTTATTTTGGTGATTTTATGTTTATAAAAAATGATAATGAATTTATTTGTAAAAATTGTGGTAAAAAAATAGAAAAATTAAAATATACATCTCGTGATCATTGTAATTATTGTTTACATTCATTACATGTTGATATAGAGCCAGGAGATAGGCTAAATGAGTGTAAGGGATTACTTGTACCAATAAATGTTATAAATACCTCTAAAAAAGGTGAAGTAATTATATATAAATGTAGTAAATGTGGCAAAGAGATAAGAAATATTGTTGCAAATGATGATGACAGAGATATGATATATAGTATTGTTAAGAAATATTCTAAAGGAATATTTTAAATTTATTTTGCTTGATATTTTAGTATTTGTATAGTAAAATATGTATGTTAATTTTTAGATTTAAGGAGACAAATATGGAAGATATAAAAATAGAGATAGCAGAGATTTTAGAGAAAGCAGTTGATTTTAAAGTTTCAAAAGAAGATATATTAGAGAAGATAGAAGTACCAAAGGATAAACAAAATGGTGATTTTTCTTATCCTTGTTTTAATCTTGCAAAAATTCTTAAAAATTCACCTGTAAGTATTGCAAATGATATAAAAGATAAAATTATATTAAATTCTAAAATATCTAAAGTAGAAGTTGTAAATGGTTATTTAAATTTCTACCTTAATAGTTTAGATATTGCATCAAATGTATTAAAAAGTATTTTAAGTGAAAATGAAAAATATGGTAAAATGAGTATTGGTAATGGAGAGAATATAATAGTTGAGTATTCATCTCCAAACATTGCAAAGCCATTTCATTTAGGCCATTTTAGAAATACAGTTTTAGGAAGTGCATTATATAATATGTATAATGAGCTAGGATACAATGTTATTGGAATAAATCATTTAGGAGATTGGGGTAGACAATTTGGTCTTTTAATTGAGGGATATAGAAGATTTAGTAGTGAATATGATATTAATAATGATCCACTTGGCGTTTTATCTGATATTTATGTAAGAATTAATAAACTTGCAAAAGAAGATGAAAATATAATGGATATTGCACGTGACAATTTCAAAAAACTTGAAGAAGGAGATTCTAAACTTCATGAAATGTGGGAGTTTTTTAGAGAAGTATCACTAAAGGAATATAACAGAATATATGAAATACTAGGATGTAGATTTGACTCATATAATGGAGAAGCTTTCTATAGTGATAAAATGGATGAAGTTGTAGAAATATTAGATAAAAAAGGTGTATTAGTAGATAGTCAAGGTGCAAAGGTTGTAAATGTTGGAGATGATATTCCGCCATGTATTGTACTAAAATCAAATGGATCTACTATATATGCTACACGTGATCTAGCAGCTATTTTATACAGAGTTAGAACATATGATTTTACTAAATGTATATATATTACTGCAACAGATCAAATACTTCACTTTAGACAAATATTTGAAGCTGCAAAACATTTAATTGATGAAAAATACCAAAAGGGATTAATACATATTTCATATGGTATGGTAAGACTAAAAAGTGGTAAAATGTCTACAAGAGAAGGTACAGTAATATATATAAATGATTTGATTAAAGAGGCAATAGAAAAAGCTAAAAATATTATTATATCTAAAAATCCAAACTTAGAGGATATAGATACTATTTCAAAACAAATAGGTGTAGGTGCACTTATATTTAATTATCTTAAAACTAGTAAAATAAAAGATATTGTATTTGATTTAGATGAAACTTTAAGATTTGATGGCGAAACAGGCCCATATGTTCAATATACATATGTAAGGTCAAAATCTATTTTAGAAAAAGCAAAATTTGATAGAAAAAATACAGATATAGACTTTAGCTTATTAAATACTAAACAAGAAATAGAGCTTATAAAAGCACTTAGTAGATTACCAGAAATTATAAAAAAAGCGGCTGATGAATATGAACCTGCTATACTTACTCGTTATCTTGTTGAAGTCGCAACACTTTTCTCAAGATTTTATAATGAGTGTTCTGTATTAGTGGAAGATGAAAAATTAAAAAATGCAAGATGTAGTTTGGTATATGCTACAAGTATTGTTATTAAAAGGGGACTTAAAATTTTAGGAATTGAGTGTCCAGAAAAAATGTAGAAATAAAAATACCTAAATATTTTTTACATATTTAGGTATTTTTACTAATATAATTCCTATTATTTTTGTCTAAATATAAGGTAATTTAACTAGTTTTATCTAATGTGTAGAAATATGTAAAAAAAGCTTTACAAATAGGTATTTAGATGTATAATATTAACATCACTAAAATGTGTATTTAAAAATTTTTTCTAATGTTTTAATTCAAAGGATTTTTAATTAATTATTTAAT
>CAOYAN010000015.1 GCA_948562205.1 uncultured Clostridia bacterium | reverse complement strand
CTTTTAAAAAAAAGAAAAGACCATTGACGAAATTACTTTGTCAACAGTCTGAAAACGTTGGGGAAAAACCTTCCCCAACGTTTACTGTTTAATATTAAAATTAGAAATTTGTTTTTTGAAGTCCATATTTTATTTTCTTAAATACAAGTCCTATAAAAGTTAAAATCATAGGTATAAATATTCCTACAGATACAATATATGGAATATATTTTTTAATAAATATAGTAGACTGTACAGTATTTTTAAATAGTATATTTGATAATATTAAAACTATTACTGCAAGTATATATGGAAATAAATTTTCCCTTTGTGTATTTTTAAATATTTTCTTTAAACTTTGTATTATGAAGTGAAAAGAAACAATTAAATACATTATTGAATTAAATACAAATTGTAGAGATAATGTATTTTCAATTCTTCTAATTATTTTAAATAGTTCAAATCTCTTTAATGCTGTATATTCAGGATATCTGAATAATGGTATTAAATCTTCACCCAAAATTAAAATAGTTATAATAATTATTGCTATTAACATAAAGTTTCCAAGAAAATACATAAAAAATATTTTTCTAGATTTGTATTTTTCTTGCATAACACTACTTTGTGGTATTATAGTAAGTAAAAAGATAGGAAAGGTTGTAAAAATAACATATATTATTGTACTATTTACAACAGGTTTTATTCCATCTTTCATAATTGGAAACACATTATTGATATTACATGTACCAATACAGCCAAGTATAGTTAATATAAATATAGCAAGATTTATGACAAGTATTATTTGACTTATTTTAGATATTACAGTAATATTTTTACTTGCTGCATATACAATTGGTACAAGTATTAATATTCTAAGATAATTTGTATTTGTATCTGGCATATAGTTTATATCTACAAATTGAGAAATATTATATAATGCCATAGTTGCCATAAATAAAACAGAGGCATTAAAAATGACATTTAAAATATTACCAAATATTTTTCCATATATAGTATTATTTAAATCAACTATATCCTTATTTTCACTATGTTTCATAATAAATATAAAAATTAAGAGAGGTAATATACCAATTAAAGTACCAAGTATCGCTGATATATATGTATCTATATTACTGTATGAAAATATAATATATGATGCCATTCCAACAAATCCACTTTTGGTTAGAGTGACAATAAAACTGGAAAATCCCCAAGAGGTTATTCTATTACTTTCATCATTTGAAGTTTTTTCATTATTGTTTACCATATATTATCAATACCTCCTTCTGATGGAAAATTAATTTTTACATCAACATTAGTTTTTATATATTTAAAATAATCTTTACCATATTTTTCATATAATGTATTATATTCTTTATTTTTCTTCCTATAAAAAACATTACCAAAACTAAATATATCACAGTCATATTCATTTTTTGATTTGTTTATTAATTCTTCAATTTTTTCTTTTAAATGTTCTTCAGCTGTTTTTTCATAATATTTCATTTGATCATTAGAGTCAAATCGTATATTTTCCCCAGTCTCTGTAATATTAAAATCCATATTTACAAATATATCAATAATATATTCTCCATTTTCTATTTTAGGTGTAAGTTTCGTATTTGAAGAGATTTGATCTATTACCATTAAGTCCTTATCTTTTCCAACTTCTAAAATTCCACCTTTAGCTTTATTTAATAATATGTTGTAAATATAGCATTCATTTTCAAGTAAAAAACCACTTAAAGTTTCTTCTTTGAAAAAAGCAAGTGTAGAAACTTTTATATTTTGTTCTTTACCTGAAGAAAGTTTACTTTCCTTATCATCTAAGTTTTCAAGTGCACTTTCTTGTTCTTGAGAGTTCTCTTGATTTCCCATATTGTCAGTATTATTATTTTCACTATTATTATCACTACTATTTTGAGCATTTTCTTCTTTCTTATTACAATTTAAACTATTTTTAGGGTCTATAATTTCTATGCATGTAAGAATTGGTGTTTGACTTGCCTTCCTAAACATAGATACATCATCACTTAATACATTGTCTGTTCCAATTCCTCTATATCTATGAGCAGATATAATTGTATCTTTTATATTTTTTGCAGGATTTGACTCCATTGGTGTTGTAATTTCTAAAACTTTTTGTGGTGTACAATCTTTAGTTATTACAACAGTAAAATCATTTTTTCCTTCATTATCTCTTATAAAGAAGTTTAGTATATCAAGTGCTTCTTTTTCTGTTGCTACTTTTTCTGAAAGTAGTAATAACTCCATATGTGCAATATATAATTTTTGAGGTGACTCCTCTATTATATGTCTAAGAGAGCTTTGAATACTAGTATTTGTTGATTTAAATACTACAATTTCACTAGATCCACTTGAACTACCAGAACCACTACCAGAACTGTTTTCCTTTTTGGGATTAAGTATTTGTGCAGTTATTAGATAATTTCCTTCTTCATCTAAATCTATACCTATTGCAGAGACTACAGCAAGTTCATTTAATTCACGTGCATTATTTAAACCATTTAAAAAGAACATTATTATTAATAAAAATATTATTTTTGATTTCATCTCTTTACTCCTTAACTTTATATTTTGTTAAATTATCTGTAAGAATTTTTTGTCTTTTAGTATCAGTAGATACATTTTTTCTTTTTATTAAATATTTACCTAAAGTATCAAAATTCAATGGTGCAATAGGATATGTATATGGTTTAGTAGCGCTAGTAGTACTTGCAAGTTTTACAATTAACAATACAAGAGATACTGCAACTCCTACAAGACCAGCAATACTAGCAAATATGAGAGTCATAAATCTCCATACACGAAGAGCATTTGCCATATTTAAGTCATTAAACATTAATCCAGATATAGTAGTTATAGCTATTACAATTATCATAATTGGAGAAACAATACCTGCATTTACAGCAGCATCCCCAAGAATTAGAGCTCCAACAATAGATAATGTACTTCCACCAATATTTGGTATTCTAAAGTCACCTTCTCTTAATATTTCAAAAGATATAATCATTAAAAAAGCTTCAACATATGCTGGAAAAGGTACACCTTGTCTTTGAGTCGCAAAAGAGAGTAATAGTTCTGTTGGTATTGATTCCTGATCAAATGTAGTTAGAGCTACATATATTGCAGGTGTAAATATAGTTATAAAAAAAGCAATATATCTTATTATTTTAGTTATAGTTACGTTAGAATCTTTTTGGTAATAGTCTTCAACATTATTTACAAAATCCATTAAAAATGCTGGAAGTACAAGAACAAACGGACTATTTTCAACTATTAGAGCTACTCTTCCTTGAAGTAGCATATTTGATACTAAGTCAGGTCTTTCACTACTTATCATAGTTGGAAAATCAGTTTTGTTAGAATCCTCTAGTATTTCCATTATATAATTACTATCTAAAATAGCATCAATATCTATTTTTTTAATTTTTTCTTTTATATATTCTACAAGTCTAGGTCTTGCTATATCTTCAATATACATAAGTCCAACCTTTGTTTTACTTCTTCTACCAATTTTTTCTTCGTCTAATACTAATTTTTCACTTTTTATACGCTTTCTAATAAGTCCAATATTTTTTGAATAATTCTCATTAAATGCATCTTTTGGACCTTTTACATTTTTTTCACTTGTAGGTTCACTAATACTACGATCTAGATCTGCTCTAGTACTTACCACGTATATTACAGTATTATATATAATACAAGTAAATCCAGAAAAAATATAATAGAATAAGTCTTCTTTTTGTAAATCTATTTTTTTAACTTTACTAATTGTAATTGTATTTTCTAGATTATCTAATACTTTCAAAATTTCTTTTGAATTATTTCTTTTTAATTTAGTCATTTTTTTATTAATTTTTTCTTCCAATGTTATTTTTTTATCTTCATTTTCCTCATTTTCTAAGTCATAAATTTTGTTATCTATATCTTCAAAAATTTGCTCATTAAAACTATTTTTTATACTTCTAATAACAAAATCAGAGATAGTATTATCATCTGACATAGATTCATTGTATACAATATGTATTTTCTCATTTTGAATAACAATTTCTCTATATGCCATATCTTTTGAATTAAAAGTACTGTTTTTAATATAGTTTATAACATCTTCTGAAGTTTTAAAATTTGATATTTTATTTTCTTCCATAATATATAATTCTCCTTATTTTTTATTATGGAAAATTTTATATTTTTTATTCAAAAATTATTTAATTGTGAAAAAATAGTGTATAATCATATTATGAGAGAAAAAATTTTAAAAGAAAAAATTATATATTTAAATAAAATGTTAGTGGAATTAAGTGAATTATCAAATATCAAGGAAGTTGATTTTTATAAATCTAAAAGAGATATATCAGCCACAGAAAATTATTTGAGAAAAGCTATACAAATTATAATTGATTTAGCTGATGATATGGTAGCTAAAAATAGACTTGGACCTTGTTCTTCATATTATGAAATATTTGAGTATTATTTAATAATGATAGACTTTTAGAGAAAAATATTCCCATTTATATGAATATGGTAAAATTAAGAAATAAGATTATATATGAATATGAAAATGTTACAAAAGAGGAAGTATATAAAATATTACAAGAAAATCTCGGAGACTTTGATATTGCAATAGAAGATATTAAAAGAAATTTAAAAAAGTAAAATTTGCTTTTTTTCTGTTATTTTGGTATAATAATAACAAGTATTTCTAATAGTCGCTTGAAATTTTTTCAAGAGGAAAGTCCGGACACCATAGGGCAATAGTGCTAGATAACGTCTAGTGGGAGTGATCCTAAGGAAAGTGCAACAGAAAATAACCGCCATTTATGGTAAGGGTGAAAATGTGAGGTAAGAGCTCACAGATCTTTATGGAGACATAAAGATGGTGTAAACCCCACTTGGTGCAACACCAGATAAGAAAGGTTAAGATGGCCCGTCGTCTTTCGTGGTTGGTGGCTCGAGATATATAGTGATATATATCCTAGATAAATGACTATTTAAAACAGAATCCGGCTTATGAAATGCTTATATTAATTTATAAATGTCAAATTATTGGCATTTATTTTTTTCTAAATTTTGAAATTTAGGTATGATAAGTGCAAAAATAGAAAAAATATATAAAAAGTATTGCAAAAATATGGTAAGATTAGTATAATTATCTTAAGAATTAATTGATTTTAAATTAAATAGTAGTATATCTACAAAGAAGAGAGGGACATTTATGGAATTTAAAGCAAATGAAGGAAAAAATGTTGAAATAATGGTTAATGACACTAAGTATTTAAGACATGCAATTGAGACACATTATGTTCAAATTGGAGAAAATTATATTGATATTATAGAAAAATATGTAAAACCTATATACCAAGAGGGAGATATAATTTCTATAAGCGAAAAAATAATTGGCCTATGTCAAAAAAGAGTTGTTTATAAAAAGGATATGAAAGTTACAAGACTTGCAAAATTCTTATCAAAGTTTGCTATGAGAAGTGATGCAGGTGTTGGAGTTGATAATCCATATAAAATGCAATTTGCAATAGATCTTTGTGGTAGATTTAAAGTATTATATGCAGCAATAGCAGGTGGTTTTTGCAAATTATTTGGAAAAAGAGGAGTATTTTATGAAATTGTTGGTCCAGAAATAAGTGGTCTTGATGGTTTCTATGGAAATGTATTTACTGATTATGCTGAATTCGGTATAAGAATACCTGAAAATTCTACAGGTGTATGTAATGAGATATATGAAAAAACTGGTGTAAAGGCAATGATTGTTGATGCAAATGATTTTAATGTAGAAATTCTTGGTAAATCAGATTCAATCGAATATACTGATGAGGAATTAAAGCTTATAGTAAAAGATAATCCAGCAGGTCAAGCTAAAACATTAACACCAATTATCTTGATAAGAAAAGAATAAAACTTTGTTAAATATGTTTTTAAGTATTGTAATTTACATAAAAATGTAGTATAATATAATTGTACCAGATAAAAAAAGTCTGAGAAAGAGGTAAAATTTATGGAACCTTTGATACAAATGAATAAATTTGAGGTTATTGATATGCCAGGAATGAATACTATAGCTTTCTTGGTTGAGAAAAATGAAGAAGAATATAAAAAAGGAAATGCCTTATTATCTTTGCAAAAAATCGAATGTATTGATGTACAAGAAGAAGGAAAAGTAAAAAAAGTATTTAGCGTTTTGAAAGGTGATGAACAAAGACAACTTATAGTTCTTTTAACTCTTACAAATTCAAAAGCAATACTTAGTACTGGCGAGCTTTCTGATCAAGGCTTTAGTGCGACTGAGACAAATGTGCCACTTAGATATGGTTCAATATATAATCAAGAAGGAATAGAATATAAAGAAGTAGAGTTTACGCCTAACATGAAAAGACATTTCTCTATTATAGATACTCAAACAGGTGAAGAAGTAAGACCTGTACTATATAGAGATGAATTAAGTGGTGAGGTAAAAGGAAGATGTAAACTTTTACCACACAAGCCATATATAGTACTTGAACTAAAATTCGAGATGGTGGATTAATTATATTTTATAAATGTAGTATAAATGTGGTTTATAAGTAGTATATATACGATATTTGGGAGGATTTAATTATGAATGAAGAAATAAAAAATAAAATAGCTATCACAATATGTTCAGGTGTATGTTTAGGAGATGAATTGTTAAGACATGATCCACAAATCAGTGGACTAGAGACATTAGTTGGATATAGTACAATAGAAAAGTCAAGAGAAGAAAAAGATATAAGTACTATATCTAATAATTCTAGTAGAATTATAGAAGAAGAGGATGAACCTATAGTGTAATAGTAGTAGAGTGAGGAAAGATATATGAAAAATATTTTTGAAGACTTAAAAAGAGATATAAAAATGATTTTAATTGCCTATGTAATATTTGATGTAATATTCATAGGCGCTTTGACTTTTGCAATAAGTGAGGCTGTTGAAGGTGAAACTATACTTGCAACAATTTCAGAGAGACTTTTACCAGCAATTACAAGTTTTGCTTTTTTTAAAGGAATTTTTGCAGATTTCGGATTTTTTATGAAAGGATCATTTTGGACACTTATAATTATTTTTGGAATTTACATAGCATATAAAATGAAACAAAATGAAAAGAACGATTATGATGGTATTGAAAGTGGTTCTAGTGATTGGAGCAAAAATGGCGAAGAATTTAGGAAAATGTCTGATGGTAGAGAAATTTTAAACAAGAAAAATGGATTTATACTAAGTAAAGAACACTATTTAGGAACAGATCTAAAAAAAGTACTTATAAACAAAAATGTACTTGTAATTGGTGGATCTGGTACTGGTAAATCTGCATGTTATATAAAGCCTAACATACTTCAAACCTTAGGATCATATGTAATAACAGATCCAAAAGGAGAGCTATATAGGGAAACATCAGGTTTCTTAAAATCAAAAGGTTATGAAGTAAAAGCATTTAATCTTGTAAACCCAGAATATAGTGATAGATATAATCCACTATCACATATAATTGATAATACTAGTGTTGATGTTCTTGCAGAAACACTTGTAGTTGGTGCAAAAAAAGGTGCACCTGCTGGTGGTGATACTTTCTGGGACGATACTGCTAAGATGCTAATTAAAGCATGTATATATTATGTTATATCAGTACTACCACCTGAGGAGAGAAATATATCAAGTTGTCTAAACATAATTCGTGCTGGTGGTTCTGATCCAGAAGTATTTAAAAAAATATTTTTAGAGGAATTAAAACCAGAACATCCAGGTAGAAAAGAATATGAAAACTTTTCTACATCAGCGGATAAAACAATGCAAAGTATCATTATTTCTACTATTTCTAAAATTAGTACTTTTGATACTCCTGCAATGCAAAGAATTACAACATCAAACAATATTAAATTTGATGATTTAGGAAAAAAGAAACTTGCTATTTATGTTATAACATCAACATCAGATAGTACATATGACTTTGTATCAACTATGTTTTTCTCACAAATGCTACAAAAACTATTTTTACAAGCAGATAGAAATGGTGGTACACTAAATCAGCAAGTATACTTCTTACTTGATGAGTTTGCAAATATTGGTCAAATACCAGACTTTGAAAGAAAACTTAGTGTAACAAGAAGTATGGGAATAAGTATATCTATTGTTATACAGGCATTAGATCAGTTAGAATCATTATATAAAGAAAACTTTGAAACGATTGTTGGTAACTGTGATACACAGCTATTCTTAGGAAGTCAATCAATTAAGACTTGTGAATATTTTTCTAAGAGTTTAGGCCAAAAGACTATTAAAATACAAAGCAAATCAATAAGTAAAGATAAAGATGGAAAAACAAAACAAGGTATTTCTGTAAGTGAACAGCGTCAAGGTAGAGAGCTTATGACTGTTGATGAACTAAAACGTCTTGACCCAAACGAAGAAGTTATACTTGTTAGAGGTCTAAGACCTATTAGAGCAAAAAAAGCATGGTATTATAAATATCATCCAGAAAAAGATAATGCTAAGAAGTTTGAAATACATGATATAAAAGAAATGCCAAAAACAGAAATACTTCCAGTAAAAATTATGGATGTTCAAAAACATTTAGAAGATGCTAAAAGAAGACTTGCAGAGAAGATGAAAGCAAGAAGTATGGATGTAAGTATTGATAGTGAAAGCACTAATCAACCACCAAGAAATATAAACAAAGGAACAAATTCATTTGCATCAAGTATGTCAGATATTGATATAGAAGAGCCTACTATGGGACCAATAATTAATTCTGTTCCTAAAAATACAAATACAGCAAGTAATACATCTACTACTAAACCAAGTACTACATCTTCATCTGGAAATGCAATATCAGATGTAGATTTACAATTAGAACTTGAAAAAAAATTTGATGAATTATTTGGAAAGAATAGTTCACACTAATTATATATGGTATGGTTTTATGACTATACCATTATTTTTTGGTAAAAATATAAATAAAAGTTGAAATTTACATAAAAATATGGTAAAATTAGACATAAATTTTATATGAAATCCTATAAAAATATAACTATTAAAGGAGGATAATTTAATGAAATTAAATTATAAGACTACTATAGTACGGGAAAGTGAAGATTATGCAACACTGGGTATTAAATATTCTACAAGTGATAAAGGCTTGCTTTTTGGAATTAATTATATTATAAATAAAGCTCTTAGAGTAAATTTTATTTCTAAGAAAGATGTAGTAGTTATAAAAGTCTTTAAAAAAGAAAGCAATGTAAAGATTAAGATTGATTATAGGAAAAATGGTATAACTCCAAAAGCAAAAATTAAATATCAGAAAAAAATTATCAAAAATATTTTAAAAAAGCTTGGGTATGCAAAAGAAGAAATAAAAAATATAGCTTATGAAGATGAAAAATGGAATATTGAAATTTGTGAATTTTACGAACTTGATGAATATGATTCTATTGAAGATCGCAAGAATATAATTTTAAAAGCTATAAAAGAAGAATTAAATATTGAAGCAAATATTTCTATATCTTGATTTTGGGAGGAAAAAATGAATAATAAACTGATTATTTTTAAGAAATTATTTAAGAATTTTTTACAAAATCATAATAAAGATAATCGTAGAACATGTTTTAAAATTACTTTAGCCTTTTTTATAAAATGTATTTTAAATGATGGAGAAGATTTTATGATAAAATTTAAATCAAAATATATGCAAAATCTGATGGAAAGAATTATTGATTGGATAAGATATGTTTTGATGCAAATATATAGATTTTATTTAGTAAAATTTACGCCAAATGATGATAAAACTTTTAGAAAATATGAATTAATACATTGTGGTGTAGGTAAACCATTGCATATAAAAGTGTGCAATACACCAGATGAGAGTTTTATCGATATGTTGTTAAATGAATGTGGACTTTTTCTTGTAGAAGAATATTTTCGTGGTAGTGATATAATTTATGATATTACTATAAATAAATCAAAATAATATTGTTTTATAAATGAACTCAAAAGGTAAAATACTTTTGGGTTCATTTTATTTATCTTCTGAAAATGTTCCAAGAGATACAATAAAATTATTTCTGTATACATGAATTGCTTCAATATTTAATTGATCTGTAAGGAGTAGTAAAATTACCAGTATTTTATTTATATCTAAATTATCAAAATTACAATTATTTAAAGAGTTTGAAAAAGATCCAAATAAATTATTCATATTTACTCCTCCTATATAAATATATATTTTATAGGTTGTATTTTTATACCCATTGTAGTATAATAGAGTATATTAGTTTGAGGTGGATATATGAATAAAAAGAAGTTAATTTTTTTTGTAATAATTGTATCTTTAATTATTACAGTAGTGGTTTCTATGATGTTACTTGATACTACAGGAAGTGTAAATCAAGGAAATTTTAGAATAAATGATATGGTGATAAATTCATATGCGAAGATAAATGAAAAAGATACAAATGAAAATGCTGAAAATATATCAGACCTAATATTTAGCTTATCACAGAGAAATAAGATTGATATACTTGTAGCTAAAAATATAGAAGCAAGTAGAATATATATTGATAGTATAAGATTTAATGAACCTATTAAAAAAGGAAATTTAAATATATTTCAGACAGGTACAGAGCAAAAATATGATTTAAATAGTGATCTTAAAATTATAGAAATTACTCCTATTCAAAAAGATGATCAATATTATATTGAATTAAATATAGATAATGAAAATTTTATGGATGATGTAAAGGCACCAGAAGATACTAAAAAAATTACTTTTGATGGAACTTTTTTAAATGACTTAAATATAAAAGTAGATGATCTTCAAATGTACTTTGAATGTAAATTAAATATAGTAGATGTAACTGGGAAAACAAGTATTTGTAATTTAAAGTTTAAATTTCCATCAGAAGATTTACTTATAAATGGAATTAGTGTTTTAAGACAAGATATATCAAAATATAATTTTATATTAAAATAAAAAATATACTTGAATTTAAAATTAAAATGTTGTATAATGTATTCATGCCAAGCAATAGAGAACTGTGAACCTTGTCAGATCCGGAAGGAAGCAGCAATAAGCATTATACTCTATGTGCTTGGTTTTTTTTAGGAGTGGTAGTAATGTCATATATCGCATTATATAGAAAATATAGACCTAATACATTTGATGATATAATTGGTCAAGAAAATGTAACTAAGATATTAAAAAATCAAATAAAAACAGGTAAAATATCACATGCATACCTTTTTAGTGGGACAAGAGGAACTGGAAAGACAAGTGCAGCTAAAGTTTTTGCTAGAGCTATAAATTGTTTAAATCCTCATGATGGCGAACCATGTAATGAATGTGAAGTATGTAAAAATATACTTGAGGGAAATACTACAGATGTAGTAGAAATGGATGCTGCCTCTAATAATAGTGTTGAAAATATTAGACAAATACGTCAAGAAGTTGTATATGCAACTGTTGATGTAAAATATAGAGTATATATAATTGATGAGGTCCATATGCTTACAACAAGTGCTTTTAATGCGCTTTTAAAAACACTTGAAGAACCACCAGAGAATGTGGTATTTATTCTTGCTACAACAGAGCAACACAAAATACCTGTTACTATACTATCAAGATGCCTAAAATTTGAATTCAATAGATTATCTGAGGAAAGTTTACTAAAAAGAATTGAATATGTACTATCTGAAGAAAAAATAGAGTATGAAGAAGAAGCTTGTAAATATATTGCAAAGCTTGCTGATGGTGCTGCAAGAGATGCATTAAGTATATTGGAAAGGTGCGTATCAGAAAGTAAGGATAAATTAAAATATGATGATGTTTTAAGAATAGTTGGAGCAGTTGATAAACAAGTTGTTTTAGATATAGTTTCAAATATATTAGAATATAATATGTTAGGTGCAGTTGAAAATGTGGATAAAGTTATAAAAAAAGGAAGAGATTTAAGGCAACTTTGCTCTCAACTTGCAGAAGAATTTTTAAATATATTAATAAATGATAAAGATATTTCAAAGGATAGGATTATAAATATAATAGATAAATTATCAAAACTTGATAATGATTTAAGACTAACATCAAATCCTAGTATAGTTTTAAAATCAAGTATGGCAGAACTATGTAATTTAAAGTCAAATATAGATAATCAAAATGTTGATTTATCAGAAGTATTTACTAAAATAGATACACTAGAAAAAGAAATAATTAGCTTGAAAGAGGAACTTAAAAATAAAAATTTTACTAATACTAAAGTAATAAAAAATGTAAACAGTAATATAGAAAATGATGTAAAAAAAGATATTCAAGATTTGCCAGTAAAAGAATTTACAAATATTGATGATCTTAAAAAAATGGTTATAGAAAAAGGAAAAATAAAATTATATTCTGCGCTTGCAAGTGCGGGCATATATGTAAATAATGATAAAATAATTGTTATTACACAAAATGAATTTGCATATAATATTTTAAAAACTGAAGAGAGTATTTCGACTATTTCTGAAATATTAAATAGTGAATATGGAATATCAAGTAATGTAATTATTAAATTACAGGAAAAAAATGAAGATAGAACTTCAAAATTAGAACAAATATTAAGAGAAAATAATATAGATTATACTAACATAGATTGAAAAAATAAGTAGTGTATATTATAATATAAAAGAATTTAAAATATGAAAGGATGATTAAAATGGGTAAATTTGGTGGATTTCCTGGTGGAATGGGAAATATGCAAAATATTTTAAAACAAGCACAAAAAATGCAAAAAGAAATGCAAGAAAAACAAGAAGCAGTAGCTGCAAAAGAGATTGAAACTTCTGCAGGTGGTGGAGCAGTTGTAGTAAAAGCTACAGGTGATAAGGTAATAAAAGAGATAAATATAAAACCAGAAGTTGTAGATCCAGATGATGTAGAAATGTTACAAGATTTAATACTTACAGCAGTAAATGAGGCTTTAAATAAAGCAGATAGCATGTTACAAGCAGAAATGGGTCAGTTTAATATACCAGGGATGTTTTAATTATGTACTCAGAAACAGTTACAAAACTTATTAATCAATTTGAAAAATTACCTGGAATTGGACATAAGACAGCTGTAAGACTTGCTTTTTATATTTTAGAAGCACCTAGAGAAGATACAGAAGAGATGGCTAAAGTTTTAATTGAAGCAAAAGATAAAGTTAAATTTTGTTCTAAATGCTATAATTTAACAGAAAATGATCCATGTGATATATGCCAAAATCCAAAAAGAGATGATAGTATAATATGTGTTGTTGAAAATGTAAAAGATGTTATTGCAATGGAGAAAACACATGAGTATAGAGGATATTATCATGTTCTACATGGTTCTATATCACCAATGAATAATATAAGTGCTGGTGATATAAAAATAAAAGAATTATTACAAAGATTAAGCGATGACAAAATAAAAGAAGTAATACTTGCTACTAATCCTACTGTTGAAGGAGAGGCTACAGCTATGTACATTTCAAGACTTATAAAACCTCTTGGTATATCTGTAACTAGAATTGCTCATGGAATACCTGTTGGAGGAGATTTAGAATATACTGATGAAATAACTCTTATAAAAGCCTTAGAGGGAAGAAGAGAAATGTAAAAAAGGGTGAAGAGCTTATCTTCACCTTTTCTATATACATAAAGTATATTTGATAAAAAATATATTATAACTATGAACATAGTTTATAATATTATTAGAAAATTTCAAAAAATTATACATATGAAAGGATAAAAATTATGAAAATTGGTTTTTTTGACTCTGGACTCGGTGGACTTACTATTTTAAAGGAAGCAATAAATAAACTTAATGCAAAATATATATATGTTGGAGATATCCTTAATTCTCCATATGGCATAAAATCAAAAGAAGAAGTAAAAAAATATACTTTTAAAAATATAAAATATTTAATAGATGAGGGCTGTAAAGTAATAGTTATAGCTTGTAATACTGCAACTAGTATATGTATAAATGATTTAAGGAATATGTACAAAGATATTTGTTTCATTGGAACTGAACCTGCTATAAAGCCTGCAATATCTAGTAGTGATCATAAAAAAGTTCTAGTTATGGCTACTTCTCTTACATTAAAAGAAGAAAAACTTCAAAATTTAATAAATAGACTAGATGCTAAAAATGAAACGGTTTTACTTCCAATGGACAAACTAGTAAGATTTGCAGAAGATGGGGAAAAAATAAATTATAATTTGGCTGATAAATATATTAAAGAGAAATTTTTAAACGTTAATTTTGAAGATTTTAGTAGTATTGTACTTGGCTGTACACATTTTCCACTATTTAGAGAAGAGTTTAAAAAATATATACCTAAAGATATTCAAATAATAGATAGTGCAAGTGGAGTAGTAAATAATATGATAAGCCATGTAAATGAAAATAAATATTTAGAAGAGAACTTAGACATTACAATTGTACTTACAAAAGAGAATAAATATTTTTTAAGTAAAGCTTGTGATATTTTAGACATTCAAAATGAAAGAATAAATTATCAGATTAATAATAATCTGTGACATATTTATTACAATGTTACAAAAAAATTACAGAAAAATTAAAAATATTTTAAAAAGTTATGGTAAAAAAAAATTATACATGATATAATAAATTCAGCTTAAAAAGTTTAGAGGTGTATGTATATGAATGATAAAAAAATTTTAATTGTTGATGATGAAAAGCCTATAGTTGATATATTAAAATTTAATTTAGAAAAAGAAGGCTTTGTTACCGCTGTAGCATATGATGGAGAAGAGGCTATAAAAATTGCTGCTTCTGTAAATCCAGATTTAGTATTACTAGATTTAATGCTACCTAAAATAGATGGATTTAATGTTTGTAAAGAGCTTAGAAAAACTCTTGTTTGTCCAATAATCATGCTTACTGCAAAAGAAGATGTAGTTGACAAAATAATAGGTTTAGAGCTTGGTGCAGATGATTATATGACAAAACCATTTAGCATTAGAGAGGTAATTGCTAGAGTAAAAGCTAATCTAAGAAAACATGTACTTCCAGAAAGTGAAGAAGAGAAAAATTCTTCAAAAAATAAAATTAAAATAAAAGATATGATAATAGATCCAGAAAGATATATAGCAATTGTTGGAAGTAAAACAATTGATCTTACAATAAAAGAATTTGAACTTTTAAAAATGTTATCTTCTGCTCCAAATCAAGTATTTACTAGAGAACAAATCTTAAGAGGTGTATGGGGATATGATTTTTATGGAGATGCTAGAACAGTTGATGTAACTGTTAGAAGACTAAGGGAAAAGATAGAGAAAAATTCAGCTGAACCACAGTATGTACAGACTAAAAGAGGAATGGGATACTATGTTTCAAACTAAAATTACGGAGAAGAGTTTATGAAGAATTCTATAAAAAGAAGTATAAGTATTTTATGTTGTAGTATGGTAGTTATAGTATATATAGCTACTATACTGCTGTCTAAAGGAGTATTAGATATAAATAATATATTTGCTATATCTAATATAATATTTTTACTTAGTATATTGTTAGTTGTTTATGTTATAAGTAATATTGTTTCAAAAATGATAACATTTCCTTTAAAAAAAATAGAGAAGGGAATGAAAACAGTAGCAGAAGGAAAAGTTCCTGATACTAAGTACTTAAAAGAATATGGTAAATTAAAGGAAATTGATGATACTGTAGAAGCATATATTTTGATGATGGAATTAATAAAAAAGAACCATTTTGATTTAAATAGTCAACAAAGTAAAACAGAAATTATACTAGAACATATGGCAGATGGAGTTGTAGCATTTTCAATATCTAAACAAGTAGTTCACATGAATAAAGCTGCTATGAGGCTTTTAAATATTACTTCTTCTGATGATAGTTTTGACAAAATATCTGAAAAACTAAATATTAGTTTGGATTTTGATAAAATAATGTATTTACCAAATTATACTACGTTTGAAGTTAAAACAAGCGTTGATGAAAATGCTCTAAACATAGTTTTTGCACCATTTTTTAGTGATAGATTAACTCCTATGGGCGTTATTATGATGATTAGAAACATAACTGAAAATGTTAGACTTGATAATATGAGAAAAGAATTTGTAGCAAATGTATCACATGAGTTAAAAACACCACTTACCTCTATAAAGGGATATTCTGAAACAATGATGAATGGTGATCTAACTTATCAAGAAGTAATAAAATTTTCTAAAGTTATAAATCAAGAAGCAAATAGAATGGGAAGATTAGTTTCTGATTTACTTCAATTATCAAGATTTGATTATAAAAGAGTAAATTGGAAAAAAATGTTATTTCCAATAAATGATTTAGTTTTAAAAGTATGTGAGAAAATGAGATTTGAAGCAGAAGAAAAAAATCATACTTTAGAATGTATATGTTCTGATAAATTACCTAGTGTTTATGCAGACAAAGATGCTATTGAGCAAGTTGTTATGAATATTTTAAGTAATAGTATAAAATATACAAAAGATGGTGGAAATATACGTGTGTATGTTGGTGTTATAAATGAGAGTGTATATATAAAAGTTGTAGATAATGGTATGGGAATACCTGAAAAAGATTTAAATAGAATTTTTGAGAGATTTTATAGAGTAGATAAAACTAGATCTAGAAAAATGGGTGGAACAGGTCTTGGTCTGTCTATTGTTAAAGAGATAATTGAGGGAATGGATGGAACTATTGATATAAAGAGTCAAGTAAATCAAGGAACTGAGGTAGTTGTAACTCTACCTACAAAAATGAAAATTAGTTGAGGTGTAAATAAGTGAAGTTTTTTGAAACACATGCACATTATAGTGATGAAATATTTAAAGATAATCAAGATGAAATATTAAATAAGTGTAGAGAAAATGGAATTGATTATATAATTGATGTTGGTTATAACACAAAAAGTTCTATTGATTCAATTGAACTTTCTAATAAATATGATTATGTATATTCAGCTATTGGAATACATCCACATGATGTAAAAAATGATAATTATAATAATATATATGACATATATAATAAGTGCGAAAATGAAAAAATTGTTGCAATAGGTGAAATAGGTTTAGACTATGCATTTGTAAAAGATAATAAAGAAGAACAAATAAAATTATTTATAAATCAAATTGAACTTGCAAATGCTCTAAAGCTTCCAATACTTATACATTCTAGAGAAGCATATTTAGATACATATAAAGTTGTAAAAGAACATAAAGCAAAATATGGAACGCTATTTCATTGTTTTCATCCAAATGATGATTTAGTAAGACTTGTACTAGAAAATGGATATATGGTAGCTTTTGGTGGAAATATAACATATAAGAGAGGTAAAAAGTTTGCTGAATATGTAGAAAATATTCCTATGTCACAAATTGTTATAGAAACTGATTCGCCATATTTACCTCCTGAACCATATAGAGGTACAGTAAACACATCATTAAACTTACCAATAATATGCAAAAAACTTGCAGAATATAAAAATTTAGATGTGGAATATGTAGCAAAAGAAACTTATGAAAATTCAAAAAAGTTTTTTAATATAAAATAATAAAGGCATTCAGTTATCCACTGAATGTCTTTATTTAAAGTTATCATTAATTGCTTTAATTACACTATTCATAATAGCTAATTGTCTATCTGTGTAATAAATTTCACCAGTCTCAGAAATTATATTATCTAATGATTCAGCAAACATAGTATCAAGACTTAGTTTTAATACATTAGATAAGGCAATTAATTTATTTAAACTAGGAAGCTTAATTCCTCTTTCAATATCTCCAAGAAAATTTTGTGATACACCAACTTCTTCAGCAAGTTCTGCTTGAGTATATCCATATTTTTCTCTTGCATCCCTTAGTCTTTTACCAAAGGCTTTCTTATTAATGGTATTATCATTCATTGAAATCCCTCCATTACTAATAATATACACTAAAATAGTTAAAAATGAAACAATTAGAACGTATATAAATCAACACTGTTAGTGTTGATTTTAACATGGCAATTATTAAAAATATATGATATAATGAAAAATAATATTAAAATTACACTAATTATGAAAATTGTGTGAAAAACTATGTTTTGTATTTAAAAAAAACTAAACATGTAATATAATTTGTTATTGGAGGTAGTAAAGTGAAGAATTTTAAAAATAATAAAGTTGGAATAATACTTACTATTATATTAATGTTAATTACTATAATAACGGTAGGAATAATTATATATATTAATGTATTACCATTTACGTATTTAATTTTATTAATACTTTTTTTATTAGGAAGTGTTTCATGTATATCTTGTCTGCAATTTAGAAATAATAAATGTAGTAAAAAATTAAATATTATAACAGGGATTGGAGTGGCAATTATTTCTGTTATACTTATATATTTTGTAAATACATTTAATTTTTTGGGACTTATGACAAAATCAGGTTATAAAATACAGAATTATTCTGTAATAGTATTAAAAGATAGTGATTATGAAAAAATACAGGATATATCAGGGAAAAATTTAGGATATGTTGATAGTAATGATGAGGGGATGAGGCTTGCCCTTGAAAATATTACAAAGGAAGTAACTACTACACAAATATCAAAATCAGATGTAGTTACACTTAGTAATGAGTTACTTTCAAATGAATTACAAGCTATTATGATTGAAAATTCATATAAAGAGATGTTAAATGATGAAGTAGAAGATTTTGCAAATAAAACTAAAGTTATATATGAATTTAGTGTAAAACTTAAGGTAGATGAGACATCAAAAAGCGTAAAATCAGTTACAAAAGATCCATTTAATATATATATCAGTGGAATAGATACATATGGCGATATTAGTTCTGTATCAAGAAGTGATGTAAATATTATTGTAACAGTAAATCCAAATACTCATCAAGTATTACTTACAAATATTCCAAGGGACTATTATGTTACACTTGCAGGTACTTCATCAAAAGATAAATTAACACATGCAGGTATGTATGGAATTGAAAAATCAATTGGGACAATTGAAGATATTTTAGATATTGATATAAATTATTATTTGAAAGTAAATTTTACATCACTACAAGAGATAATTGATGCACTAGGTGGTATAACTGTATATTCTAAATATAGTTTTACTTCATATATTGATAATTATTATTTTAAAGAAGGATATAACAATATGAATGGAGCGCAAGCACTTGCTTTTGCAAGAGAGAGAAAATCTTTTGCAGAAGGAGATATAATGCGTGGAAAAAATCAACAGGCAGTAATTGAGGCAATAATTAGAAAAGCTTCTTCTCCATCAATTATATATAAGTATAATTCAATTTTAAATGCAATTAATGGAAAGTTTCAAACAAGTATGAGTACAGATGAAATTTTAGAACTTGTAAAATTTCAATTAAGTAAAAATCCAAAATGGAATGTTACTTCTATAACTTTAAATGGTGTTGGATCTAGTGAATATACTTATAGTGCTGGTAATCAAAAATTATCTGTATTAATACCTGATGTAGATACAATTGATAATGCAAAATCTTTAATAAAAGATGTATTTGATGGTAAAAAATTAGATAGCTCATATGGAGAGGTAAAGTCTCCAACTAATCCAGTAAAAAATAATGTTACAAATTATGAAAATAATTCTGATGAGAAAGAGTCAAAAGAAGATAACAATAATATAAATAATAACAATAGTATAACAAATAGTATAACAAATAGTATAGAAAATAATATTACTAATTCGACTATAGAAAATAATATTGATAATGATATAAATAATACGATTATAGAAAATGAAATAAAAGATCCTGGAAATGTTATAGAAAATAATATAATAGATAATAGTGATATTAATAATGATATTATAGATAATAGTATAGATAACTCAACTTTCAATGAGGAAAAAATTGACATAAAATTATAACTGACTAATATTGACATTATACTCCAAATATTGTAAAATATAGTAAATATTATGGGAGATTAAAAATGGCAAAGATAGGACTAGTTCTATCAGGGGGTATGGTAAAAGGAGCATATCAAATTGGTGTGTTAAAAGCGCTTAATAAATATATTAATATAGATGATGTTAAATATATTTCTGCTTCATCAATTGGATCGCTTACTGCTTATTCATACCTTTGTGATAGTTTGGATTTTTTTGAAGAATTATGGATGGGAAATGAATCTTTTAATGTAATGAATTTCTTAAGAAGTACTGTAAAAAGAAGTAATATATTGGATAAGGTATCAGAATTAGTAGAAAAACAAATAAATAAGGATTTTTATATTACTTGTTTAAATGCTACTAAAATGAAACTCGATTATATAAACTTAAAAGGAATAGAAAAAGAAAAATTACAAAAATATTTAAAAGCTGCAATTTCATTTATTCCTGTATTTAAGCCTATTGAAGTAGGAGGAAACAAATATTTAGATGGAGCTATAGTTGATAATATTCCTGTTTTACCACTAAGTAAAAAAGATTATGATTATATTATTGTAGTACATTTTGACAAAAGTAAATATGTTTATCAAAATTTAAAAAATAAAAATATTATTGAAATAAATTTTAATATTAATGCATCTATTAGGTCATCACTTTCATTTGATAAAAGCTCTTCTAGAGAGATGATAAATACAGGATATATAGTAGCAGATGAAATATTTTCAAATATTTTTAAACATGGAACTGATAAAATGGATTATATTTCAAGCTATATAAATAAAGTAAATATGAACCAAAAGAAAGAGAAATATAACATGTCTGGCGATATTGCAGTAGATAGATTAAATAATATAGCAAAGAAACTTATTAGATATAATGTGAAATAATGAGAAGAAATGGCAAAGTTACTGCCATTTCTTTTTATACTGATTGTGTTCCAAATTGAAAATTAGAATTATATATAAATGATTGCATAGATATTGTTACAAATTTTATTGAGAAAATATCACAATATAAAAGATTATTATCTTGTACTGATCTTAATACAATGTAACTTGCTCCAACTTCTAATAATATTCCAATTCTATCTTGCAGACTATTTGTACCTATTAAAAATTCAACTTTCATAAGTCTTCCAATATAATTTCTTAAAAATCCTGGAGTATATATAGAATTCGTAAGAGATTCTGGCATATTAGAAGGTGAAGTTGTATCATTATTTAAACCATTTGTTTGACGAGTAGTATTTAGCATAAAATTCTCCTTTCTATACTATGTATCATAATAAAGTGAAGTAGGTACAAAAAAACAGTGATTTATTATTCTTGTATGAAGTCTACCAGTACCATTATATGGAAATTCTTTTGGACATACTATTTTGAAAGGATTCATAAACCATAAACTTTCTCCTGCTTCATTTAATCTATTTCCACTTATAGCCCAATCTGCAATTTGATAATGAGTTTGATCTGGATTCATATTATATATATTTTGTGAATTATATTTTCCACCTAGTGTATCAGTTGCACAATTAAATTGTCCCTTTTGCATTATAATATTTCTAATATTTCCACCTTCTGAAATTCTAAAATATTCTCCAGTGCTGGAATTTACTCTATTCATAATAACTGATGCAACAGCTCTCATTCCATTATCTCCCTCACCACCTGCTTCACACATTATAATTCTTGCTAAAAGTTCTCTATCTGAAAAAGCCATAATTTCACCTACTTACTTAATATATAATATAGTATGAATAAAATTTTTTATTGTTAAAGTAAGTATGAAATTTTATTCATAAAGTTTAACATTATATTACAAAATATTTAAAACTTATTGACTAATTTCTTTAATTTATGGTAATATAAAGTTATGTAATGTTGATATATGAATTAAAATAAGGAGGCGACCTAAAATAAATACAGCTGGAGTTGTAAGTAAAAAAGCAATTTTTAAAGAAACTATAATAAGAATATTGGGGAGAATTATATTTTTTATAGTTGCTATAGTTGTAATTTTTAATCTTATTTTATTAGTTCAAAAAATTCAAAATAAACCTGCAAGCATATTTGGATATAAGGTATTTGTTGTAATTTCTGGTAGTATGGAGCCAAATATACATGTAGGGGATATAGTAATTACTAAAAACGTAGATGAAGAAAATATAAAAATTGGCGATGTTATAACATTTAATAATGATAAATATACTATAACTCATAGAGTAATAGATATAATACAAGATGATGAAATATTTTACAAAACTAAGGGTGATCATAATAGTGTTGCTGATAAAGATTTAATAAAATATAATAATATAGAGGGAGTTTGTAAGTTTAGAATAGAGAAAATTGGTGTTATATTTATGCATTCAAAATCTATAATTAGGGCAATTATTATTTTATGTATATTTTATCTTATGATTAAAATTATAGAAAGAAAAAATGAAATGAAATTAGAAAAAAATAATAGAAATATTATGAAATAGAATATAATACATAATTTGGTATTATATTCTATTTTTCTAAAATAATAAAAATAAAAAAATGTTGAATTTTGAATATTGTAATTATGATATATATATATTATAATATATATGATTTAGCAAGACAAGTTATAAAATATACTTAAATTGCTAGTGTAAAATTATGGGAAGGGGTTTTAAAAAATGAGTAGAGAACAAATTTTTGAGGAAATAAAAATAGCTCTTGTGGAGGTATTAGGATTAGAAGATGATAGTAATATTAAAGAAGAAGATAATATTGTAGATAACTTAGGAGCTGATTCTCTTGATTTTGTTGAATTAGTAATGAAACTTGAAAATATGTTTGAAGTTAAAATAGAAGACGAGGATGTTGAAAAGGTAGTTACAGTTGAAGATTTAGTAAATCTTATAGAAAATATTTTGTAATGAGGTATAAATATGAATATTTTAAAGGATAAAAAAATACCAGAATTTAAATTTCCAAAGTTTAAATTTGATAATTTATCTGAATTAAATAATATAAATATTGAAGAATTAAAAAAGGTAAAAAATAATTCAAAGAATAAAAAAAGTGGACCATATCCATCAACAGATTATAAAACTATTAAAGAAATTTTTGATAAGAGTACAAAGGAATACAAAGATAGAGAGTTTATTTTAGAAAAATTTGATAAAAAGAATTATTCTAGTATAACATATGGTAAATATAGAGAAGATGTTATTTATTTTGGTACAAGTATAAATAATGTATTAAATTTACAAAATGAAAAAATAGCAATAATTGGTGAAAATACATATCATTGGTATGTATCATATATGAGTCTTTTATGTTCTAGTCAAATAGCAGTTAATTTAGATAAAGATATACCAGTAAATGAAATAGAAAATCTTGTAAATAGATCAGGTGTATCAGCAATAATATATTCTAGTAAAAAGAAGAGTGCTATAGATAAAATAAAAAATGATTTACCCGCAGTAAAATATTTTATTGAAATGAATTCTGAAAAGGAATTAGAAGAAAAAGATGTTGGAATGCAATATTTAATAAATCTGGGAAAAGATAGAGTAGAACTAGGAGACAATAGTTATATGGAAATTCCAATAGATGAAGAAGAGTTTAAAGTACTCATTTTTACATCTGGTACTACATCTATGTCTAAAGGAGTTATGATATGCAATAGAAATTTAGCTCAAAACATAAATGCTGTATCTAGTATTGTAAAACTTTATCCAGAAGATAGGTTTTTCTCGGTATTACCACTACATCATACATATGAATCTACTATTGGATATTTACTACCACTTGCTAATGGATGTTCAATTGCAATTTGTGAGGGACTAAGATATTTGGTTGATAATTTAAAAGACACTAAACCTACCGCAATTCTTGCTGTACCTCTTTTAATAGAGAAAGTATATTCTAAAATTAATGAAAATATTAAAAAAGGTAAAAAAGAAAATATTGTAAATTCTATGATATATATGACAAATTTATTAAAGCATGTAAATATAGATTTAAAGAAAAAAGTATTTAAGGAAATTCATCAAAGTTTAGGTGGAAATATTAGAATAATTGTAAGTGCAGCTGCACCAATTGATGATAAAGTTATAAAATGGTTTGAAGATATTGGAATAGTAATGTTACAAGGTTATGGCTTAACAGAGACTGCACCTATTGCAGCACTAACTCCAGAATATGATAGAAAAGCTGGAACCGTTGGAAAGCCTGTAAGTTGTGCTAAAATTAAAATTGATAGTCCAAATGAAAATGGCGAGGGTGAAATTTTAATTAAAAGTGATACTTTAATGCTTGGATATTATGAAGATGAGGAAAAAACAAAAGAGGTAATTGTGGATGGCTGGTTTAAATCAGGTGATGTTGGATATATTGATGGCGATGGAGACATTCATATAACTGGTAGATGTAAAAATGTTATAGTAACAAAAAATGGTAAAAATATTTATCCAGAAGAAATAGAACTACTTTTAAATGATTTAAAAGAAATAAAAGAATGTATTGTATGTGGTAGAGATAGTGGCAGAAATGATGATTTAGTAATTACAGCAGTAATTGTACCAGATTATGAATACATTGAAAAAGAGCATAATTTAAAAAAAGATAGTAAAGAGGAAATTCATGAACTATTTAATAAAAAAATAAAAGAAGTAAATAAAAAACTAAGTTCATATAAGGTTATTAAAAATATTGAAATACGTGACATTGAATTTGAGAAAACTACTACAATGAAAATAAAAAGACACTAAAAATATAGTTTGAAAAGAGGTATGAAATGTTAAAGAAAATAGGACATTTTATTATAGGAAAATTAATATATAGAGTTGTTGAATATGATAAAAAAGATTTATCAAACGGATCATATATATTGTGTCCAAATCATGTAAGTGATGCTGATGGACCTGTTATGTGGGTACATAATGACAATATTAGAATTCTTGCAAAAAAAGAGTGTTTTGAACATAAATTATTTGCTTGGTTTTTAAATAAATTAAATGTTGTAAAAATTGATAGAGATAGACATAGTGGAGCTGAGCTTCTTAGTGCTATTAATTATTTTTCAGATGGTGAAAATAAGATATTTATGCTTTTTCCACAGGGAACAATATCAGATATTAATAAAAATAAACTTACTAGAATAAAACCAGGTGCATTTTATGTTGCTGCTAAGACTAAAGTACCAATAATTCCAGTATTTATTGAGCAACCACGACCTTTTAAGAAAACAAGAGTGGTATATGGAAATGAAATGCATCTTGATGATGCAATTGATGAAAATGGCAAGATAAATAGAAAAAAGATTGAGGAATATAGACTAAAATGGCAACAAGAAATATTTAAATTACAAGAGAAGGCTGTAGAATATGGTAAGAAACCTATTAGAAAGTTAAAATTAAAACCTAAGCATCAAAATAATAATGAATAAAATATAGTTGGACTATCAAATAAGGGTAGTTCAGCTTTTTTATTAAAAATATCATCTTATGTTTACTAATTGTTATATTGTTAATTTTTTGTGATATAATACTAAAAAATTTTATATATCTAAAATAATTTTTAAGATAATTGTAAGTGTAAAAATTCCTTTTAAAGTATTTATCATTTATCATTTTAGTGGTATAATGGTAATATATTTTGGGAGGAAACTATGAAAAAAATTCTTATATATGGAGATTCAAATACATGGGGAGATAATTTTATCTTAGGTAAGAGAATACCTGATGATAAACAGTGGCCAAATATTTTACAAGGTAAAGTGAGAGATAGTTATAAAATTATTTCAGAAGGACTACCTGGAAGATTAGCAGGAAATGATGAAAAAGAGAAAGTATATAAAAATGGTAAAGATACTTTTACTGCAATATTTAGAACACAAGCTCCTGTTGATGTTGTTATAATTTCTCTTGGTACTAATGATTTGCAAATGAAATATAATAAAAATTATGAAGATATAATATCAGATTTAGTTTGGTACAAAAATACTGTATATGAAATGTTTTTAGATGAAGATGATAGAAAAAAATATTTTGTAAATAATTCTATGCCAAGATTTATTTATATTTTACCTATTAATTTTGATTATATAAAAGATGCAAGTGTTATTTTTGATATTAATTGTGAGAATAACAGAAGACAAGTAATAGAAAAATTCAAAGAAAAAGTTGACAATGTGGATATTCTTTATTTTAATGATTTAACTTTATTTAATGATGGAATACATTTAGATTTCAATGGACATGAAACATTAGCATTAAAAGTAAAGGAGGCATTAGATATGAAAAGTAATAAAAAAGATGCATTAAAAGAGTTTGGTGAGCGGATAAACTTAAATGTTTTTGGCATGGAAAATTATAATGAAAAAATTCCAACTATATTTATAGCAAATCATAATTGTCTTATGGATATATTTTATTTGCCAGCAGCGCTTACTAATGGAAGTGTAAGCTTAATTAGTCCAAGAATTATGTATAAAAAGAATTTAGAAAGACAAAGAATGGCAGAAGAACTTTTATATAGTATGCCAATAGAGGCACATGGAGGAAAGAAATATTCACAGATTTGTTTAAAATATGCTAGAAAGTTTTTATATAATAATATTGATATTACAATATTTCCTGAGGGGGCATATATTGATCCAAATCCATATGTATATAAGGGACATACTGGTGCATCAAGAATATTGTTTGATGTAAGAAAATCTGGAATTTTTGCTAATATTATTCCTGTTGCAATTGAGATTATTAGTAATAATTTAGATTTGGATGGCTTTAATATTAATGATGATATTATAAATATATATATATATTAAGTCCAATTAATTATTATATTTATTTTAAAGAATATATTAGCACAAAAGATATTAATGAAAAAAATAAATTTTTACATCTGGTTATAGATGAAGGTATGATAAATATTGCTAAAGTATTAAATAAGACATTTTGTAATGAATATATTGAGCTTTATCCTAAAAATAATGTTATATTTGAAAATGGTTGTACCGTAGATAAAAATATAGCTCAAGATAAATATTATATTGATTTATATGAGAATGAAATAAGAAATCGTTTTTATAAAATACTTAGGAATATATAAATTTTTGGTCTAATATAGTAAATTTATGTATTTTGCCTTTACTTAAATAAATTTTAATGATAAAATATATTTAGATAGAGATAGTAATGCATATGAAAATCTACAAGCATTTAATCGGGAATCAGGAATAGTGCAATCTGTGTTGAATGCTCAATTATTTGAGAATCCTAATGATTGTAACAAGATACCCACCTTTACAAAAAGGGTTTTATCATTTATTACTACTCTATCTAAATTTTTGAATTAAACCGCCTTAGTATTATACTAAGACGGCTTTTTTATTATTTCATAATTTCTCTAATTTTATCTTCTGTAGCACAAAGCTCTATTAGCATTTCAGTTACAGTAAGCATATCTTCCATGTTTTTTACAAAATATACATTTGGGAGATTTCCAAAAATCTTTATATGTTCTGTAACAATGCGTCTTGCACGATTTGACTCTTTTATAGCAACAGAATTATTTAAATTTTCATCATTTGGATCATATTCAACAATTGGTGCAACATATATTACAAGTTTTGTAGTTTTTTGATATATACTTGCAAGAGTAGTTACTATACCAAATGCACTCTCTGATAGAGTTCCAGTACCATATGTTTCATCAGTTACTGGCATAAGAATTATTCTATCATTTTTCAGTTGCCAAGAGTCTTCTTCTGGATCCCAATCATCCCGACATGGGTTGTAGTAGGTAACACCAAGCTGATTAAGCTTTTTTATAAACGGATCTCTCCATTTTGAGTTACCACATGTTCCAAAAAGACCTACTGTTTTTGCTTCAAAATTTTTTTCCATTTTAATCTCCTTTTTGATGTTACTAAGTATAATAAACTTAGCATTCTAAATGTTACATGATAATTATATTACATAATATATAGAAAGTCAAATTTTTGATTTTTAATTTATATGGTTGATTTATTATTTTAAAAATTTAAATAAATTCAAAAATATTAGCAGTTATAATATGTTTAGCATAATATATATATGAGAGGGGGAAATAATATGTACTATCAGTATAATAGAGGCATTAATAATATGGATATAATGAGTTGCTCAAATTATAATTTTTGTCCTGAAAGTATAGATAAGAGTTATGAAAATCTAGAAATGATGTATCCAGATACATACAAAGTTATATATCCTATGGTGTGTTCTGCATGTAATATGATAAAAGGACCAATAACTATGGAAATTATAATATCTATTACAAATGATATATATACTAAACTTGGAAATAATATTGAAATGGATATGAATTTTACGCCAGATTGTAGAAGACCTAACAATCTTTTAACTGATTTTATCAGTGTATTACTTATAAGAGAACTTTTAGATAGACGTCCAAATCGTTTTGATGGAGCAGGATTTTAAATATATTTTAGATAGCAAGGTAACACTTGCTATTTTTATGCAAAAATAAAAATTTGCTATTCGACAAAACTAGTCAAAAAAAATAAAGTAGGTTTTGTTGATATTATAAAAATCCATGATATATTGATTATGGTTTAATTAAAGTTGATCAACATATAGTTCATATTGAACTTATAAACCAATATATAACAAAAAGAAAGGGGGAAAATAAATGAATTTAAATTGTGGAGTAGCAACTTGTATTAGCATAAAAAAAGGAGAATATTCAACAGATGAAATACTAGAAGACTTAAAATTAAGTATTAATATTGATATTTTTAATATTGAAGATCAAGAAAAATATTTATATTTAACCATAAAAGAAGATATATTTGAAGATAATATAATAGATTTTATTAAATCGGAAATTTCTAAATTATGTGATCCATATTTAGAAAGAAGTATAAAGTTCTTAGATGAATTTGAAGGAAAAACTTTTGATGAAATGATAGAATATTCTAAAGATTATAATAGAATGCCATTTTATCATTCAATAGGATATTTTGGTATATGTAATGATATATCATACATATTTACAAATTTACAATGTGATGCTACCGTCAATATGGTAAACTACATAACTGATGGTAAGATAATTATGGAATGCTGGTATAATATTTTTAAATATCTTAGAGAGAAACTAGTTAATGCTACTGATAATGTATTAAAAGATGCCTTGTTCTTAACTATTGGTTCATGATGAATATCCAATTTTTGCTGAAGTTATCCCCATTTGAAAAAATGGGGATAATTATATATATAATTTCAAAAAATAAGTAAAAAAATGTTATATATTTTTTATTGTAAAAAAATTTTACCTTTGATATAATTGTTTTAGCAAATCGTGATTTAGGGAGGAGAATAAAAATGGGTGAAATTGGATTTGATAGTGATAAGTATTTAAAAATACAAAGTGAAAAGATTTTAGAAAGAATTAAGATGTTTGATGATAAACTATATCTAGAATTTGGAGGAAAAATATTTGACGATTATCATGCAGAAAGAGTATTACCTGGATTTAGATCAGATAACAAGATAAGATTATTGAAACAATTTAAAGATGATTTAGAGGTGATTTTTTGTATTAATGCATCAGATATTGAGAAAAATAAAATAAGAGCGGATTATGGAATAAGTTATGAATTAGAATTAATAAGATTAATTGAAAAATTACAAGGATTAGGAATTTCAATTAATAGTGTAGTTGTTACAATGTATCATGAGGGAAATAACATTTCTCATTTAGAAAAATTGTTAAAAGAGAAAAAAATTAAAATGTATATACATAGACCAACAGATGGATATCCAGATAATGTAGACTTGATAGTAAGTGAAAATGGATATGGGAAAAATCCATATATAAAAACAACTAAAAAATTAGTCGTTGTGACAGCTCCAGGACCAAATAGTGGAAAACTTGGTACATGTCTTTCTCAACTATATCACGAATATAAAAGGGGAGTAAAAGCTGGATATGCAAAATTTGAAACTTTTCCAGTTTGGAATTTAAGTTTACTAGATCCAGTAAATATTGCTTATGAGGCATCAACTGTAGATTTAAAAGATGTTAATATGATTGATCCATTTCATCTAGAAGCATATGGAGAATATTCAGTTAATTATAACAGAGATATTTCAACGTTTCCTATACTTAAAAATATTTTAATAAAAATTACAGGAAAAGAAATATACAAATCTCCTACAGATATGGGAGTAAATATGATTAAACAATGTATTACAAAACAAGATGTCGTAAAAAAATCGGCAACAGATGAAATCATTAGAAGATATTATAATACTTTATGTGATTATAAACAAAATATTTGTGAACAAGATAGTGTAGATAGGGCAAAATCTTTAATGGATAAATTAGAACTTTCATTATCTGATAGGGAAGTTGCAAGAGTTGCTAATGAAAAATCAAAAGAAAAAGGAGTAAATGTTCTTGCTATTAAACTAAATAATGGAAATATTATTACTGGAAAAGAATCAAAAATTTTAAGTTGTACAAGTGCTGCTTTCTTAAATGCAATTAAAGAAATTACAGGAATTCCTGATCAAGAATATTTATTATCACCAGCAGTATTAGATGGAATTTATAAAATGAAACAGAAAACTTCATATAATACATCATATTTTTTAGATTTACCAGAAGTTTTAACAGTTTTAAGTGTTTGTTCTCTAACTAATCCAATTATAGAAAAAGCAATAAGTGAATTAGAAAAATTAAGAGGATGTGATGCTCATAGTAGTTATATTATAGATAAAAGCGAGTCAAATGCATTAAAAAACTTGAGAATTAATTTAACTTGTGAGCCAAAAATGAATTAAAAAGAAAAATATGATATATAAAACTAATAAAAGTTTATTTTCAAAATAGTTATAACAGTTTATCTGCATATAAAATATGAAAAATATGCAGATAATTACAAATTTTTTGATTATAAATCTTAAATGTTAATAATCATTACTTGTAGCAATGAAATATTCTTTATATAATAGTTGTAGAGAAATGGATTGTTCTAAATGTTAAAAGAAAATCAAGAGGACTTTCACAAGAAGAGCTTGTCATCAAATTAAATATGGTAAGACAAACAATTTCTAAATGTGAACAAGGATTATCAGTTCCTGATTCAGAAATGCTAGTTTTAATATCAGAGGTTATTGAGACACCAGAAAGCACTTTGTTTGGAGAAAATATTCCAGAGTCTGAAGTAGATGATTTGAAAGTAATTTCTGAGAAATTAGAAATAATAAACTTACAATTATTATAAAGGAAAAATATAATAAGAAAAATTATTTGTATTGGAACAGCAAAAGCAAATAAATATATAAAGAATAATAATATTTAAAATTATTATATATTGATATATAATGTTCAGTCAAATAGTAATTTGGAAGGGAGAAAAAATATGAAAGAGTTAGTAGATTTTATAGTTTTAATAATAATATATTTTTGGAAATTTTATAAGAAATGGAAGGAAAAAGGTAGAGATGTACTGTTTGTAAACTCTATAATGTATATATATTTATCTTTTGTATTATATTTTACTTTAATGCCTATAATAACATCTTTACCATTTATATTTAATCATCCATACGATTTAATGAATTTCATTCCATTTATTGATGTTTTAAATAGTAGAGGTGATTTTGTTAGACAAGTGGGATTAAATGTGATAATGACAATTCCATTTGGCTTTTTAATGCCTTTAGTAAAAAAAGGAAATGCTAGACTATTAAATGTTATTTTTTATACCTTTTTATTAAGTCTAGGAATAGAATTATTACAGCCTTTAATAAATGATTTTAGATCATCAGATATAACGGATTTAATAACTAATGTCATAGGTGGAAGTATTGGATATGTTATGTATTTAATATTCAAACCGTTAACAATTAAAATATTAAATTATTTAAAAAGTAGATAATTACAAATTTTGAGATTATAAATCTTAAATGTTAATAATCATTGCTTGTAGCAACGGACAGTTCTTTATATAATAGTTGTAAGAAAGGAGTTGTTCTAAATGCTAAAAGAAAACATTAAACAAGTAAGAAAATCAAGAGGACTTTCACAAGAAGAGCTTGCTATTAAATTAAATGTGGTAAGACAAACAATTTCTAAATGGGAACAAGGATTATCAGTTCCTGATTCAGAAATGCTAGTTTTAATATCAGAGGTTCTTGAGACACCAGTAAGCACTTTGCTTGGAGAAAATATTTCAGAGTCTAAAGTAGATGATTTGAAAGTAATTTCTGAAAAATTAGAAATAATAAACTTACAACTATTAAAAAGGAAGAACGTAATAAGAAAAATTATTCAATTGATACTAATTTTATTATGCATAGTTACAATTATAACTTTCATATATCTATTTTTATTAAATAGTCCTTATTTAAATTTTGATTATAATGATCCTGAAAATGCAGTTTTAGGTGTTGCTTTTCATTCATTTGAATGGATATTTATTAGGATAGTGCCAATTGTCCTTATTGCATCAATAGTTGGTATTGTTTTAACACATAAAAGAGAATAAGAAATTAAGAATTGAGTTTGATAACTTAAAAAAAGAGGTTCTATTAAAATTAAATTATATAAAAAATAAAATATATTGAATTATCTGCATATAAAATGCATAAAAATAGTGTGCGAATAATAGGAGAAATTTATGAGAAAATCTGATTATTCTTTTTTAGATAATGGATTATTACCAACAAAATTAATAAATTTAACATCAGTAATATACTCATTAAAGACATCTTATAATATTAGAAAAGATGAGTTTGAAAAAGTATTTACAGAACTCGAAAAAATTGCGAAAGTACAATTCATTAAGTGTTCTAATGCAATAGAGGGAATTATTACAAGTGATGAACGTATAAATGAAATTGTTAATCAAAGTAGTAAGCCTTTAAATCATAATGAAGCTGAAATATCAGGATATAGATATGCATTAAATAAAATTCACTTAGAATATGATAATCTAGATTTTATAGAAGAAACTATGTTAATGCTACACGAAATTATGATGAATTATACAGCTTATGAATATTCTGGAAAGTATAAAATAAACAATAATTATATTATTGAAGAAGATAAACAAGGAAATAGGAAAATTCGTATTACACCTACTTCAACTAAAGAAACGCCTGAAGCAGTAAAACAACTAGTACTTGCATATATGGATGCTAGAAATAATGCAAACATTAATCAATTACTATTAATACCTTGTGTAATATTAGATTTTTTGTATATACATCCTTTTAGTGAGGTAATGGTCGCATATCTAGGTTACTTTCTTTATTGCTTTTATATAAAAATGATTTTGGTGCTGGAAAATATGTACCATTTGAAGAGCATATAAATAATATGAAAGCTTACTATTATGATTCTTTACAAGAGTCTTCAAAAGAATGGGAAAATAGTAATAATGACTATGTACCTTTTATAGAAAACTTTTTATCAACATTATATATGTGTTATAAAGAATTAGATAAGAGATTTAATGTAGTAAATAGTAATAAGATAACTAAGACTGCAAGAATAGAGGCGGTACTTGGTAAGATGATAAAAGAAGAAAAAATTATATGTATTGGAAAAGCAAGAGCTAGTAAATATATAAAGAATAATAATATTTAACTTAAATAATATTTTAATATAAAGAGCAATTTTCTTATACAAAATTGTTCTTTATTACTATAAATCTTAAATATTGATGTGAATTGCTTTAACAACACCTATTCGTTATAAATGTTTTTAGTAAAAGGAAGGGTAAAAAATGTTAAATGAAAACATTAAAGCAATTTATTAAAAATTCGAGATAATAAGCTTACAACTATTACAAAGAAAGAATACAAGAAAAAATTATTCATTGAATATTAATTTTAGTATGTGAAATACTAATAATGATATGTCTTTATTGTAGTACATAGTTTCTATTTAAATTGAAATTATACTAATTTTGAAAATAGTTTATTCAAATTAAAATGAATAAAAGTGAAAAGGATGATAAATAAAGGCTTGTAGGTTATGTGTTTACTTTTGAAAGAGGAAAAAGATATTTTCTAAAAATATAAAATAAAAAATAATTTTTTTCGTGTCTACTCTCTTGACATAGTACAACTTAAGAGTAATTTATGCAGAAAAAATGCAAATTGCAAATATTATTTGCGTAAAAAAACGGCATTTGTAATAGAATATTCACGTAGAAAAGATGACAAGATGAAAAAAATCACATAGACTAAATCCTTAGTTTATGTGATTTTTATATTTTTATGGTCGGAGTGACACGGTTCGAACGTGCGACCTCATGGTCCCAAACCACGCGCTCTACCAACTGAGCTACACCCCGATTTGTTACAGAATTAATTATAGCACTAATATTTTTAAAAATCAAGAGTTTTGTATAAATTTCTTTGAAAATATTGACTTTAAAGCTAAAAAAGTATAAGATATATATGTATATATCAGTTCATTTTATATAATTAAATGAGCATTATACAAAGATTGTTACAAAAATATTTCATATTTTTGTATAGAAAGGATTTTATTATGAGAATATATTGTGGAACTGATATTATAGAAGTTGAAAGAATACAAGATGCAGTAGAAAATACAAAAGAATTTAAAGAAAATATTTTCTCTAAAAATGAAATTTTAGATATAGATAGTATAAAATGTTCTATGAAATATCAAAGATATGCAGGGAGATTTGCAGCAAAAGAAGCAATATATAAGGCTATGTCAAAAATATTAATAGAAAATAAAATGAATATGAGTTTTTTAGATGTAGAAATAGAAAATGTTGAGGATCTAAAAAAAAGACCAAGAGTTAATTTCTTAAATTCTGATATAGCAGAACTTGTAAAAAAATTAGATATTGAGATTGATCTTAGTATTTCACATATAAAAGAAAATGCTATTGCAATGGCAGTAGTAAAAGTAAATAAGGAGGAGTAGTTTTGGAAAATAAAAAATATTATATAACAACACCAATATATTATCCAAGTGGCAGTTTTCATGTTGGAACATGTTATTGTACCCTTATGGCTGATACAATAGCAAGATACAAAAGACTAAGAGGATATGATGTATTTTTTATGACTGGTACTGATGAGCATGGTCAAAAGATACAAGAAAAAGCAGAACTTGCCTCAAAAACTCCTAAAGAATATGTAGATAAGATAGTGGCTGATGCAAAAGAGCTTTGGAAAGCTTTAGGTATAAATTATGATAAATATATGAGAACAACAGATGAAGATCATAAAACTGCAGTTCAAAAAATATTTAAGATATTATATGATAAAGGTGATATTTATTTAGGATCATATGAGGGGTTATATTGTACTCCTTGTGAATCTTTTTGGACTGATACTCAAGCAAAGGATGGAAAATGTCCTGATTGTGGTAGAGATGTTAAACTTGTAAAAGAAGAGAGTTACTTTTTTAGATTATCTAAGTATCAAGATAGACTACTTAAATATTATGAAGAACATCCAGAATTTTTAGAGCCTTTAAAAAGAAAAAATGAAATGATAAAAAACTTTTTTGAAAAAGGTCTTGAAGATTTATGTGTTTCACGTACAACTATTGATTGGGGAATACAAGTTCCTTTTGATACAAAACATGTTGTATATGTATGGTTAGATGCTCTAACTAATTATATAACAGGACTTGGATATTTAGGAGAAGATGATACAAACTTTAAAAAATATTGGCCAGCTAATCTACATTTAGTAGGAAAAGAAATATTTAGATTTCATTCTATTATATGGCCAGCAATACTTATGGCATTAGATTTACCATTACCAGAGAAAATATTTGGTCATGGTTGGTTAGTAGTAGATGGTCAAAAAATATCTAAATCTTTTGGTAATTATAAAGATCCAAGAATATATATAAATGCAACTTCTGTAGATGCTTTAAGATATTATTTGCTAAGAGAAGTAACATTTGGTGAGGATGGTAATTTTTCAGAAGATTTATTTATTGAAAAATCAAATTCAGATTTATCAAATGATTTAGGAAACTTAGTAAGTAGAGTAACAGCAATGGTACAAAAATATAATAGTGGAATTATACATAATAAAAATACTAAATTTGTTGAATATTTTGATAATAATTTAATAGATGTTACTACAAATTTATTAGCAAAAGTTGAAGAAAAGATGGATAACTTAAAGATAAATGAAGCTATTAGTGAGATATGGGAAGTTATATCAAAAGCAAATAAATATATTGATTTATCTATGCCATGGGTTTTAGCAAAAGAAGAAAAATATGAAAGACTTGATAATGTATTATATAATCTTGTTGAAACTATAAGAATTATAACTATAGCTTTGCAAGCATTTATGATTGAAGTCCCAGCAAAAATATTTGAACAAATTGGTGTTACAGAAGATATTCAAAATTGGGAAAGCGGTAAGATATTTGGCATTTTAAAAGAGGGTACAAATGTTGTAAAAGGTGATAACTTATTCCCAAGAATAGAAAATGGTAAGGAGATATTTAAAGTGGAAGAAGTAGAAGAGAAAAAAGAAGAAATAGTAAAGAAAGAAGAGTATATTACAATAGATGAATTAGATAGAGTAAAACTTAAAGTTGGTCAAATAAAGTCTGTGGAAAGAGTGGAAAAAGCTGATAGACTTTATAAACTAACTGTTGATTTAGGTAGTGAGACAAGAACAATAGTATCTGGTTTAGTAAAATATTATAAAGAAGAAGAATTACTTGGAAAACAAGTTGTAGTTGTTGCTAATTTAAAACCTGCAAAACTTAGAGGTATTGAATCTCAAGGTATGTTACTTGCAGCTGGTGATGATGATATTGTTAAATTACTTGTACTAGACAGTAATGCAGGTACATTAGAAAATGGCTCTAATATACATTAATTTGTATATTAAATAAAATTATAGGAGGCTTACAAAAGATGGAAGAAGAAAACAAATATTATGATGATGAAAATTATCAACAAGTAGAGGACTCTAATGAGAAAAAAAGAAAAATTAGAGGAATTCTAAAAGAAATTTTTGAGTGGATAATATGTATAGTAATAGCATATGTATTATACTTAAATCTTAATTATTTTATAGGATCTGTATCTGGTGTAAAACAAGCATCAATGTATCCTACTGCAAAAGAAGGGGAAAAGGTTATATTACAAAGACCTACTATATTTAAGAAAGAATTAAAATATGGCGATATAATAACTTTCGAATCTCCTATAGATATAAAACTATATGTTGATCAAAAAGATAACTATCCAGTTGCACAATATGAAGTATATACTGGTATAACAAAATTTTTACATGAATTTATTGGCGTTGGAAAAGTAAGTTATATTAAAAGAGTTATTGGTGTTGCAGGAGACCATATAGTAATTAGCGATGATGGTAGTGTATATCTAAATGGACAAAAATTAGAAGAAGACTATATAAGAGAGGAAGATACACCTAAAAATGGTGAATATACTGATTTAATAGTACCTGAGGGAACAGTATTTGTTATGGGTGATAATAGAGCTGAGAGTAGAGATTCAAGATATTTTGGTTGTGTTCCATTATCTAAAGTAAATGGTTATGTGCTTTGTAGAGTATGGCCACTAAATAAAATTGGAACTTTAAAATAATAGAAAAGGAGATATATATGTTTGAGGATATTATTGGACTAAAAAAAGAAAAAGAATTGTTTATAAATTTTCTAGAAAATGATAATATCTCTCATGCATATTTATTTTCTGGAAAAAAAGGCATTGGAAAAGCAAAATTTGCAAAAGAGTTTGCAAAGAGGCTACTTAAAGTGGATAATTTAGAAAGTAGTCCTGATTTTAAATATATAACAAAAAGAGAAGATAAAAAAGATATTTTAGTAGAACAAATAAGAAAAGATGTAATAGATGATATATATATATCACCAATTAGTGGAAAGAGAAAAGTATATATTATAGATGATGCTCATCTTTTAAATATTGCATCCCAAAATTCATTACTTAAAACGTTAGAAGAGCCTCCAAAATATGCAGTAATTATTTTAATATCTTCTAATACAAATGCTTTTCTTCCAACTATACTTTCTAGAGTAAATGAAATAGTATTTGATGGAGTATCTGCTGAAGAATTAAAATATTATATTAAAGTAAATTATAATGTTGAATTATCAGATAATATTTTAAATTTTATTGATGGATCAATAGGTATGGCAGTAAATATAATCAAAGATAATCTTATTGAAAAGTTTAATAATATAGATAAATTATATGAAAATGTAATAAAAAAAGACGTTATATCTTCTTTTAAGTGTATGGAAGATATAGATTTTACTATATCATATATGTTAGATTATTTTGAATATATATTATATAGTAAAAATAAATATTCTACTGTTAAATATGTGGAAAATGCAAAAGTAAGATTGAAGTTTAATGGCAATTATGATATTATTATGGACAATATGTTATTTAAGATAATTGATAACATTTAAGGAGAGTTAAATGAAAAATATAATAGGAGTAAGACTTAAAAAAAATGGTAAATTGTTCTTTTTTGATGCTCTAGATAATAAACTAGAAGTATCAGATAACGTTTTAGTTGAAACTGAACGTGGTGAAGAACTTGCGAGAGTAGTGAAAATACTTACTGAAAATGAGATAAATGAAGATAAAGAATATGATAAAATTATTAGAAAAGCAACTATAGAAGATATAGAAAAAATAAAAGAAAATGAATTAAAGGCAAAAGAAGCATTAGAATTTTGTAGAAATGAGGCTAAAAAGTTAGGACTTACTATGAAAATTCTAATGGCAGAATATACATTTGATTCATCAAAACTTATTATATATTTTGTATCTGAAGAAAGAGTTGATTTTAGAGAATTAGTAAAAGTAATTGCTTCAAGATATAGAGCAAGAATTGAGCTTAGACAAATAGGACCTCGTGATGAGACAAAATTATATTCTTGTCTTGGAATGTGTGGTAAAGAAATTTGTTGTAGAACGCATTTACAAGATTTTGAACCAGTTACTATAAAGATGGCTAAAGAACAAGGTTTACAAATTAATATGTCAAAACTTTCTGGTTCATGCGGTAAGCTTATGTGTTGTTTAAAATATGAAGAAGAAGCATATAAAGATAATTTAAAAGAGTTACCTAGAGTTGGAGATTTTGTTGAAGTAAGAGAAAGTAGAGAGACAGGTAAGGTTGTAAATGTAGATATTTTAGGTCTTAAAGTAAAAGTTAAGTTTGGCGAGACTAAAGAAGATGAAAGATATGAAGTGTATCATGCTAAAGAACTTAAGTGGAGATCTAGAAGAAAAGAAAGTATTCAAAATGAAGATGAAAAAGATTAAAATATAGAATTTTATAGGGAGGTGTTATAAGTGGCTTATAAAATAACTGATAAATGTGTTTCTTGTGGCGCATGTGAGGCTGAATGTCCAGTTGGTGCTATATCAATGGGTGATGATAAATATGTTATTGATCCAACTAAATGCATAGAATGTGGAGCTTGTAAAGCTGTATGTCCTATGGGAGCACCTGAACAAGAATAATAGATTAATTAAATCAGCATAAAGTGCTGATTTTTTCTATACAAAAATGAATTTATTTACAATTTTAACACAAAATAGAAAAATGTGTTAAAATTGTAAACAATAAATTTGGATAGAAATATAAGGAATGATTCATGTTATTATCATTTATAAAAGTATATTGCCTGTGAAAATTTTGACATTTCTAAAAATAGTTTATCTTATTCTTTTCTAAATGACTCGTATTTGCCTTAATATTCCATTTTTATTGTCAAATGACTTAAATATAATTTATAAAATTAGTTTTTCATTTTTAAAGGATAGTATAATATGAAAATAATATATTATAAGATTATACGATGAGATTACATAAAACAATTAATTGTTGCATTTTTACTATAACGATTTTGTATTTATTGTTTATATTTTTTGAAGCTTTTAGTTTGTTATGTTAATAAAATTTTGTATTTTCTCTTGAAAAATACTATTTATTATGTTATAATTTTTTTAAATTTAGATAAAAGCTGTGAACAAGAGGAGTAAAATAAAGGTTGCTTTTAGAGAGAGAAATTTATTAGCTGAAAGATTTCTTAAGTAAACATATTTGAAGGTAGCTTGGGAGCTGATATACTGAAGTGAAAATGTGTAAGTATATTCCGTAACACTCGGTAAATGTGTAATTGAGAGCATGTGTAAACATGAATTAAGGTGGTACCGCGAATTACAGTCATTCGTCCTTAAATTATAGGATAAATGGCTGTTTTTTTGAATGTGATGGTGATTGTTATGTTAGAAAATGTAGTAGTATTTATAGCACTTATTTTATTACTTGTTGCGGTATTTTGCATATTTAATGCAAGAGGAGTCGTCAAAAGTAAGAGTAAAAATGATAATATAAATAAAAGTGTAGCACTTGTTAAAATAGTTGGAACAATTGTTACAATAATTTCACTAGTTATAATTTATTTAGTAAGATAAGGAGAGATTTTTATGGAGAATAAATTTGATTATTCAAAAAGAGAAAGAGAAATATATAAAAATTGGGAAGAGAAAGGATACTTTAAGCCTATTATTGATAAGAGTAAGAAACCTTTTGTAATATCTTTGCCACCACCAAATGTAACTGCAAAATTACATATTGGTCATGCACTTGTTAATACAATTCAAGATGTATTTATAAGGTATCATAGATTAAATGGAGAGCCAACACTTTGGGTACCTGGTACTGATCATGCAAGTATTGCAACTGAAGTTAAAGTTATAGAAAAATTAAAAAAAGAAGGAAAATCAAAAGCTGAAATTGGAAGAGAAGCTTTTTTAAAGGAAACTTGGGCTTGGAAAGAAAAATATGGTGGTGAAATAACTTCTCAGCTTAGAAGACTTGGGTGTTCTTGTGATTGGTCAAGAGAAAGATTTACAATGGATGAGGGATGCTCTGATGCTGTACTTGAAGTTTTTGAAAGATTATATAATAAAGGGTTAATATATAAAGGTAAAAGAATAGTTAACTGGTGTCCTAATTGTAAAACACCTATATCTGAGACAGAAGTTGAATATGAAGAAAAAGATTCATATCTTTGGCATGTTAAATATCCTATTGAAAATAGTGATAAATATTTAGTTGTTGCAACAACTAGACCTGAAACAATGCTTGGAGACACTGGTGTTGCTGTAAATCCTGATGATGAAAGATATAAAGATGTGGTAGGTAAGAGAGCATATTTACCTATTGTTAATAAATATATCCCTATAATTGCAGATAGATATGTTGAAAAAGAGTTTGGTACTGGTGTTGTTAAAATGACTCCAGCTCATGATCCTAATGATTTTGAAGTTGGTAAAAGACATGATTTAGAATTTATAAATATTTTAAATGATGATGGTACATTAAATGAAAATGCTGGTGAATATGAGCATATGACTACTATGGAGGCAAGAGAAAAAATAGTAGAAAAATTAAAAGAGACTGGATATTTAGTTAAAATAGAACCATATACTCATAATGTTGGTAGTTGTTATAGATGTCATACAACAATTGAGCCATATATTTCAAATCAATGGTTTGTTAAAATGGAAGAATTAGTAAAACCTGCAATTGAAGCAGTTAGAAATGATGAGACTAAATTTGTTCCAAAAAGATTTGAAAAAACATATTTTAACTGGATGGAGAATATTCAAGACTGGTGTATATCAAGACAACTTTGGTGGGGACATAGAATACCTGCATATTACTGTGACAAATGTGATGAAATTACAGTATCAAAAACACATATTGATACTTGTAAGTGTGGTGGTCATCTAACTCAAGATGAAGATACACTAGATACATGGTTTAGTTCTGCACTTTGGCCTTTCTCTATTCTTGGATGGCCTAATAAAACTGAGGATTTAGAGTATTTTTATCCAAATTCAATGCTTGTTACTGGATATGATATTATAACTTTCTGGGTTAGTAAAATGATTTTTTCAGGTATTGAATATATGGGAAAAACACCTTTTGAACATGTATTTATTAATGGACTTGTAAGAGATGCAAAAGGAAGAAAGATGTCAAAATCTTTGGGGAATGGTGTTGATCCATTAGATGTTATAGATGAATATGGAACAGATGCACTAAGACTTTCTCTTATTCAAAATATTACACCTGGAAATGATGTAAGATATATTCCAGAAAAAGTTGAGGCAAGTAGAAATTTTGTAAACAAGCTTTGGAACGCTGCAAAATTTGTTAATATGTATCTTGATGATTTAAAAATAACCGAGCCATCAAATCTAATGCCAGAAGATAAGTGGATACTTACAAGACTGTCTAAAACAATAAATAAAGTAAATGATTGTTTTGATAAATTTGAAATTGGTATTGCTGTTCAAGAAATATATGATTTTATATGGAATGAATTTTGTGATTTATATATTGAGATGGTAAAACCAAGATTATATAATAAAAATGATAAATCTTATGAGACTGCTATATGGACTCTAAATTATACACTAATTGCTGCAACTAAACTTCTACATCCATATATGCCATATATTACAGAAGAAGTATATATGAATTTAAAACATGATATGGAATCAATTATGAAAGAAAGATTACCTGAGGTTAAATATGATTTTGAGTTTGAGGAAAATATTGTAGAAAATATAATACAAATAATAAGACAAATTAGAAATACAAGAGCTAATATGGATATTGTAAATTCTAAAAAGACTAATACTCAAGTAGTAGTTGATAAAAGTATTTTTGAAGTATTTAAAAATTCAGAAAGTTTCTTTAAGAAACTAGGATTTATAGAAAACATTGAGTATTTAGATAATATTGAAGATGCCAATACAAGATTTGTAGCAATTCATGGTGAGAAGATTAATGTATTTTTAGATATGTCTAGTGCTATTGATATAGAAGCTGAGCTAAATAAATTGGGTACAGAGAAAGAGAATATTTTAAAAGAGTTAAAAAGAGCACAAGGTATGCTTTCAAATGATTCTTTTGTTGCTAAAGCTCCTTCAAAGTTAATAGAGGCTGAAAAGGCAAAAGTTATAAAATATGAAGATTTATTATCTAAAGTTGAAAAGAGAATAGATGATTTAAAAAATAATAAATAGTGAGGAATTTTATGGAAAAATTAGATGAGAGATCAAGTACTATTAAAAAGGTAAGTATTATTGGAATAGTTGCTAATCTGTTGTTACTAATTATTAAAGTAATAGTAGGATTTATGGCAAGAAGTCAGGCTATGATAGCAGATGCCCTAAATAGTGCAGGAGATATATTTGCATCCCTTATGTCATATATTGGTGCTAAGATTTCTTCAAAACCAAATGATGATGACCATCCTCATGGACATGGTAAGGCTGAGTATGTATTTACTCAGCTTATCAGTATATCTATGATAGTGGCATCAGTTATGATGATTAATAGTTCTATAGAGAGCATTATAAATAAGGCACATATTGAATTTTCCATATGGCTTATAGTTGTGTGTATTATAACTATTCTAGTAAAAGTATTACTATATTTTTATACTAAATTTAAAAGTAGAAAATATAATAGCCTACTTATACAAGCAAGTATGGAAGATCATAGAAATGATGTATTTGTTACACTTGGTACTATAATAGGTATTATTTCTAGTTATTTTGGATTTTATTTTATTGATGGTATAGTAGGTATACTTATTTCTTGCTGGATAGCTTATGCTGGATTTAATCTTTTTAAATCTGCATATAAAGTACTTATGGACACTAACATTGATGAGGAAAAACAACAAGAAATAATTAAAAAGGTTTTAGAATTTAAAGATATTTTACATGTTGACAGTATTATTTCAAAACCAATAGGGAACAAAAATATTATAATTTTGAAAGTTTCTATGGATGGTAATATGACAATTAATTTAAGTCATGATATAGCTGGTAAAATAAAAGATGATCTCATTAATCAGTTTGATTATATATATGATGTAATTATACATATAAATCCACATTAAAAGTGATTGCTTATTTATGTAAATTATGTTATAATATAAATATGAGTAATAAAAATAAAAAAGGAGAAGATATTATGAAAAAATTGGTATGCCTTATTTTAATGTTATTAGTATTTGTGACTGTACCATGCCTAAATTTTGTTGTGGCAGCTACAACACCTACTGTATCAATATATCCACCTAGTTCAGGTGTGGTAAAAGTAGGTGGTACAGTATCATATAGAGTTGTTGCAAATAATGCTACAAGTTTTTATATTTCACCTAGTGATGTAGGTATGGCAAGAGGTGTAACAGCAAGTGTTAGTGTACAAAATGTAAATAGTAATGAAAAATTAGTTGTGCTTAGTAATGTACAAGGTAATGTAGGTGCATCAGGATACATAGCTATAAAAGCAGGTGTTGCTAAAAATGGTAATGCTTCTTCTAAGACATCTCCAGCATCTCCAGCATTTACAATAATTGAAGCAGATAAACCAACGCCTACTCCAACTCCAACACCAAAGCCAGAACCTGAACCAACACCTACTCCTACACCAGAACCAAATCCTGAGCCTACTCCAAACCCAGGACAAAATCAAAATACAAATCCTGGTAACGAAAACAATAATAACAACAATAATAGTAATAATAATCAAAATAATAACAATGAAAACAATAACAATAATAATAATAATAAACCAAATGATAAAGATGCAGAAAAACCTAAAATTTCAATTGCAAAAGCAAATCCTGTATCAGTAAAAGTTGATGGAGAAGTGAGTTTTAATGTTGATTATACTGATAATGTAGGAATAGATAAAATAATTTTAAAAGAAAGTGATATTACATTATATGGATTTACTGCTAAAATAAAAGTAACTGGAGAAGGAAATAGTAGAAAAATCACTTTATCTAATATAAAAGGTGATTTAGGTGGTATGAAATTTATAAAAATAGCTGCTGGAACAGCAACAGATAAAGTAGGTAATAAAATAGATGAAGTAACAAGATCTGGATATTTTAAATTAGTAGATGATACTACAAGTTCAAAACCAGATGATTGGATACAAAATCCAAATACAGGTAGATAAGAAATATAAAAAACAAAAAAATCACAAGAAAAAATGATCTTGTGATTTTTTATGTAAACACACTACTTTAGCTACTTTGAGCATACAGCTTTGAGGAGTAATTTTTTTTCGCAAAGAAAATATTAAAATACCAACATT
>CAOYAN010000014.1 GCA_948562205.1 uncultured Clostridia bacterium | reverse complement strand
ATTTCTGAAAAATAATTTACGCTTTTTTATGTGACATTTCTGAAAACTATTGACACATATCATAGAGAAAAAATATACCATCATTATTTGTTTGAAAATATTTTATTCATTGTTTTAAAACTATTAAGCAAGTTGTCTTTTTCTTCAGCAGATAACTTTTCCCAATTACTTTTATAGCTTTTATTTAAAATATCATTTAACTCCATTATTACAAGTCTTCCTTGTTTTGTTAGAGATACATCTACTACTCTTTCATCATATTTTTTTCTAAGTCTTAGAGTATATCCTTTTTGTTCAAGTCTTTTACATTGAGCTGACATATTACCTGTATCCATACTCATATTCTCACTTAACTCCCCTATATTTAGTGTTCCCTCCTCAAAAATTACTGCAAGTATTTGATATTGTAAATATGTTATTTTGTGTTTATAGCAAAATGGTCTTAAAGTTTCCATAATACCATTTTCCATGCTTCTGCTAAGTTTATCTATTGTATTTTTATACGTTATAAAATTCATAATTCCCTCCTAAAAATCTTATTTTTTGCATATAAATATATGTACATCACATATTATATACTTTATATATTTTAAATGCAATACTTTTATCCAAAAAAGAACAAGTATTTTTTACTTGCTCTTTGCCTCTTTATTTTCTAAATACTTTTCTTTTAAACTGTATGCCTTCTTTAACATCCTATCTGCAAATTCTGCCATCTTTCTTTTATCTTCTACTATATCATCTGGAACATATACTGGATCTCCATAAACAACATATACTTTAGAAAAAAGCCTTGCATTCTTCGTCAAATATACAGGTATTATTGGTACTCCTGCTTTATGTGCAATATATGCTGCACCAACCTTTGCAACACCCATTTCTTTATCTTTTTTTATTCTTCTTCCCTCAGGAAAAATTAAAAGTTTTCTTTTACTTTCTCCCTCAAATATATTTATTGCATGCATAATACTTTTAACATCTTTTTGTCCTCTTCTTATAGGAAATACATGGCATTTTTTAAAAAGATATCCAAAGATTTTATACTTAAACAACTCTGCCTTTGCCATTATCCATAAATTATCTGTTTTTGCATATATCCATAAAGGCTCTAATGTATTAGAATGATTTGGACATATCAAACATCTCTCAAGTTTCTCTTCTTTCTCCTTGTTTATATATCTTACTCTATACAAGAAATGACAAAAAATAATATTTATAATAAACTTTACAAATTTAAGCATTTATTTCAACTCTTTCCTTAAGTAAATCTATTACCATATCTACTGTATCATCATTTGTAAGAAGAGTTGTATCAATTTCTATAGCATCTTCTGCTTTCTTTAGTGGTGACTCTTTTCTTGTTGTATCTTGAAGATCACGTCTTAATAATTCTTCTTTTACAATTTCTGCATCTTTTATTTCACCTCTTTTTGCTAAATCTCTTTGTCTTCTTATTGCACGAATATCAGGTGTAGCTGTAAGAAATATTTTAAGTGTAGCATTTGGAAATACCACAGTAGTAACATCTCTTCCCTCTAATACAACATTTTGTCCCTTAGCCATTTCTCTTTGAAGATATAAAAGTTTTTCTCTTACTGGTAAAAATTTAGAAACATCAGATGCTCCCATACTAGCCTTTGATGTACGAATTCTATCTGTTACTTCAACATTATTTAAATATACTTTTGTAATACCATTTTCATACTCCAGCTTAACATCAATATTATCTATATGTTTATTTATATTTTTTTCATTAAACTCAAGCCCTCTATCTAAAAAATATAAACCTGCTGCCCTATACATAGCTCCAGTATCTAAATAAAGTATATTTAATTTCTTTGCTATACCTCTAGCTAAAACAGATTTTCCTGTAGCTGCTCCTCCATCTATTGCAATTGTATAATTTTTATTAGTATTTTCCATAATATTTTCCCTCTCCTCTTTATTTTTTCTTTAAATTATGGTATCATATATATTAATATTTGTAAAGTAGTTTTAAGAAAGGTAGGTAAACTTTTATGGCAAAAGACTTAGAACTTTTTGATAATAAAATTTTAGTTTTATATATACTAGATACTAACTCTAAAGCCTTATCAATCAATCAAATTGCAAAGTTTTGTGAAGATTTTGAAGATATAACTTATTTTGATATATGTGCATATGTAGAAGAACTAAAAAGAAGTAATTATATTAGTGAAACTTTACAAGATAGTACTTTATTATATGAAATAACTGAAAATGGTATTTTAACACTAAGTGAGCTTTTAGAATTAATACCTGGTGTAAACTTATATAATATTAAAAAAATAATAAATAAGAATATGGTAAAAATAAAAACTGATTATTCTATTGATACTACAATTATGCCTATAAAATCAGAAGAGTTTAAAGTCTCCTGCTATATAAAAGATGGTAATGATGAACTTGTAAACATTACTATTTATGCTGGAAATAAAGCACAAGCCAAAAACATTTCTAGAAATTGGAGTAAAAATGCAGAAACAATATACTCCAAACTACTTGAAATGATGACAAAAGAAGAAAATTAAACATTACAACTACTTGAATTTTAAAAGCAGTTATAATATAATTAATACGTTATAATAAATATTAAGGAGTGAATTTTTATGTTAGATATAAAATATATAAGAGAAAATAGTGACATAGTAAAAAAAGCAGCAGAAAATAAATTAATAAATGTAGATATAGATCGCCTACTAGAGATAGATATTATTCTTCGTACAAAAAATCAAGAATTAGACAACTTAAGAGAAGAGAGAAATAAACTATCTTCTTCTATCCCTACACTTGCAGATAGTGAAAAGAAAAATACAATAGAATATGTAAGAACATTAAAAGAAAAAATTACAAAATTAGAAGAAGAAACTACACCACTAAAAGAAGAATTTGATAACTTAATGTATGAAGTTCCTGGTGTTCCATTCGAAGAAATACCTATTGGAAAAACTGATGAAGACAATGTTGAAATTAAAACAGTTGGAGAACTTCCTACATTTGACTTTGAAATAAAAGATCATGTTGATCTTGCAGAGTCACTTGACTTAATTGACATTCCAAGAGGTGTTAAAGTTGCAGGATCTAGATCATACTATTTAAAAAATGAAGCTGTTCTACTTGAAATGGCACTTTGTAGATATGTTGTAGATAACTTAGTAAAAAAAGGATTTACTCCTATGACAGTACCTACTCTTGTAAAAGAAGCACCTATGTATGGTACAAGTTATTTTCCTGGTGGACGTGATCAAGCTTATGCTGTTACAGAAGATAATTTATACTTAGTTGGTACATCTGAGGTTGCACTTGTTTCATATCATAGCAATGAAACTTTTGAAAATGAAGACTGTCTACCTAAAATGTATTGTGGATATTCAAGCTGTTATAGACGTGAAGCTGGTACTTATGGTAAAGATACAAGAGGTCTTTATAGAGTACATCAATTTACTAAAATAGAACAAGTTATAATGTGTAAAGCAGACTTTGATGAACAATACAAACTACATGACTTCTTACTTGCAAATGCTGAAGAAATAATGCAAGATTTAAAAATACCATATAGGGTTGTTAAAGTTTGTACTGGAGATATGGGAATTGGTCAAGTTAGAAAACACGATATTGAGGCATGGATGCCAAGTCGTGGTAAATATAGTGAAACTCATTCTTGTTCTTCATTTAACGATTTCCAAGCAAGACGTAGTAATATAAAATACAAAGATAAAGATGGAAATACAAAATATTGTTATACATTAAACAATACTGCAATAGCATCACCTAGAATACTAATTCCACTTCTAGAGTTATATCAAAATGCTGATGGATCAGTAAATATTCCAGAAGTTTTAATACCTTACATGGGTGGTATGACAAAAATAGAAAAGAAAAAGTAATTACAAAAAGGTACTAGTTTTAAAAAACTAGCACCTTTTTTAATATCAAATTTAAAATAACACTTTAAAAATGACCTTAAGTCTATCCATATTATTTTTTATTTTTTTAGCCTTAACAAACTTTCTGCCACATTTACCACATCTTACACAAATGATACCATATGAGTCTAAATTAGAACAATTTTTACTAGGTTTGTAACAAGATCTATGATATCCTCCATCATCTTTTTCTTCTTCAATAATAATATTGATATTATTTAATAATTTTTTTGTTATTGACTCTATCATTTCTGTTTCCTCATAATACTTTTTAAGGTAGACTTTCTACCCTATCACAATATGCGAAAGTCTCATTTATCCTAATCATCGCATCATCATAATATTTAAAATAATAACGTACAAATTCTTTTATACCTTTCTCATTATATTTTTCTACTATTTCTTCTAAATCTGATACTTTTCTTGTCTTTGTAAGAATCCAAAGTAAAAAGTCTATAAAACTTAGAAATTTTTCTTTTTTATCATCTCTAGGATAAGACTTATATACATTACCTAAGACAATAATATCATAAGTCTTAGATGAAATCTCTATTAAATCATTCATACTATTTTGTCTTAATAAATTTAAATGGCTCTCATCTACTTTTTCTTCTTTTTTCATCATACTACTTTCCTCCTATACATTTGTTTTGAAGCTTATATATTTTTTCATATTATATATTCTAACTTGTCTTATGTCAAGCACTCTTGCTTTTTTTTAGTATTTATGTTATTATAATTATATGTGAGGTAAGTTATGTTAAAAAATGTTAAATTTGAAACTTCTGTATTTAATACAGCAAATATTCTAAAAACAGAACTTAAACAAATAGTTCTTGTTGGTAAATCAAATGTTGGTAAATCATCATTTATAAACTCTATGTGTGGACAAAAAAGACTTGCTAAAGTTGGACAAACACCTGGTAAAACTAGAAGTCTAAACTATTATAATGTAAATAATAATTTTTATTTAGTAGATCTTCCTGGTTATGGATATTCTAAAATGTCCCAAAAAGAAAAAGAAAATACAAATAAACTTATAAATAAATATATAAATAATAATGAAAAAATAAAGCATATATTCTTTTTAGTAGATATAAGGCATAAGCCTACTGAAAATGATAGAATAATGTATGAATGGTTACTTGATCAAAACATACCTTTTACTATTGTTGCTACAAAGGCTGATAAAATAGCAAAAACAAAAATTGATAATCATCTACTTCAAATAACAAAAACTTTATTTGCAAAAGAAAAAATTGTTGCTTTCTCAAGCGAGAATAAACTAAATATAGATGAGATTGAAAATATAATATTAAATGAAATAGAGGCTTAAAACAAGCCTCTATATTATTTAGAAAGAATTAGTACTAACTAATTCTTGCATCCTTTTCAATTTTTTCTTCTGCTCTATCACTTATTTTGTAACCTATTATACCAAGTGCAATAAATAATAAAACTAAAAGTGCAACAGTTATAAAGTTCCCCTCAGATAAAGTATTTCCTGCATATACAGTAATAAGTAATCCAGGAATTCTTGCAATAGTTGCAATAAATAAAAATCTTTTTGGATTTACTGGACTTATTCCTGCAACATATATAAATATATCTTTAGGTAAAAGTGGTAAAACAAACATAATAAACATAAAAAGCTCAAGTTTTCTTGGATTTTTGAAAATCTTTTTTTGTTTTATCTTCTCCACTTGTTCTTTACTAAAAAATAATTGTATAAAACTCATACCAATTTTTCTAGTAAGAAAAAATACTATTCCTGTTCCTATAAATATACCAACTAAACAAAGTAGCATACCACCCCATGTACCATATAACATACCAGATATTATTTCCATAGGCTGACCTGGTATTACTGCTACAACAATTTGAAGTATTTGAAGTCCTAGTGTGATAAGTACACCTTTAATTCCCATATTTGCTATATCATCTTTTAATTCAAGTCTTGTATCTTCATTAGCTATTTTACCAATAAGTGGTAGTGCTTTTACTGTAATAAATGCTATAAGACATATTGTAATAACTATTATTATAAATCTAATAATTAATATATTTTTCTCTTTTTTAGTTAACTCTTCTTTTGACATATTAAAACCCCTCATATCCTCTCAATTATAACATATAACGACTCTTCTTACAACAAGATAACATTAATTTAAAATTTACTATATATTAATATTATTCTAAAAATTCATAACTATGTATATATTTAGAAAAACACAATATAGCAAATCACTATATTGTGCTTATAATAATAACTTATTCAAAGCAAATTATTTACATAAAAAAATAAAGACCCAAAAAGAAAATAAAAAAGGTCTTTATTCATTTTTTAAATATTTTAACTTAAAAAACAGGAGGTTATCAAGTTAAACTATGCACTATTACTAGTACATAATATATTATATTCACATTTTTTAAAAATATACCAATATTTTCTAATTTTATATAAAAATGTTAAAATTTATTTCTAATTTACTTTTTAGGTGATTTTTCCTTGTTTCTTTTATCATTAATAATATCTATTTCTTTTTCTGTTATAAGTTCTACATTATTTTCCTTTGCCCAAGCTACACATCCTTTTAAAACTGTATTTAAAAATACACGTGGTACCTTTATAAGCTTCATACATGCCTCATCTGTAAATTTAATTTTATCATCAATTCTAGAAGCTGCATATTTTACTGTATCTAAACTCATTCCTTTGCTTTCAGGTATTGGTTCTGCTATAGGTCTCCTAAACTTTGTATACCAAAAATTCTTACTATCTCTGTATCCATAATCTACTGGAACAGATGGAAATGACATAGCACCTACACCATTTATAATTGAGTTGTAATATTTATTTTTCATTAAAATATTATCAATTTTTAATATAAAATGTGCACCATGTTCACTAGTAATACCGTTAAAGTTGTGATATGGTGGTAAATATTCCACTTTTACAGTGTCATTTTGTGCATTATCAAGTTCCCTTACCCAAGTACATTCAAATACTTGAAAAGCTTCTTTAACTATTTTAGGATACTTTTCATTAATATTTTCTCTTGCTCTTTTTCCATCAACTAAGGTAAAAATACAATTTTTCATTTTTTCATCTGTAGTTTCACCTGGATATCCAAGTCTTACTGCCTCTTTAAAATATTTTCTTTTATCCTCAATAAAATTTATACTACATTTACCAGTTCTTAGTATATTTTTTGCAGTATTTGAACTATTTCTACAACAAAGTACCATTGCATAATAATCATGACCTGCAATATAGTATGGAAAACATAATGAATATGATCCAAGATTTGTTTTACCATCTTCATTTAATGTTCCAATTTCAGTTGTAGGCATAGGAAAAAAACTTGATGTTTGATAAAAATTATCAACTATCCTAAGATCCTTAAAACCTTCTAATTCTTCTATTTTTTTAATTTCATTATTCATAATCTACCTCTTTTTCTTTATTATTTTAATAAATCATATGTATCTCTTGCTATCATAAGCTCCTCATTTGTTGGAATTACATATACTTTTATTTTTGAATCATCTGTACTAATACATGCCTCTTCTCCCTTTATATTATTTTTTTCTAAATCCAGTTTAAGTCCCAAAAATTCTAAATGTTTACATATTCTCTCTCTTGCCTCTATTCCATTTTCTCCTACACCACCTGTAAAAGTTATAGCATCTAAACCACCAAGAGATACCATATATTTTCCAATACACTGGGCAATAATATAGCTTTGAGAATCAAGGGCAAGCATTGATCTTTCATCTTTTTCAAAATATGCTCTTTCAATATCTCTATAATCTTCAGATACGCCAGATACTCCCCATGCGCCAGATTTTTTATTAAGTATTCTTTCTACCTGATCAATTGTTAAATCTTCACATTTCATTATATATGTTACAACAGATGGATCAATATCACCACATCTTGTAGCCATAGGAATACCTGACATTGGAGTAAGTCCCATTGTAGTATCAACAGATTTTCCTGCATTTATAGCACAAATTGATGCTCCCTGTCCTAAATGACAATTTATAATTTTAAGTCCTCTTTTTCCAATAAGCTCTTCTGCTCTATTTGAAACATATCTATGGCTTGTTCCATGAAAACCATATTTTCTTATATGATAATCTTCATAGTATCTATATGGTATTTGATAAGTATAAACTTCTGGTGACAAAGTTTGATGAAATGCTGTATCAAATACAGCTACCATAGGAACATTTGGAAGCTCACTTTGCATAGCTCTAATACCTGCTATTCCCTCAGGATTATGAAGTGGAGCAAGTGGTATACATTTTTCAATTTGCTCAATCACTTCATCTGTTATTATTACAGATTTACTAAATATTTCACCACCATGTACTATTCTATGCCCTACAGCTTTTATTTCATCTAATGATTTTATAGCCTTATATTCCTCACTTGTAAGTAGTGATAAAATAAGATCTAATGCCTCTTTATAATTTCTTGCAAAATGTTTTATTACATGTTTTTCCCCTCTTACATTAAGCCTTAAGGAAGAGTTTTTTCCTCCAATTCTTTCATAATTACCTTTTACAATTCTTTCTTCATTTTCCATATCTATAAGCTGGAACTTAAGTGTGGAACTACCACAATTTAATACAAATATTTTCATAAAACTCACTCCTTTTAAAATAATTGATATATCAGTATATCATAAAAAATATTTCTTGTAAATAATATTAAAAAAATATTTTTATGACTTATTAGCAAATTTTTAAGATATATATATGCTATAAAAATAAAGTAATTTTTCTAAAAAACTTTGAAATTTAAGCATTTTTACATTATATTTTTCTAATGTAAATTTATATTAAAATTTTACAATAATACATGGTAATGTGGGATTTAAAATAGTATAATTATAATGTCTGCACACACACACTCGTTATATTTTCCTATTGTTTTATAATGCATGACTATTATACTTTTTTATATTAAAACTCATACGCTTTTCAGGTAGTTTTACTTCAGTGCAATTTCCTAAAATATCTACCTGAAATTTTTTTATCACACTTAGATTTCTTATTCCAAGACTTAATTGAAAATACATTCTATCATGCGTTGATATAGCTATTGAATTTGAATTTATTCCACATTTTATATAATATCCATACATTTCATCTACTACTATTTTCTCACCACTAATAGTACTTAAATTAATCCCTGTATTACTTTTTATATATATAAGATCACCTGGATACAGCGAAAATAAGAATTCACTATCTTCTACTTTCCTCCATTTGTTTTGTAAAGTCTTAGATATACAAGCCTTATTTGGAAGTTTAGTTTTTATAGTATCTGAAACATAAATTGGAACAAAATAGTATCCTTCATTTTCTATATAAAATATATCTATTCTAATACAATCACCATTTTTTGCTACACCACCAATTTTGTTTAAATTAACATTACTAGTACTCTTTATCTCTAATTTTACCTTTTTTACAATAGGTCCCCTTTCTCCATTAGATTTTGGTTTAAAAAATGGTTTATCAAATGCAAGTTTTGCATCTCCATTAAATTCAATAAGTCTATTTTTTAAAGCCTCATAAAGTAACTTATCATCTTTTTTATTATAATATCCATGTATTTCATTATTTTTATCTAGCTTTAGTTTTGTAATAGGTCTTTTAACAATTATATTACCTTTATTATTTACACCACTTATAGTATCTCTATGTGCCATACCAGTTACATTTCTTTTTGGCATTCTTGATACAAAAATACTATTATTTGCTATAAGGCCAATATTTTCAAAATTTTTATTTATTATTTCATTTAATTTATCCTTAAAATATTTTACTGATATATATTTGTTTATATTATTATTTGACAATGTATTATTACTTAATATTTCACTTATAATTTCAGAACTTGTAATTGCAATTATAACTGCATCTATTGCATGATGTATATCTGAATCTCTACTTTTTTTAAGATCAAAAAAATTTCTTATGTTATATGTTATTTTTCCATTTAAAGCTACTACCATTCTATCATTATTTATATATTCATTTTTTTGTAATACTAAATTATTTTTAATTAATGATAATACATTTCTTGTAATAAATTGTGTATCTTTTAAATTTCTCTCTCTACATTCTATTTCATCTTTAATAGTTATTTTATCTGTTAAAAGATTATTTATCTTTTCTTTATTTTTACAATACATAAAAACTCTTTTCTTATAATCTCTAACACCTTTTTTAGAGCTTTTTATGTATTCTATTGGTAGTTTTTCACTTTTCTTTTTAGCTTCAATATTTCTTACTAATACTTTATTATTATAACTATCATCAAAAGTTTTAGAATATGGTATTATATAATCTATTACTATATTATCTGTAAAAAGTTCATTTGGTAAAATTTCCTCTCCAGAATAAATACATATTCTATCTTGATCTAACCATAACTTGTATTTTAAAATATCGGTTTCTGTTATGATTTCTTTTTTAAAGGTTACTTTTATCTCTTTTATTATTTCTAATTTTTTTTCTAATTTATTCTTTCTTACATTTGATCTTTTATTATAATTCTTTGGAAATTTATTTGCAAGTTCTATATTTATAATCTCTGGTCTACCATATTTTCTAACTATAGCATTTAAAACTTTAATAGATTGTGATACACCTCTCCTGACTATAGGATTTGTAATATTTTCTAAATCTTTTAGTGAAATTTTTTTATTCTTGCTCTCCTCTAATTTATCACTAAAGTTACTATATAGATTATTAATAGCTAAATCATAGGATAGTCCATCATTTAGAAGCATTATTATTTTTCTTATAGCCTTAATTGATAAATGACTAAAATTTGAAAATGAAAGATTTAATAACAAATTTATTATATCCTCACTTAGACAAGTCTTTAATAAATATTCTTTCCTTTTTTCATCACTTTTATATACTGTAAGTATAGTAAAAATATAATCTAATATGTCCTCATCTAATTTATATATATAGTTTAGTTCATATTTGTCTAAAACTTTTCTTAAAATATGAAATGATTCCATTTCACACAAAAAAGCTTCTTTGTCAAGTTCTGCATTATCTATTAAACTTTCTATATCATTTTGCCTAGACATATTATATAAATCGTATTTTACTGTATTGAATATATAGTTATATGGTAAATTAATTATTTTTCTTATTTTAAAATATGAGAGTTTTGAAGTATAATTAAATTCTCTAAATATGATTTCTTTTTCTTCTTTTTTTAGCCCTCTTGAATCTTTAATATTATAGCAATTTAGAATTTCTCTTTTTTTATTTATTTTTATAATTCTTATTTTATCTAAATCTTGTAACATTTTAAATACTTCAAAAGAATACGTACTTTTAGCAGCCCTCATTTCATCTTTTTCAAAACTACATTTTCCTATCATTTTTTCTATCATATTACCAGAATATTTACTAGGATAAGCAGGACCTTCATCAAAATTTCTTTGTGATGTAAATATATCTAAATATTCATTAATAAATTCTTCTGTTATATTTTTATTATATTCTCTTTGAACATCTAAAATTAATTTTATTTCCTTTAAGAGTTCTTCTCTATCTACTACTGAGGTATAATTTCCAATATCATTTCTTATTTTTATTATTTTATTTCCATTTTCATCTATTAAAAATGTGCCATCTTCTAACTTATATTTAAATTTATCATCCCTAAGATACATTTCTCCAACTGTTCTATATCCTTTTTCTTTTATTAGTTTTCTATTTTCTTCAATTGCACTTAACACTTTACCAGAATTTTCATTTAAACTTTCGCATTTAGAATTAGACTTATATCCTCTCTTTTTTACAAAATTTATAAGAAGTGCTGAAAGTTCAAATTTAGATACTTCATTATCTATTGCATCTACTCTTAATTTATATATATTAAAGTTATTATCTAAATATAATCTATCTAATTCACTAAAAGATAAAATATTTTTATCTACTAATAACTTTTTTACTCTTGAAATTCTATGTACCTTTCTTCTATTTTGTCTTCTACTTCTTCTTTTTAAACTCCTCTCTTCTGAAGATGATATTCCATTTATAGGGAGTTTAGCAGTCCCAAAAATTCTTACACCTAAATCTAAAATCTTTATTGGATTACCATATTTATCATCCTCTACAACAGCCCAACCAACTGATGTTGACCCAATATCTAGTCCTATCCTATATCCCATATTTTCCTCCATTAACAAAAAAACGCTACATTTAGCGTTTATTTTTTAGAAATTAAATTATATAAAAACTGGTAAAATTTGTCAATGTATTATTGTTTATAACTACCCGTACTATTATACAAAAAATATATGTTTTATTTTACTTTTTATATATATAAATAGTATACTTATTATTACCTCTATACTTTCTTGTAATAGGAGTAAAATCATCTTCTCCATCAAAGGTAAATACGGTAAGTTCTATTGGAGATATTATATTTTTACTCTCCTTATCTCCAACGAGTTTTATAGAACTACATATTCTATCTTCAGTCATTATATCTTGTGTTATATGATAATATGGCCTACTAGGTATAAGATTAATGTCATCATATAAGAAACATTGTACTTTTGGAAACATATAGAATGCATCATCTGGATTTAAAATTGTTTCATCAATAACTCTACCATCCTTTAATTCAAATTTTATATTATATCCAATTTTATACTTCTCTTTGTTTTCATATCTATTGTAATAAGTATCAAAAATACTTTTAAAATTCTCTCCGTTTACTGCTTCTTCTTTTGTTGGTATTGCATAAAAGATTCCCATTACATTTTCTAAGTCAAAATCACAATAATATTTATCTACAAGCCTCTTAGTAGATCCTTCATCTATATATAATCCTATTTGCATTTCATTTTCATCTACATATTCTTTTTCTCTTTTATTTTCCACAATATTTTCTAAACTACTTGATATATTATTAATATTTAAGACTATATCAGTTTTAACATTTATTTTTTTACTACTAATTATTATTCCAAATAATGCACATACTAACAGTATTAATATAACAAATATAATTATTTTCTTTTTCATCTATATCTCTCCTTTTATATAGATTATTTTAACATTTATGTATAAATTTATCAAGAATATGTATATTATCAAAGTTTTTTCAATTTTTTTATAAAAATTTGTTATAAACTCTTGACATATGCATATTAATATATTATACTAATTAAGTAAAGTATCGCGGGGTAGAGCAGTTGGCAGCTCGTCGGGCTCATAACCCGAAGGTCGTAAGTTCGAGTCTTACCCCCGCAACCATAAATATTACCGAAAGCATTAAGTTTTCGGTATTTTTTATCTTAAAAATAAAATTATTTATTAATTACTATAAATACTTTATTTTTTTAGCAAATATTTAAAAAAATATAATATCTTTTTATCATATTCTATATTATTACCAAAGACTTCATTTAAATCAAAACCTTGTTTTTGTTCCTCACGCTTTTGTTGATTTTTTATTAATAATTCATCTAATATATCTTTCTGTCTTTAATTTGCAAAATAATTTTTAAAAAGTGATATAAATATTGCATTAGCCTCAGATGATATATTTTGTTTATATAAACAAATATCTGGATTTATCTTAAATATATAATTTTCATCTTTATTTTCAATATAATAATTAATTTTCTTCCTTGGTATTTTATTTCTTTCTTCATCAGATAAATGGCTAATAGTCTCTAATACTTCTGTATATGCTCTAGTGTAAGTATTAATCATATCTTAAATCTTGAACTTTTTTATCTTTTCATCTTTTGTTAAAGATTTATCATCAATTATCTCAAATATATCAATAAGCTGAAAACATATACTTCCACCTATTTTCATCTATATCCTCCCCAAAATCTAATCTTTATATTATTTTATCACATAATCTAAACAAAATCTATAAGCTAATTATATTTTATATATTATATCCAAAACTAATTGTTTCCTTATTTTATATTAAAATTATATAACATAATTTATTGACATTTAGAATAGATTATTATATAATAATCTTTGCAAATATTTGCATTTGAGGTGAACTTAATGAAAGAAATAATACTAGATACTCTACTTGATTCGGTAAAGATGTTACCTTTTTTATTTATATCTTACCTTATCATAGAATATATCGAACATAAATCATCTAAAAAGATAGAAAAAATACTTAGTGGCTCAGGAAAGTTTGGTACTGTTATAGGGGCACTACTTGGATGTTTTCCACAATGTGGTTTCTCACTTACAGCATCTAACTTATATGCTAGTAGAGTTATCACACTTGGTACATTACTTGCTGTATTTTTATCTACATCAGATGAAGCAATACCAGTTTTACTATCACATCCACAAAATAGTATTTCAATATTAAAAATAATTGCTACTAAGCTAGTAATTGCAATTATAATTGGTATTTTAATTGATCTTGTAATGAAAAAAATACATAAAAATAATAATACTAAAGATAACATTCATGAAGTAGATGAACACATACATAATATGTGCCATAATTGTGATTGTGAACATGGAATATTTAAATCAGCTCTAAAACACACTTTTGAAATATTTATATTCCTTGTAATAGTTATATTTTTACTAAATATTATAGTTACATATATAGGAGAAGAAAATTTATCAAAAATACTTATGAGTGGAAGTATATTCCAACCATTTATTGCAGGTCTTATTGGATTAATACCAAATTGTGCATCTTCTGTTCTTTTAACTGAATTATACATCTCTGGAAACATAAGTTTTGCATCAATAATAGCAGGACTTTCTGCTGGAGCTGGTATGGGTACAGTTGTACTTTTCAAATCAAATAAAAATATAAAAGAAAATATAAAAATAATAGTGCTATTATATCTATCTGGTACTTTAAGTGGATTTTTAATAGAGCTAATAGGACTTATTCTATAACCTAGTATCTACTAGGTTATTATTTTTTCTTTAATTTTTAATTATTATATGATATAATTTTTATTAAGGATGTGAAAATATGAAAGATAATATAATAGATAAAGTAGAAAAACTATATAGTGCATATAAAAATGGTAAACTAGGTGGTGAAGTTATGCCAGAGGATAAAAATCCAAAACTCCCTTTGTCCTCTAAAGAAAATTTTTTATACTTTACCCTACCTATGGCACTAAATTATCAAAGAAATTCATATACACTTTGGGAGAGTGCATACAAAACTTACTTAGATGATTCCACAAGATTTGTTTTCTTCCCAAAATTAGTAGTAAACTCTTCTTTTGAAGATGTACAAAATGCACTTACAAAATATAAAATTGCACTTCAAAAAAACAAACAAACAGAAATCTGGATTAAACTGTGTAATACTTTTGTAAATTTATTTAATGGTGATATAAGAAATATATTCTATGAAAATAATTTTGATGTAAATTTAATTAGAGATTTTATACAAAAGAAACACAAAAAAGATTTTCCATATCTTTCTGGAACTAAAATATGTAATTATTGGCTATATGTTATTTACCAATATACAGATATGAAATATAACAATTTAGAATGTTTAACTGTTGCACCTGATACACACGTTATTAAATCAAGTCATAGACTAGGTATTATAACAGATGATGAATTAAATAAATCAAATGTTCAAGAAATTGTCATTGATAAATGGAATACTCTACTAAAGAATTCTAATTTAAAGCCAATAGATATTCATACACCACTTTGGCTTTGGAGTAGAAATGGATTTATAGATTTATAAAAAACTTCAAAATTTAATATTTTTAGATCTGTTCTTTAATTTATTTAAAAACAGATCTAAATTTTGTATCTATTTTTTCCCACTCATCTTTTTTTATAATTCCCCTATCATACTTTTCTTGCAAATTATAATAACATTGTATTAAATATCTATCATTATGTTCTGGATAGTTATTATCTCCTTTTATATGTAATTTACAACAAAATTTTCTGATTTCTTCCAAATATTTTTCTTGATAATTTATTTTTCTGTTATTCATTTCTCTAACTATTTGTAATACATATGTATAAAACAATTCCTTTTCATATTTTTTAACATAACTAACTAATCTATGTTTTAGAGTATCCTTTTCCCATTGTCTTTTAATAGCGATAACTTCTCTCCATTGAGACACAAGCATTTTTTGTGGTAAAACTTCTATTAATTTATAATGCCATAATCTCATATACTCCTCCTTTTTTAATATTATTAGCTCATTCATATTTTTATATTCAATAATAATATTATTACATATTAATTAATCAATAATATAGTAATCGAAGTGAAAAAAGCTGGGAAATATAAAAAAAGAGCTAAGCTCCATTTCCTCAAATCCGCTTGGCTCTATTATTTTGGTAGCGGCAATTGGAGTCGAACCAATGACCTTTCGGGTATGAACCGAACGCTCTAGCCAACTAAGCTATGCCGCCATACAAACATTAACTATTTGTTTTGTACGAGTATAATTATACACTAACAAATAGTCAATGTCAATACTATTTTATTATTTTTTTTATTTACATATTAAATTTTGCAGAAGCTCTATCAATATATATTCCCTCACCTACAATAGCTATATAATTTTCACCATTTGCTGTATTAAAACTATCTCCTGTCTCTAATATTTTATTATTTATAAGTATATAATCACATAAATTATATACAAAATCAAATAGTTCCATATAGTGTTTTTCTGTACTTCTTGCCTCTATTTCATATTTTCCAAACTCATTAAGTCCATATGTATATACAAGTGTTGCATCTTCTAATTCAACAGGACAAATACATATCCATAAATGAATAGGATTTTTTCCACTTTTAAGCACTCTTGCATCTTCAATATAAGTACCAGCATTTAAAGTAACATTTTGTGCAGGCATATAAATAGCTATTGCATTATCAAAGTTTGCAAGTACACACATAATCTCTGTAAATAATTTATATCCTTCTAATTTATTTTTAACATTCATTACAGAAAGTAACACATGTGATTTATACAAAGAAACCTTTTCTCTTGCACTTTTCCATAAAAAGTTATACTTACATGCATTAATAGGGTCTGTTGTTCCCATAACTCCATTAACGAAGCTAGCACCTATTATATAATCTCCATATTTAAAAGTAAATGCATTACTTTTTTCATCAAATTTTACATCTACACCATATTTCCTTATTAATGTAGCTATAATTTCTATTATATGAAAAGTATTATTTTCAAGTAATAGATATCCCATTATACTACTGCTAGTCTTTATATTATTTTCACTCATTTACATCTTCTCCTTTGTACATTACAAATTAATTATCAAAGTATTTACTTATCTCTTCTAATCCATTGAAATTAACTTGCCTCTCAGCTTCATAAGCTACAATTGCAACACTATTTGATAGATTAAGAGATCTTATATTCTCTCTCATTGGTATTCTTACAGCTCTATCAAAATTTTCAAGTATATAATCTTCAGGAAGACCTCTTGTCTCTGGTCCAAATACAATATATGAATCTTTAGTATAATTTACTTCACTATATATCTTTTTTGCCTTAGTAGAAAGTAAATACATATCATCTATCTTAATTTTAGATTTAAAATCTTCTAAATTTTCATATACTATTATATTCAATTTATCCCAGTAATCTAGTCCTGCCCTTTTTACAGCTTTTTCTGATATATCAAATCCAAGTGGTTTTATTAAATGCAAAGTTGCACCAATTGCAGCACAAGTTCTTGCTATATTTCCAGTATTTTGTGGTATTTCTGGTTCAACTAAAACAATGTTTAATGACATATTATTTTTCCTCTTCCTCTATTATTGGTTTTACTTTTTCTTCTAAAACTTCATCATAATCTACCCAATCACTAACATTAATTACTCTATAACCACACTCTGAATTAATATCTTTTGCTATTACCTTATCAATACCTGCATTTATAACTACTCTTTTACACATACTACAACAATCAGTATAATTTGTATATTCACCATTTGCTTCTCTTCCAACTAAATATAAAGTTGCGCCAATTAAATCCTTTCTAGCAGCACTAATTATAGCATTTTGTTCAGCATGTACTGATCTACAAAGTTCATATTTTTCACCACTTTTAATGTTTAATTTTTGTCTTGCACAATACCCTAAATCTATACAATTTTTTCTTCCTCTTGGAGCTCCAGTATATCCTGTAGATACAATCTCATCATTTTTTACAACAACGGCTCCATAATTTCTTCTAATACATGTCCCACGCTCTGTTATAGTATCAGCTATTTTTAAATAATAATTTATTTTATCTATTCTATTATCCATAAAACTTACCTCACATTTTCTTTAAAAATTATATCATTTAATAAATTTAAAGTCAACGAGAAAAGAAAAATGTACCTTAAATGTGTTTTACTTAAGGTACATTATAAAATGTTATTTAAAATTTTATTAATCATATATAGTGGGGGCTTTCTTTCCTAGTGAAATGTTATATAGTGTTTCCCATGTTATTTGACCAACTATTCCATCTGGCTCTAAATTAAATAATTTTTGAAAAGCTATAACAGAAATTTTGGTTTTTGGCCCAAATATACCATCTACAGTAAGTTTTGGAATACTAGGATTTTTTTCGGTAATAGTATTTAAATACTTTTGAAGGTCTGATACCATTTTACCTTTTTTTCCCTCGGAAATAACATTTTTGGATTCATCAAATGAAGTATCATCTACAAAATTCTCTTCTACTCTTTTACTAGTAAGTACATTCATTCTATCCCACATAATTTTATTTACACTGCCTGTTGTTTCAAGTCCCATTATTTTTTGAAGTTCAAATACAGCTCTTCTTGTCAAATCATCATAATTTGATGTAATATTTACAACTGGTATACTATTGTAGTCTTGAGATATTGTAACTAACATTTTTTGCAATTTTTCTACATCACTTCCTACATTACCACTTGTAAGTATCACTCTATTATAACTTGTATTATTCCCCCTACTACTCATATATTTTCTCATACTTATGCCTCTTCTCATATTTCTATTTCTTTGCATATGATCACCTTCCCTTAAATCATATTAAATTATATGATTTTACCATAAATTTATTCACTTATTGTTTTTTTTATAAACAAATGATATAATTTTTATAGATTCGGAGGTATACTATGAGACATATTATACTAGTAAATCCTGTATCAGGACGTCATAGTGGTCTAAAACATGGAATTATAATTCAAAAACTATTAAATAAATATAACATTAATTCTAGTATTATTACTTCTAAGTATCCAGGACATCTTACAAAAATTACACAAGATGTTACTAAAAATGAAAAATGTAGACTATATGTAGTTGGAGGAGATGGAAGTTTAAATGAAGTTATATGTGGAATTATAGGAAGAGATTCTGAAATAGTTGTAATACCTTGTGGAACTGGTAATGACTTTATAAAAAGTATATCAGATTATATGAGTCTTAGAAAAATAGTTACTTTATCTATAGGTAGGAAATCAATAAAAACTGATATAATAAAATTAAATAATAATAGATATTGTGTAAATATTCTAAACTCTGGTTTCGATGCAATGGTAGCACAAAATGTTGACAAATTTAGAAAACTAAATTTCTTATCAGGAAAAATGAAATATAATCTTTCAATTTTTTATACTCTTATGCGTAATAAAAATTATAATTTAAAAATAAGGCTAGATAACGATATAGTATATAAAGGAAAGTTTACACTCTCTGTTATTGCAAATGGAAAATATTATGGTGGTGGTGTAAAGCCTTGTCCTGATGCAAAATGTAATGATGGAATAATAGATACATGTATTGTAGATGCCACAAGTATATTTCAAAAAATAAGATTTTTACCTTCATATAAAAAAGGTGAACATCTAAAATATAAACAAGCCCATATCAAAAAAGCAAAAAAAGTGCTTATAGTTTCAAATAATAAATTTCCTGTAAGTATTGATGGTGAAGTATTATATACCAATAGAATATCTGCAGAAATTTTAAAAGAAGCAGTAAATATAGTGCATATTAGAAAAGAGACTTAAAAATAAAGTTTTTTAAGTCTCTTCATATTTATTCTTCATTTTCTTGTCCATCATCTATTTCTACATTATCTCTTCTTTTAAGTAATGGATATAAAACAACATCTCTTATATTATAACTATTTGTTAAGAACTGTAAAAATCTGTCAATTCCAAGACCCCAACCAGATATAGGTGGCATTCCATATTCCATAGCTTTAATATATTCATGATCAATACTCATTGCTTCTTCATCACCATTTTCTTTTAATTTACTTTGTTCAAGTAATCTATTTTCCTGTTCAACTGAATCTACAAGCTCTGAGTAACCATTAATTATCTCTTGTCCATTAACAATTAATTGAAATCTATCAGTTAAATTTTCATTCTCATCATTACTTCTTGCAAGCGGAGATAAATCAATTGGATGTTTTATTAAATAAGTTGGTTTAATTATATTAGGCCTACTTACTTTTTTATAAAGTTGGTCTATTAGGTTTCCTCTACCAAGATTTTCTATATTTTCTACTTCAAGAACTATTCCTCTTTTACGTATTTCATCAAGTAACTCTTTTGCTGTAGGAAATTTATCTATATCAATTCCACAATCTTTAAGTAATAAATCCCTAAAACTTATTACATCCCACTCACCACCAAAATCTATTTTAGTGTCTCCTATTTCTACTTCTAAACTACCATCAAATAGATTTGAAATTAAAAATACTACCATTTCTTGTAAAAGTTTCATATTATCTTCATAATTAAAATATGCACTATATCCTTCAATCATAGTAAAATCTTGTAAATGATTAACACTTATTCCTTCGTTTCTAAAATCTCTAGCTATTTCAAATACATTAGTAAAACCGCCAATAATTAATTTTTTTAATGTAAGCTCTGGTGATATTCTAAGATATACATCAGCATCATATGTATTATGGTGTGTTATAAAAGGTCTAGCTGTTGCTCCAGATGCAGTATTTTGTAATATTGGTGTTTCAACTTCAATAAATCCTTTATTCCATAAGAATTCTCTCATAAGCTTTATAAATTTAGATCTTAAAAGAAATCTTTTTTTAGTTTCATCATTCATTATAAGATCAAGATGTCTTTCTCTATATAACATTTCTTGATTACTTATTCCATGAAATTTTTCAGGCAATGGTCTTAGAGATTTGCCTAAGAATTCATATTCCTTTACTCTAATAGTTTTCTCCCCTGTTTGAGTAAAAAATATATCTCCACATACACCTATAAAGTCACCCACATCAACAGTTTCATGAATTTGTTTATATAAATCTTCTCCTACTTCATCTTTTTTTATGCAAAGTTGTATTCTACCTTCTATATCTCTTAAATCCATAAAAGATATTTTACCCATCTTTCTCTTAGACATAACACGTCCAGCAACTCTTACATTTTGCTCTCCCTCATCTAACTTCATAGCTTCATTTAATGAATGTGTTGTCTCAAATCTTTCAGGATGTACACTAACACCATATTCTTTTAATTTTTGTACTTTTTCTTCACGTACACGTCTTAATTCATTTATTTCTCCCACAACAGTTGTCCTCCTTTATATTATAATCTTTCTATTGACATTATTTTATATTTTACAACTCCACCTGGTGTTTCTACATCAACTTCTTCTCCTTTTTTCTTACCAATTAAAGCTCTACCTACTGGTGATTCATTTGAAATTTTATTTTCAGCAATATTTACTTCAGTAGCACCAACAATACCATAAGATATTTCCTCATCAAATTCATAATCATGTACTGTTACTAAAGTTCCAACACCAGCAACTCTAGTAGATACATCATCATCATCTACAACTTTTGCAACTCTTAGCATGTTTTCTACTTCTAGTATTCTTGCTTCAAGTAATGCTTGTTCATTTTTAGCATCATCATATTCAGAGTTTTCAGATATATCTCCAAATTCTCTTGCTATTTTAATTCTTTCAGCCACTTCCATTTTTTTGGGCCCTTTTAAATTTTTTAATTCTTCTTCTAATTTATTATAACCTTCAACAGTTAATATTATATCTCTTTCTCCCATATTTTTTCCTCCTAAAATCAACAATATAATTATACACTATATGTCAAGTATTATAAATTAGTTATAATTATTTTATTTATACAAATTTCCAAGTTTAATTTTACTAAACCTACTCATATCATAATTTATTCTATTAAATAATACTTCTAAATTATATTTGTTTTTGTTATACATTCTATATGATAAATTTAAAGTATCCTCTTCTTCATTTTTAGTATTAAGAATTCTTGCATTTGAATTTAAAATATAATGATTTTTAAACTCTTCTAAATTTATATTACTATATATTGTATATACATCATATTCACAAATATTTCTCCTTTGAATTATTTCAATTGTTGTACCATATTCGTCATTTATTACATCAAGTCTTTTTAATAAGATTTTAAAACTAGATTTAGAAATTCCATCAAGTCTTAAAATATCTACATATTTATATTTTTTTATATACTCTATTATCTTTTCTTCTTTTATATCTTCTATATTGTTTATAACAATTAAAATATTTGCTCTAGACTTATCTATATTTGAATTTTTTAACATGTTATCAATATATATTGTATCATGTTTTAATATATCATTTTGGATCTTGATATCACAAATTTCAAGATTTATAAAAGTTGTATAAAAAAGATTTATAATATAGTTTTTATATTTTTTATTTCTATCAATTTCTTTACTACATACAATATTTAATCTTCCAATTTTACTAAATTCTTTTTTTAAAAATACTTTTAAAATTTTTTCATATACTTTGTTCTTATTTTCTAAAACTTTATTTAAAAAATTTATATCTATTTTAAGTAAAACATTTTTATTAATGTCATATTCTATAAAATCTTTTGTAATAGCTACTTTAAAAAATTTACTTTTTATAATATCTATTATACTTAATTTTTTTTCATTCTTTAATCTAAAATCACAAATATCAATAAAAATAGTATTCATATAATTTATTACTCCCATCTTATTTATCTATGATTATATATGAATAGTAATTAAATTATATGAATATTTTTATTTACTTTTTAACAATACCTTTAATAGTATTTGCACTCTTTGTTCTGTCTAGCTTTTTTAGTAAAAGTTCTTTTAATTTGTCACCTGTAAGTTCCCTTGTAAGTTTTCCATTTTCGACTAGTGAAATAATTCCTGTCTCTTCTGAGACAACAATTACTAAAGCATCTGAAATTTCTGTAATTCCTACAGCTGCTCTATGCCTTGTACCAAGACTTTTTGGCACATTACCCTCTGAGGCTAGTGGTAAAATACACTTTGCAGCAAGAATCTCAGTTCCATCTATTACTATAGCTCCATCATGTAGAGGTGTACGTGGCATAAATATATTTTGAATAAGCTCTGATGATATTTTTGAAGATAAATTTATTCCTTCACGTAATGCTTCAGTAATTTTTATCTTTCTTTCTATTACAATTAAAGCACCAATTTGTTTTAATGACATAATCTCAACTGCTTTAACAATTTCAGATATAGAATGCTTTACAAGTATATTATCATTCATATCAAATACATCAACAATTTTACTCCTACCAAGTTTTTCAAACGCATTTCTAAGTTCTGGTTGAAATACAACAATTAGTATAAGTATTCCATATGTCATAAAATTAGTAAGTAAAAAGTTTAATATCACCATATTACAAAGCTTCGATAGTATAAATATTCCGAAAATAAATAATACACCTTTAAAGATTTGCTCTGCTCTTGTCTTTTTTATAAATCTAAATAAATAGTAAGCAATTAATACAACTAAGGTAATATCTGCAATTAGTACTAAATATCTTATTGGACTTGTTAAATCTAATGCACTTTGCATTGCCAAAATCATAGCACTAAAACTATTTGTTATCTTTGGTAACATATATTATCCCCCTTATCTTTAGTTAAATAATTATTATACAATTGCTGAAATTAGAGCAGCAAACATTGAAAATACCATTGATACTATAAGTATTCCAACTACTGTGTATTTTAATATACTATTTTTTTTATTCACTTAAATCACCTCTTATATTAAATCTCGAATTTATCTTTAAACCACTTATCTAAATCTTCTATTTTTACTCTTACTTGCTCCATAGTATCTCTATCTCTTATAGTAACCGCATTGTCGTTTTCTGAATCAAAATCATAAGTTATAGAATATGGTGTTCCAATTTCATCTTGTCTTCTATATCTTTTTCCAATACTTCCAGTCTCATCAAAATCAACATTATACTTTTTAGATAACATATCATATACTCTATTTGCGCCATCAGAAAGTTTTTTAGATAAAGGCAATACTGCAATTTTTATTGGTGCTAAAAATGGATGTAGATGTAATACAGTTCTTGTATCAGTATCTGATATTTTTTCTTCCTCATAAGCACTACATAAAAACATAAGCATAAGTCTATCAGTTCCAACTGCAGGCTCTATTGCATATGGTACATATTTTTCATTTGTTTCAGGATCTAGATATGTCATATCTTCACCTGATGCTTCCATATGTCTTGATAAATCATAATTTGTTCTATCAGCAATACCCCAAAGTTCTCCCCATCCAAATGGGAACTTAAATTCAATATCTGATGTAGCATTACTATAAAAACTTAATTCTTCTTTAGAATGATCTCTAAATCTAAGTAATTCTTTATTTGCACCTAAATTGATTAAGAAATTCATACAATATTCTTTCCAGTACTCATGCCATTTTAAATCTTCACCTGGTTTACAGAAAAATTCTAATTCCATTTGTTCAAATTCTCTTGTTCTAAATGTAAAGTTTCCAGGAGTTATCTCATTTCTAAAAGACTTTCCTTGTTGACCAATACCCATAGGTAGTTTTTTTCTTGTTGTTCTAAGTACATTCTTAAAGTTTACAAACATACCTTGAGCTGTTTCTGGTCTTAAATAAATTTGATCTTTTGTGTCTTCAGTAACACCTTGAAATGTTTTAAACATCATATTAAATTGTCTAATATCAGTAAAGTTTAATTTACCACAATTTGGACAACAAATATTGTTATCTTTAATATAATTTATTGTCTCTTCATTTGACCAACCATCAGCTACAACTTCTTTTCCATTTTTTGTAGCCCATTCTTCAATTAGTTTATCTGCTCTATGTCTTGTTTTACATTCTTTACAATCAATTAATGGATCTGAAAATCCGCCAACATGACCAGTTGTTACCCAAACTTGTGGATTCATAAGTATTGCTGCATCAATTCCAACATTATATTTACATTCTTGTATAAATTTTTTGTACCATGCTCTTTTTACATTATTTTTTAACTCATATCCAAGTGGTCCATAATCCCATGTATTGGCAAGTCCACCATATATTTCGGAACCTGGATAAACATATCCTCTTGATTTACATAAATTAACAATGTCTTCCATTGAATTTACCATTTAACTTCCCCCTTAATCTTCTACTTGTATTTCTAGTATGCCATATTTTTTATCTGCTAATTCATCAGGATTAAATACAATATATAGTTTTCCTTCTTTAATATAGAAATTTTCAAGTCCTGTTATTGTATAATTAAATTCTTCTTCACTCATTATTTCTTTCCCAGTTAAATAATTTAATACTTTACTTCTTAAAACTGTTTTATAATCTTTTCCTAAAGTATTTCTTGCAATATCTGACTGAGATATTTTAGTTTTATTTACTAAATCTATATTATATGTATTTATTTGTTCCATCGTAATATTATCATTTGCAGTATCTATTATTTTTTGATTTATTACTACTGATAACACTTTTTTAGATCCTATCATATTATCATAATTTGTATATGATACAACATATTTAAAATTATTCTCTGCACTGCTCATTTTCTCTTTTAGACCCGAAAATGTATCAGAATAATCTTTTTCAATAGCATCATTTATTTCTTGTAATACTACACCCTCAACATATATTTCTGGTAAAGTTATTTCTCCAGATATTTTTTTATTAGTATTATCTTCTATTACTCTATCTTTTACATCATATTTAATATTTGAATTTTTAGCTTTTTCCTCTTCTAATGCACTATTATCTATATCTACTAATTTTTGCATATCTGATTTTTTAGAACCTATTAGTTGTGGTTCTTTTTCATCTTTCATTGCTAAAAATATTATAGCTCCACCAACTATTATAAATAAGAATAGAAATATAACTATTCCTTTTGAACTTTTTTTATGTTCTGTGTATCTCATTGTTTCCATTTCATACCACCCTCGCGTATATTTTACTACATTTATTTTGTTTTTTCAACACTAAGTGTGTTTTATTTTTCAATAGATTTAATATTAATATCTATTCCATATAAATTAATACCTGTTGAATAGTCTATTGCATAAATTACCACATTTCTTACCTCTGAACTAATATTTTGCAAATTTTTACCATATCTTACAGCTATATCAATATCTAACTTCATTCCATAACTATATTTTTGTGTACTAACTCTATATACTCTTGTTACACCATCAACTTTTGATACAGAATGTGAAATTATAGCATTTATTACATTGTCTGCAATACTAAAATTTCCAAGATAACTGTATGTTGGTCTAATTATAGTTTTCTCACTAGTAGTTGTTTCATATTCTTCTGAATCTTGTTTTTTAAATATATCAAATATTTTTAAATTTTCTAAAAAATATCCAGAAAATTGTTTTTTTATTTCAAATGTAGGAACTGGTACAACATGCTTGCCATCTTCTACTCTTGATCTTCTTGCTTCCTCTATTTGAGCACTACTTGCTACCTCTTCTATATATACAGTTTTATAAATCTCTCCAACTTCTAAGTTTTGCGCAATTTTTTTAACCATATCATCAGAAGTACCAAGAATTAAAAGTTTATCTGGATTTTCTTTTTTTATAGCTTTTACCATCGGTATTCTTCTATCATCATTTAAAAATATAGCAGCCTTAACAGAAGCTATTTTACTAGCCTCTGTCTTAGCTGATTTACCTGCCACAACTTTATTTTCTTTTATTAAAATTGCATCATCAATTATATATCTTATTTTGTATTTATTTGCAACTTCTTGTGCATGATAACTTTTTCCAGTTCCTGTCTTTCCAACAAATGCATATACTTGCATCTTAACACCCCTAAACTTTCATAAGATCTTTTGCTGTTAAACTAAACTTACCATCATCTTTTCCTATTTCTATTACTTTTACCAATATGTCATCTCCAACACTTAATACATCTTCTACTTTATTTACTCTCTCACTAGAAATTTTAGATATATGTAATAGACCTTCTTTTCCTGGTAATATTTCTACTAAAGCTCCAAATTGTAATATTTTAGTTACTCTACCCATATATACTTGATTTAATTCTACATCTCTTGTTAGAGATTCAATTATCTCTATTGCTCTATCTATTTTTTCTTGTTCAATACCTGCTACAAATACTGTTCCATCATCTTCAATATCAATTTTAACACCAGTTTCATCAATTATTTTATTAATTGTTTTTCCACCAGTTCCGATTATATCTCTAATTTTTTCAGGATTTACTTTTATAGTCTCTATTTTTGGAGCATATTTAGATAGATTTTCTCTAGGTTTGTCAATTGCCTTTAACATTACCTCATCTAGTATATATTTTCTTGCTTTAGCTGTTCTTGCAAAAGCTTCTTCTATTATTTCATATGTAAGTCCATCAATTTTAATGTCAACTTGAATAGCTGTAATACCATTTTTTGTACCTGCAACTTTAAAATCCATATCACCAAAGAAATCTTCAATACCTTGAATATCAGTAACCATAATATAATCACTTGTATCTCCATCTTTAGTGAATAGTCCTGTAGAAATTCCAGCAACAGGTTCTTTAATTGGTACACCTGCATCCATTAATGCAAGTGTTGATCCACACACACTACCTTGTGATGTAGAACCATTAGAACTTAAAACTTCAGACACTACTCTAATAGTATATGGAAATTCTTCTTTTGAAGGTATTACTGGCTCTAATGCTCTTTCTGCAAGTGCTCCATGTCCTATTTCACGTCTACCTGGTGCACGAGCAGGTCTTGCTTCTCCAACACTATATGGTGGGAAGTTATAATGATGCATATATCTTTTTGATTCTTCTTCATCTAAACCATCAAATGTTTGCTCATCTGATAATGTTCCAAGAGTTACCATTGATAATACTTGAGTCTGTCCACGTGAGAAAAGTGCACTTCCATGTACTCTATTAAATAGTCCAACTTCTGCACTAAGAGGTCTTATCTCATCAAGTCCTCTACCATCAACTCTTTTTCCTTCATTTATAACTAAACTTCTAACTGCTTTTTTCTCAGCTTTATACAATGCTTCACCAATCATTGATTTGTTTTCAGCAAATGCTTCTTCGCCAAATTTATTTATATATTCTTGTTTTACAAATTCATTTACTGCATCTACTTTTTCATCTCTTACAGTTTTATCTGTTGCAAGTACTGCATCATGCATTTTATCTTTTGCTACTTCTAAAACAAAGTTTGCTATATCTTCTGGTACTGCAAAAGATTTATACTCTGCTTTAGGTTTTCCAACTTCTTTTTTTATCTCAGAAATAAATACACAAAGTTTTTTAATTTCATCATGTGCAAGCTTTATAGCCTCAAGCATTTTTGCATCTGGTACTTCTGATGCTCCAGCTTCAATCATGCAAACTTTATCTGGTGTTGCAGATACTGTCAAATCAAGTTTTGATTTTTCTCTTTGCTCTAATGTTGGATTTAATATAAGCTTATCATCAACAAGACCAACTTTTACTGATCCTACTAGAGTATCAAATGGAATATCTGAAATATTTAGTGCAATTGATGCACCAAGAGATGCTGGTACCTCTGGTAAAATATCAGGATCTACAGCAAGTACTAAAGCATTTATTGAAGTATCATTTCTATAGTCCTTTGGAAATAAAGGTCTCATAGGTCTATCAATAACACGTGATACTAGTATTGCCTTTGTTGTAGGTCTTCCTTCTCTTTTAATATATCCTCCAGGTATTTTACCTACTGAATATAATCTTTCTTCATAATCTACAGAAAGTGGTAAAAAGTCAATTCCATCCCTTGGTTCCTTTGACATAGTTACGTTTACAAGAACTGCAGTATCTCCATATCTAACTAAACATGAACCATTAGCAAGTCCTGCCATTTTACCTGTTTCTATAACAAGTGGTCTACCTGCAAAGGTAGTTTCAAATTTTCTAAACATACTTTTTTTCCTCCTTTATATGTTTTCAATAAAAGGTTGTAATAATAATTTCTAAATACATAATATGCACTCACAAATTATTACTACAATTACTCCTTTTATTACCCATAATATTATACTATATATCTAAAATTTCTTCAAGTAAAATGGATGAAAAAAACCAAAAAATGAACTCGATTTTACTTTATATGCTATATGTGATATAATATCACATATAAAAGTATTTTAGTAATTCATAATTATGATAACATTTAAGGAGGGCTTAATATGTCTAAGAAAACAAATATAACTTTTTTATATCTTTTTTTATTAATAATATTTATATTTATTTCAATTATTAGTACTTCTTACATTTTAAATATAAATATTTATATTACATTTATGATTTTATATATATTATCAACACTTATCTGTCTTATTGTTCCAAAAATATTTGGTTGTATGTTTGATAAAGAAGCATTAATAAGATTAAAGAAAAGACTAAATGATGATAAATGGCATGAGATAACATATATAAATCCAAATGATTATACAGATAAAATCCTATCAAAAGAATTTAGGATAGCAATAAAAGACATTTCTAAACTTTCTTTTAAAGCTTTATTAGAAAAAGATAATTCTATTATTATAATTACTAAAATAGATAACAATTCACGTGTTTGGATTACAAAATCATATTTTTTATTCGAACAATTATTTGAAATAAATTAAGCGTATAGCCATTAACTTAAATCTTAGTTAATGGCTATATTTTATTATTTTCTACTATTTATTATTTCCTCTAATGCAAGTGCTAATTGGTCAGGACATGAAGTTTTTCTAGGTCCACATGGTATACCTTTTAATTTTTTTATAACATCTTCTATTCTCATACCTTTAACTAGCATTGAGATACCAGTTGTGTTTCCAGCACATCCTCCAACAATCTTTACATCTTTTATAATATCATTTTCATCTATATCAATTAAAAATTCTCTTGAACATACTCCTTGTGGTTTATATCTATATTCCATAACTTCCTCCCTATGCTTTATTTTCTGAGCCTAAAACATTTATAATTTTATGTTTTACCATATCTTTTACTGCAACTCTTGCCTGTCCTAAATATGTTCTAGGATCAAATACTTCTGGATTTTTTTCAAAACATTCACGGATGTTTGCAGTCATAGCAAGTCTTATATCACTATCAATATTTATCTTACATACTGCCATTTCTGCAGCCTTCTTTAACATTTCCTCTGGAACACCTTTAGCACCAGGAATATTACCACCATATTCATTACACATTTTAACAAATTCTTGTGGAACTGATGATGCACCATGTAAAACAATAGGAAATCCAGGTAGTCTTTTAGATATTTCTTCTAATATATCATATCTAAGTCTTGCCTCTCCCCTAAATTTATACGCACCATGACTTGTTCCAATTGCAATAGCTAAAGAATCACAACCTGTTCTTTTTACAAATTCCTCAGCTTCAGCAGGATCTGTATACATTGCATCATCTGATGAAACATTAACATCATCTTCAACTCCTGCAAGTTTACCTATTTCTGCCTCTACAACTACACCTCTTGGATGAGCGTATTCTACTACTTTTTTTGTTAAAGCTACGTTTTCTTCAAAATCGTATTTAGATCCATCTATCATAACAGATGTAAAACCGCTATCAATACAATCTTTACAAATTTCAAAATCTGCGCCATGATCTAAATGTAGTACCATTGGTATATCATGTCCAGCTTTTTTATTACATTCTATAGCAGCCTCTACAAGTTTTTTTAAATAAATTGGATTTGCATACTTTCTAGCACCTGCTGATACTTGTAGTATAACAGGAGAGTTAGTCTCTGTTGCAGCCTCAACTATACCTTGTATAATTTCCATATTATTTACATTAAATGCACCAATTGCATAACCACCTTTATATGCTCTCTCAAACATCTCTTTTGTTGTTACTAATCCCATATTTTTACCTCCAAATTTTATCCATTCCATATAGTTCTTGAAATTCCAATATCTTCATGTTCTTGTTCTTTTTCTTCTAGTTTTTCATCTGCTCTTTTATTCATTTGTGCAATCATTTCATCATCACTATTTATAGCATTTAGTCCACCAATAAAGTCATTATACTCATATTCTTCTTCGATTTCTATATCAGATATTTCTCTTTCTTCTTCTATAATTCTATCCACATCTAAATCATTTCTATATTGTAATATTAGCATATTCATTTCACTAATATCACCTTTTTCTTTTGCCTCATTGTATCTTCTTATAAACTCTTCTCTTTTAAATTCTTTGCTTCTCTCTTCACTTTCTTCTAACTTTTCTATATCTTCAATATTGTCTTTAGTATCTGCCAAAGTACTACTTTTAATTTCATCTGCACTAGATCTAGTAAGCATACTATCTCCAACAGAATCTACAGACATTGAGGCTACATCTTTATCAGTACTACTATTTTCATCTATTCCTTCTCTTCTCGCAAAGTCTCTATTTTTATCAAGTTCATCTATTTGTCTACTGTATTCTTCTAAAGTAGGCTCTTGTTCTCTAATTTCATAAGATAAAGTAACGTACTTTTCTCTTAGTGCATCCATCTTGTCGGGAGATACCAAATGCGAATTTATAGTATAGTACTGTATATGTTCAGCTATTTCGTTTTTTTCATTATATAAATGCTTCAATTCATCTATTGACTCACGTGTTACATCATCAACTTGTTTTTGTTTTTGATCAAATCTTTCTTTAAAGTTTTTTCTAAGTTCTGATATTCTTGGATCATTTGAAAAACGATCACCACCGATTTTGTGATTTGCCATTTCAACTCCAACTAAGTATCTTTCATAGATTATGAGTTCTGTACCCTCTTTATCACCAACTGTAAGTGATCCATCTTCTATTTGCTTATCTTTTATCTTATCCATAAGTATGCTATATTTTTCAAAAACATCTTCATATATAGCTTTATATAATTCTGACTGCAATTCTTCTTCTGTTAAATCTTCAGTTTTTCCATCTTTTTTGATTTTTTCTAATGCTTGTTTTTTTACATTTTCATCTACATCATCTGGTAAATTTAAGTCAGCTAGTGCCCTTTCTTCCTCACGTTGTTGCAATTTTTCCATAGCACCCTCTACAAAAGTTTCTTGTAAACTTTTTTGTATATCATATGAGCCTTGTTTTTTATCATAATATTCTATAAGCATTCTATCTACATCATCTTTTCTTTTGGCAAGAATAAGATCTTTTGACTCTTCAAATTCCTGTTTCATTTTTGAAGTAAGATTTAATGCTTCTTTCATATTTTCTTGTAATTCTTTTTTTTCTTTTCCAAATATTTTACCTTCAAATTCTTCCATTTTAACACCTCTTTATAAATAATTTTATACTATATTATTTTATTTCTCAACATAACTTAAAAAATATCTATACCTATTGGACAATGATCACTTCCCATTACATCAGAGTAAATATATGCCTCTTTAAGCTCATTTTTTAATATATCTGATATTATAAAATAGTCTATTCTCCATCCAATATTTTTCTCTCTTGAGTTTCTCATATATGACCACCATGAATATGCATCCTTTTTATCTTTATATAAATATCTAAAAGTATCTATAAATCCATTTTCTAAAAGTGTTGTCATTTTATTTCTTTCTTCATCTGTAAAACCTGCACTAAAATGATTAGTTTTAGGATTTTTAATATCTATTTCTTCATGTGCAACATTTAAATCTCCACAATATATAACAGGTTTTGTAACTTCTAATTTTTTAAGATATTTTAATATTTCATCTTCCCAAGTCATTCTATACTCAAGTCTTTCAAGCTCTCTTTTAGAATTTGGAGTATATGAATTTACTAAGAAAAAATTATCATATTCAAGAGTAATTGCACGTCCCTCCATGTCATGTTCTTCTATTCCAAGCCCATATGAAACGCTTATAGGTTTTACTTTAGTAAATATTGCTGTACCAGAATATCCCTTTTTCTGTGCACTATTCATATATTTATAATATCCCTCAAAATTTATATTATATGCTTGTTCCTCTTGCATTTTTGTTTCTTGAACACAAAAAATATCAGCATCTATTCTACTAAAAAAATCACAAAATCCTTTTGTTATACAAGCTCTAAGCCCATTTACATTCCACGATACTAGTTTCATATTAATCTTCTCCTCAGCGAAATTATATCATCTAAAAAAAAGAATTTCAACAATAACAAGAAAAAAGTTAAAAGAAAAAATATGTAAATATTAACATCTACATATCATTTTTAGGGTCGATAAAAGCCCCTAAATTTCAGGGGCAATTATCTTTATGCTGTTATTTTTTCAATCTCTTTGCGGTACCATGCCATCACCTCATAGACCATTTTGATTATCGCTCATCTTCCAAAGTCTGAACTCTTTCCTCCTCAAGACCTATGGAAGCAGTGACTTCTACTTTTCGATAACATCAAAGTCGATGGTACATACAACATCTGATACCTTAGTATCATTCTTTCTAATCTTGAAATATGTTTTTTCTACTTCTTGACTATTGTCAACCTTTACATACAGATTTCTCTGCGTTTCGAGACCAACACAGCAATAAGCGAAGACCACACGATCTTTAGTTATCAATTCAACATCAAGCATAACTTTCCTCATTTTCATACCTTACCTCTTAAGTGGCTTTCCCTTCTTAAAAATTTTTTTATTGTTAAAAATCTACACTTACATTATATCTTTTTTCGAAACAAAAGTTGAATATTATGTAATTTTTTGTACTTATTTACTTTTTATACTTAATTCATAATATTTATATATCTTTACTTTACAAATTTCTTACAAAAACTAGGTCTATGAATTGGAGTAAGCCCATATTTTGCTATTGCCTCTGTATGCATCTTAGTACCATATCCTTTGTGCTTTGCAAAACCATATTCTGGATAATCTTTATCCCACTCAATTAACATTCTATCCCTTGTTACTTTAGCAATAATAGATGCAGCAGCAATTGACTCAGATTTAGCATCTCCAGATATAACAGTTTGTCCAGGAATATTAATATCTATCATTTGATTTCCATCAATAAGTACATAGTCAGGTTTTATCTCTAAATTTTCAAGTGCTCTTTTCATAGCAATCTTTGTGGCATTTAATATATTTACTTCCTCAATTAATTCAACATCACCTATACCAACACCAACAGCTACAGCTTTTTCCATTATATCATCATATAATTTTTCTCTTTTTTTCTCGCTTAGTTTTTTAGAATCATTTACTCCCTCAATACATTCATCTTTTGGTAAAATAACAGCAGCTGCAACAACTGGGCCACAAAGAGGTCCACGTCCTGCCTCATCTATACCACATACGAAATTATATCCCTTAGCATATAAACTATCTTCAATTTCTAACATATTTTTTAATCTTTCTAGTTCTTTTTCTCTCACTAATCTTCCTCCTTTAAATATCAATGCATTCTTGATAAACCTCATTTTTATTTACGCCTTTTTGCTTTGCTACCATTTTAATAGCCTCTTTTTTAGATATACCATCATTTATATATTTTAAAACAAGTTCCTTTGAATCTATACTATTTATTTCATCTTGCTCTTTTTCTTTTAAAACATCTTCATTTACGCCTTCAATTAAAAGTACTATTTCTCCCCTTATTCCATCTTTTTCTATTTTCTCTATTGCCTCTTTAAAAGTTGTATGGATATATTCCTCATGTATTTTTGTAAGCTCTCTTGCAATACATATATTTCTATTACCAAGTATATTTAACATATCTTTTAATGTAGCAAGTATTTTATGAGGTGCTTCATAAAATATCATCGTACGTGTCTCATTTACAAGAGATTTTAATCTTTCATTTCTCTGTTTTTTATTAATAGACAAAAATCCCTCAAAAGTAAATCTAGTAGAATCAAGACCACTTTTAACAATTCCAGTAATTAAAGCCGTAACTCCTGGAATTACAACAACTTCATACTCATTTTTAATCAAGTATTTAATTAAATTCTGCCCTGGATCAGATATTATAGGCATACCTGCATCAGACACTAATGCTAAATTTTTTCCATCATCTAACATAGATACAACTTGGTTTATTTTATCATTTTCATTATGTCTATGATAACTTATAAGTTTTTTCTCTATTTTAAAATGATTTAAAAGTTTTAGCGTCTGTCTTGTATCTTCTGCAAGAATTACATCAACACTATTTAATGTATCTAGTGCTCTAATTGTAATATCACTAAGGTTTCCTATTGGTGTACCTACTATATATAACACTCCTCTATCCATTTTTCTCCTCCTTTGAATATATAGAATAAATTTCATCTGTATAGTTTCCATCATCAAAGTATTCTATAAGTGGTTTATCAACAATAAGTTCACTTCCACCATTTTTTACATATTCTATTAAAACAATACTTGCCCTGCTTTTAAGTTTTGGATGTACAAATCTTATTTTCTTTGGCTCTAAAAAATACTTTCTTGCAATCTCTAAAAGATCTACCAACCTATCAGGCTTATGCACAAGATATAGTTTTCCCTTAGATTTAAGTAATTTTGATGAAGATAAGAATACATCTTCTAATGTACACATCTCTTCATGTCTTGCAATATATTTTACTTTATTTTCATTTTGCACTCCAGTACCTATTTTCTTATATGGTGGATTACACACAATTATATCAACATTATCTCTACCATATTTTTCAAGTATAATATTTTTTATATATTTAATATCTTTTATATCACTTTGTATAGAAGATATTTTATCACTTAATCCATTTATCATTATATTTTTACTAAGTAATTCATACATTTCATCTTGTAGTTCAACAGCAACAATTCCTCTATATTTTTTCTTAGCAGATATTACAACAGGAATTACTCCACTTCCACTACAAAAATCAATTATAATATTTTTACTATTTATTGAATCTACAAAATTTGCAAGTAATATACTATCCATTCCAAAACAAAAATACTCTTTATTTTGCACTATTCTTAAATTATCCAACTCTAAATCATCTATTCTTTCATTTTCATTTAAAAGTTCTTTTAAAAATTCATCTCTACTTAATTTTATAAGTTTTGCATCCATGCCAATATTACTATTTGTTATTTCTCTTCCAAACAAATTAGGAATTTTAAAGCTTTCAAGCTCTTTAATAGATGAGGCCTCAACTTCTGCTCTAACTAATCCCTCATATTTTCCATGATATATTTTTATGGTAATAGTTGGATTTTCACAAATTAGATAACTATCTCTTTTAATTACATCCTTACAACTTGAAGTTAATTTAAAAAACTCCTCTTTTGATATTTTCTTCTTTTCTTTTTTATACTCATTTATTCCAATTTCTATTTTTTTCTCAATTTCATATGTATCACTTTTCCTTTGAACTCTAATTTGATTTTTAGGATCATTAGAGATAAAATACCTTTCATATTCAATCTTAGATACATTATCTAAATTCGGTATTTTTTTTACTAAATACTTCTTCTCTATTTCTAAATTCATAATTTCTCCTCTTACATATTATACATCAGAAAAGATTATTTTTCAAACAAATAATTTGTTTTTTAAAGTTAAATATACTTAAAAACATACTAACTATTTCAATAGTTATATACTAATTTTCATAAAAGCTAAAAAAGCCATCCACATCTGTAGATGACTTTTGTTATATAATTAATCAGCAATAATAGCTTCAACTGCATTACGCATTTTAAAGCAAAGCTCCAGAATATCATCCTTTATATTAATTGTTACATATGGTTCTATCAGTGCTGAATGTCCCCTAATCTCATATAACCGATATAAAATGGCATCAATAAAGTGAGCTTTATCAGTATAATCTCCTCCATCATATAATATATTTTTCTCATTTACTCTAAGCTTTTTTGTTTCTTCGAGCTCCCAAGCAAGTAAACGTAAATTATCAAACCAAGTAATATTGTCTTTTATCAAATATTCAACTGCTCTTAAATCCTTTGCCAATTTTTTATACTTTTCAGATAACTCATTTGCATGCTCTGTAAATTCTCTTACAACTTCTGCCTGCTCATCATTTAATTTTACTGCTTTCATAGTTTTTCTCCTTTTCTTTTAATTAAAGATAAATCATTTATATTATATGTAAGCATTATACTAAATTTTTAATCAAAAGTCAATATTATGTAATCTTTTAAGTATTATATTTATCACATTTATTTTATAACCAATTATTCTTAATATTTAATTTTAATACTTTTAAATTTGCATTTTATATATAAATTGATATAATATATATGGTGAATTTAATTGAAAATAACGTATAGAGTTGAAAAAAAAGATAGTAATAAAGATTTAAAATATATACTTAAGAATAGATTATATGTATCATCTAAATTACTTATAAAATTAAAACTTTCACATTCAATATTTGTAAATAATAAGACAGAATTTGTAAACTTTATTGTAAAAGAAAATGATAACATATTAATTGACTTTGACATATTGGAAAAAAGTGAAAACAAAAAAAGATTTATAGACAAATTTGAAAAAGTAGATAAAAAACTAGATATATTATATGAAGATGAATATTTATTAATTATTAATAAACCTGCAAATATGCCAATCCATCCATCTTGTGATAATTACAATAATACCCTATCTAATATAGTAGCTAACTATTTAGAAAAACAAAATATATATTATATTCATATATTAACAAGACTAGATAAAAATACTACTGGTATATGTATATTTGCAAAACATGAATATATACAAGAACTATTTACCAAGAGAAAGGATTTTATAAATTTTAAGAAAAAATATTTATGTATTGTAAATGGAATTGTAGAAAAAGATCATGATATTATTGAAAAGAATATATCAAGAAAAGATGGAACAATTATTATACGAGAAGTAAATGAAAATGGAGACTTTGCTAAAACTGAATATAATGTATTAAATAGAAACTTTGAAAAAAATTATACAATACTCGAAATACTATTACATACTGGTAGAACTCATCAAATAAGAGTACATATGTCATATATTGGACATGTACTGCTTGGCGATGAGCTATATGGCATAGAACATAATGTAGATAATAATTTAAAATATATAAAAAGACAAGCTCTACATTGTGCTAAAATATCATTTACTCATCCAATAACTGAAGAAAGAATAACTATAAAATGTCCTATTCCAGAAGATATGAAAAAGCTAATAGATTAATCAAAGAGAGGGAAAGCTTTTGCCCCCTCTCTTCATTGCATCACAATTTTACATGTTTTATGTCTATACTCTATGGAAATTGTATAAGGAAATTGCTCTTTATCAATCTTACCTGTTCTTATAGTAATAAGAATTTCATTTTCATTTAACTGGCTTACATCATATATTTCTTCATCTCCTGAAATATTTATCTTATCTGCATTACCATCTACCCTTACAATATACTGCAAATCATCCCCATATGTATAGTTTCCACTATCAAGACATTCGATTGTAACAGTGTTATAATAATGCTCTTTAAAAATTGCATAAGCAACTTTCCATGTTATACTTACTAAAAAAACAGCAACAATTATCATGGCTACTATGCCTACTACTAAAGAAGCATTTTCAATATTTTCTCTACTTTCTTTGTTCATTTAAAATATTCTCCTTTTTCTTTTTTGACTTATCTACTTTCAGGTGTAGAATAGGTTTTATAGCCTATCTCTATTTTAGAGAACCTTTAAATTTTAAAAAAGAATTCCATACAATATTTAAGGGCACTTTCATTCCTTATAATCATATGGAATATCTACATTTCTTACGTTAAATATTATATCATGTTTTTAATAAAAAAGCAAACATTATGTTAACTTTAGTGTATTTTTAGATATATTTTAAATATAAAATGTATTTCCTATTGTTAATAACAGTACAATACGCTAACAAATCTAGAGAAAAAGCCAATAGCTAAATAATTGTTAGCTATTGACTTTATTCTTATTCAATACAAATTTTTACAACATTTTCTAAATAATTAAGTTCAATATTATATGGATATTCTTTAATACTTTCTGTTTTTATATTCAGTTTACCGTCCCCAACGTTACCAAACAGTAATTGTCCCTCAGGAAAATTTATACCTAAAAATTCTCCATTATCAGTTGGAATAACTTCAACTCGATACTTTTTCCCATCACTTAATGTCGTAAGACTTAAGTCATGTTCATTCCCTGTAACATCCAAATTAATTAAAACGTTATTTCCCTGTACAAATTCTTCGCTAAAAGTAGTAATCTGTATATCATCACTAAATTTTGTAACAGTTATTGTCTTTACTTTATCTAACTTTTTTAAATAATCTGACTCTGATGAAAAATGCCAAGCTAAAAGTAAAATTGCAATAAAAAGTGTAAAAATAAAAGCAGGTAAAAATGATATAGTATTAGATGTGTTAATATTTCTCTCTTCCCTCATTGCTTCATTTCTCATTTTTAAATTCCTCTCTTTTTAATTTTATAAATTTATAAAACTTTAATATAAAACAAATATATTATATCAATATTATTACTAAAAGTCAAATATTATGTAATCTTTTAAAATAAAAGAGAATGAATAAACTACATCCATTCTCTAAAACACTAACTTGAGATATTTACAACATAGTCAACTGCTGCTTCTATATCAAAAAATGCTTTTGCCCTATTTAAAATGATTTTTTTAACAATTTTACTTTTACCAATATAAATGGTATTTATTCCAAGTTTTATTGGTGTTCTTAAATCATCTGTATAGTTATTACCAATAAAAAATGAAACATTATTTTTTTTGTAAAAACCTTTAAGATATTTAGGTTTATTTTTAGGAATAATTATTTTAAAAATTCCATTAAATTTTTTTGTAAATTCACTATGAGTTATCAATATCACTTTATATCCAATATTCTCAAGTCTACTTAGATGTAAATTATAATTTTTATCTACATCTCCAAAAGTATATTTGTGATACAGACTTTCATACTCCATCATTTTACTTTTATAACATGTAAATGACATAATAGAGTAAATAAAAAGTCTTAATTTAAATATTCTCATTGAATTACTGATAAAATCAAACTCATTAATATGCCAAAGTATTTTATCAAAAAACATAACAAGTCTATGGTTACCAAATATTTCCTTTATAATATGATGATCTACAAAATTAAAGTTATTAATTGTACCATCTATATCTACAAATACAATTCCCCGATTTTTCAAATTATTGTCTCCCTTCAATATAATATTACTCTAAATTATACCATTTTCTTTAATATATTTCAAGTACGCATATATAAAGCCATCAATCTTACCATCCATTACTGCTTGAACATTTGCTATTTCAAATCCTGTTCTATGATCTTTAACAAGTGTATATGGACAAAAAACATAAGATCTTATTTGGCTACCCCACGCAATATCTGCACTTTCTCCCTTGATGTCATTCATTTTCTTCTTATAGTTTTCTCTCTCTAGTTTATAAATTTTTGCTCTTAACATCTTCATAGCATATTCTCTATTTTGAAGTTGTGATCTCTCTGTCTGACAACTAACTACAATACCTGTTGGTAAATGTTTAAGTCTTACAGCAGAAGACGTTTTATTTACATGTTGACCACCTGCTCCACTTGCTCTGAAAACATCCATTTCTATATCATCAGGATTTATATTAACATTTATACTCTCTGGTATCTCTGGCATAACCTCTACTGAAGCAAATGATGTATGTCTTCTACTATTACTATCAAAAGGAGATATTCTAACAAGTCTATGAACTCCATTTTCACTTTTAAGATATCCATAGGCATTTGTACCTTTTACAAGAAAAGATACACTTTTAATACCTGCTTCTTCAGAGTCTTGTAAATCTAATACTTCTATTTCAAAATCTGTTTTTACACACCATTTGCTATACATTCTATATAACATAAGTGCCCAGTCTTGTGACTCTGTTCCTCCAGCCCCTGGATGTATTGTTAAAATAGCATTATTTGAATCATATTCATCTGATAGTAGTGTATCAATCTCTAATATTTCTAATTTATTATCTAAAATATCAGATAGTTTTTTTGCCTCTTTATAGCTTTCTATATCATTTAACTCTTCTGCAAGTTCTAGATATCCAAAAGCATCCGACATCTCTTGGTCTAATTTTAACATTTTATCAATAATACTTTTTAATGATTTCATTTGAGTAAGTACTATAGATGATCTTTTACTATCTTCAAAAAATCCCTCACTCATAGTTTCCTTTTCAAGTTCTTCTAAATCATTCATTTTCTCTTTTAGTCTTAGTGCTTCTTTAATTCTTTTTAATTTTTCATTTAACTCATTTAACCTTATTTTTAAAGTATCAAAATCCATTATAATATCACACTCCATATTTTATCCATTCCCTGTACATCCTTTGGACTTATTTCAAATTCTAAATATTCATCTTTAGTTGGATGATAAAATGATAAATAATATGAAAAAAGTGCTAGGCTCTCTCCTACTTTATTTACTTTCTGACCATATTTTATATCTCCATATAAAGGATGAGAAATGTTTGAAAATTGTACTCTTATTTGATGATGTCTTCCAGTATGTAAATCAATATCTACTAGTGAATACTCCCTTCCATTATATGTAATATTTTTCCTAACTTTATACTCAAGCTCTGATTCTTTAGCATTTTTAGTATTCTTACTACAAACTCTACTCATATTTAGTCTCTCATTTTTTACTAAATAATTATTAAGTATAATACTTTTATCACTTACTTCAAGTCTTCCATTCACAATTGCAAGATACTTCTTTTTTACGTTTTTTTGTCTAATGTATTCTGAAAGTCTAGAAGCTGCTTTAGAAGTCTTAGCAAATACCATAACTCCACTAACCATCCTGTCAAGTCTATGAACAAGACCTAAATATACATTTCCAGGCTTATTGTATTTTTCTTTTATATATTCCTTAATAATTGTTAACATATCCATATCACCAGACTTATCGGCCTGAACAGGAACCCCTACTGGTTTTACTACTACTATAATATGATTATCTTCATATAATATATTTAAATTTTGCATTTTTACCCTCACTTTAAAATAACACCTATATTTTAACATAATACTTTAAAACTAACAAGTAATTAACATATTTTTTGTATTAACTTTTAAAAATTGTTTACTTATATTTTTTAAAGTACCTAGGCTACATAAAATTTATACTTTACTTATTATAGTATATATGATATAATACTATAAACTTATAAAAATAATATTTCTAATTAGGAGGTTTATATATGACATCGTTAATTAAAGAATGTATAGTATTAGAAAAAGTTATTGATAAATATAGAGAACAAAATAGGGAAAATCCATGTTTGGTATGTGAACATGCATCAGAAAAATGTTTAGATTATTTAAGAAATGGTATTGTTCCATATACTGGAGAAAAAATCAAAAATGAAGAAAATATAACCAATTCTTTAGAAAATATTAATATAGCTCCAGCTGTGGTACAAAATATTCCAACATTAAAAAGTACCCCTAGGAAAAAGAAAAGAGGAAAAAAAAGATAAATTAAGTAAAACTGGCTTCAAATCGAAGTCAGTTTTTTATGCTATTTTCATAGCTTTGCATTGAGTCCCTCTCACCTAGTTTATATATATTTTTTTCTTTTGTACTAAATAACATAGCCTCCAAAAATACTTTAGCACTACCATCAGTTACTACAATCGGTAAGTCAATATTTTCTTGTAAATCTTCAAGCTTTGTATCATCTAAAAATATATCCTCATCATCTTTTAACATAACTTTAGGTAATATTATATAATCTCCAATATTATTTCTACTACTCTTTAAGCACTTTATTTTATTTAATATGTCAACACCTGTTAGAAGTCCTGTAACTGTAATTTTTTCTCCAAAATATTTGTTCTCTACTGCTATTACATTAATTTTTAACCCATTTATTATTTTCTCAATTGCTTTTGCTTTTTTAATCATATATTCTTCTACTATTTTTCCAGTTATAATAGATACTGTTTTTGACTCTTTTAATGTAATATTTTTTTCCTTTAATAGTTTTATTTCCTTTTTAAAATCATGTTCAAAAAGTGCTGTCATGCCAATTCCATCTTCTATTTGTCCAAAATCTCCATAATCTGAATAATTTGGCATCTTTCTATTTGCCTTTAAATAAAATTCATCAGCTAAAAATACAAGAGGAGTTTTATATTTTTTCTTAAATTCTTCTTGATATTTTAAAACTAAGTCTATAATATCAGAACAGTCCTTACTACTTAACTCCTCCAATTTATATAGTCCCTCTCTATTATTTGAAAGTCCAACTGGTACTACACAAATACTTTTTAATACTGGTGCATATTTTGATAAATCTATTATAGTTTTCTCTAAAATTGTTCCATCATTTATTTTTTTGCAAAGAACAATTTGAGTATTCATATAAATACCTGCATCATACAATTTATCAAGATATTTTAATACTTTACCTGCATGTCTATTATTTAGCATCATACATCTTACATTTTCATCTGTTGCATGTATTGAAATATTTATTGGTGATAGTCTATATTTGATTATTCTATCAATATCACTTTCTTTCATATTTGTCATAGTAATATAATTACCTGAAAAAAATGAAAGTCTATAGTCATCATCTTTAAATACAAGAGTTTCTCTTACGTTATCTGGTAATTGTGCCATAAAACAAAATATACAGTTGTTATAGCAACTGTGAGGTTTATCAATTAGTTCTGTCTCAAATATAATTCCTAAATCTTCAGATGCATCTTTTTCTATTTCATATATTTCAATCGTACCATCACTATGTTCTATTTCAAGTTCTAAATACTCATCTGCAACATTAAACTTATAATCTAGTATATCAATTATTTTTTCTCCATTTAAAGTTATAATATAGTCTCCTTTTTTAAGACCTATTTCATCTGCTATGCTATTTTTTTTTACATCATATATTAATACCTTATCTATAATTCTCACCTTCTATATATGAAAAAACCCCACATATCATGTGGAGTAAAATAACTACCAACTATCTAAAGTTAGTTGAATTATGGTAGTTTTATTTCAAATTAGTTTTCTTTTTTATTTTCTTTAATTTCAACTACTTGTTTTTTGTTATAATATCCACAAGAAGGACATGCTTTATGTGATAATATTGCTTCACCACAATTTTGACAAGTAGATAAATTTGTTTCTTCTAGTTTCCATGTAGAACGTTTTGTATGTGTTCTTTGTTTAGACCATCTTCTTTTTGGTTGTGCCATTCTATTTCCCTCCTTAATAAAGGTTATTGTTAAAAACAAAACAATATACCTAAAAAACTCAATTGTTACTCGTATATTATATAATATATCCATATGAAAGTCAAGAAAAATGTTTAAAAGTTTGTAATTTTTAGTCAAAAACTACAGAATACCTATACTAAAAAGCATATAGATTTGACATTTATGATATAATTAAATAGGTATTATAAATTTATTTACTTTAAATAAAGGAGATGGATGGTATGATAACTATTGAAAAAATAGATGAATTATTAAATGTTCCTATAAAGTGTGAAGATGGTAGATTTATCAGAATTATGTCTTGTGATAACATTTTAAAGAAGATTTTACTTTTTCATTCACATGAATTAAAGCTTAATGGAAATTTTGAAAATCAATTAAAGACTGTAATACTGAGATTTTCTGAAATGGTACACTACATATTAGAAAATCCTGAAAACATTAATAGAGAAAGCCTTTTTGGAGTTAATAAATTTATGGTACTCCCTACAAAGGAAATTATACAAAATTCAATTTTTGAAATAAAGGATTGGTATATACTTTTAGATGATACCCTAAAAGATTTATCAAATCTTGATTTTGAAATAGATAATTTATCTATGATAAATTATATTGTTATAGCAAATTTTTGCGGTATTTCAGATTTTAGTAGAGGTATTAATTCGTCTAGACTCTTAAGACGGTTTATAAACTTCCAAAATCAAACTGCAAGTTTCTATAGGCATGATATTTCTACTAAAATTTTCTTAGAAGAGATAAAAAATCATAAAGAATATATTGAAACTATGACAAAAATATACAAAGGTCTAGATTTAGAACCAGAAGATCTTTTAACATTTATATTACTTTTTGATATTAGAAAAAATAGGAATATGTTTGATAGAAATAGAAAAACTTAGAGATAAGTAATTTATCTTTAAGTTTTTTTATGATATAATCTTTTGGGGTGATAGTATGAATTTATATTTAATACTTGGTATATACATTATTGTAATAAATATATTTGGATTTCTTGCAATGAAACTAGACAAGGAACTGGCTAAAAAACACATGTGGAGAATTAGTGAAAAAGCTCTTTTCTCATTTGCTCTATTTCTTGGAGCACCTGGTGTACTTGCTGGCATGTATACATTCAGACATAAAACAAAACATACAACATTTGTTATACTTGTTCCAACTCTAATTATAGCAAACATAATTTGTATTTATTTAATAATTACAAAATTATTTCCTGTTATAATATAAATGAAGTAAGCAGTGCCTACTTCATTTTTACATTACAAATCTAGAGTACTATTTTTATTTTATTTTTTCTATTTCTTCTTTAGTTAAACCTGTAACTTTGGATATAATATCAGTATTAATATTTTCTTTTAACATAGCTTTTATCATTTCATGTTTTTCTTTTCTAGCTTTTTCCTCACCAATTCTAATGCCATGCTCCCTTGCTGAAGTAATATCTTTTTTATACTTCTCTCTAAGCTCTGCTTTCCTTCTTTCTGCAGCATCTCCTGACAAATACTCTAATTCTTCATTTGCCTTTTTCACATTTTCATTTCTTTCCATTACTTCACCAATCCTTTTTTCATCTTTACTATCTATAA
>CAOYAN010000013.1 GCA_948562205.1 uncultured Clostridia bacterium | reverse complement strand
ACTATTATTCTTCCTTTTGTTCTCTCATTTGTGTATACTGTTTTGTTATTTACCAATCTATTTCCTAGTGGTACTGTTTGTTTATCATTTTCCTCTGTTACTGTTACATAGTGTTTTACTTTGTCGCTATTTGTTGCATCTGTATAGTCCCCTATATATGAATTTGGTGCTTCTTTTTCTATTATGTAATATCTACCTTCATTTTTTACTGTTTTATATATCCAATCTGATATATATAACTCTTGTGTTCCTTCTGGTCTTGTTATTTTCTTTCTTGTAATTTTATCCCAAGCACCTGTATATTTGTTATACTCATATATATCAAATTTTGCTTCTTTACCTTTTATTGTATTTAATGTTACACTGTCTACTTTATCTATTGATACTTTTATTTTTGGTCTTTCTATAAATCCCGCATTTACATTACTATATCTTAGTATTGGCATTGTCTCTTCCATATCAACATTTAGACCTGTTTGTGGATCTGTAATTGAAATTAGTCCTGGATCTGATATATTAACATTTGCTTTACTATTTATTGAGTCTATATCTCCTACTAATTTTTGTGTTACTGCATAATCTTCAGGTACATGGAACTCTACTATATAGTTTCCTTTTTGTAGTCCATTAAACTGATATTTTCCATATCTATCTGTAAATACACTTTCTACAACATCACCTGCTGTTGTATATGCTGGTCCACCTGCTGCATTTCTTATACTTACTTCTATTCCCTCTAATAATTCTTCTCCAGAGTTAAGTAGTCCATCTTTATTTGCATCTACCCAAATTCTTCCATCAAGAATTCTTGTTCTTACAACATCTACTGCCATATTTGATCTTACTACTGATTGAAATTCATTTGATGTTATTCTAACCCTACTTACATACATGTCTCCTGGTTTATTTCCTCTAGCTTCTAATACATATGATACATTTGCTCCACTTTCTGGAGATAATACATCTTTTACGTATACTAGAGCTGTTGTATTTCTATTTACTGCTTCTCCGCTTCTAATCTCTGTCCAACGACTTAAATCTATAAGTGATGGATCTATGTTTCCTAATGCATCATATACTACTCCTGCCTCTTCTAATCTATCTACAGGTACAGTTGTATAATATACTCTTACACCTGGATCAATTGTTAAACTTTTTAATTTTGCTGTTCCACTAAAACTACTTCCATTTTTATCTCCATTATATGGTAGTATATCTATAGTTCTTACATTATTTAATGAACCTAGACTCGAATTATACATTCTATATGTAAATTCTAAATCATTATTTACATCTACTATTGGTGTTGTTGTTCTCTTTATAGTTTGTATTCCTGACAAGTTGGCAATTGATATTCCATATTTACTTGTTCTTAACAATTCTTCAGATTTATCAAGACTAGTACTTATAATAGCCTGAATTTCTGCTTCAGTATTATTTGCAACTGTTGCATCTATTGAAGTTTTAAATGTTATTTCTGTAAAATCTGGAGCTGGTCTATTTACTTGCCATCCTTTATATTCCCATATTATTTCTGTAATTCCTGTTACTGGATCTTGCCTTACACTAATTGGTTCTTTGTTTGCTGATCCATACACATAAGATAATCCATCTGGCAATGTATATGTTATTAAAACACTATTTACATATGGATCACCATTTGTAGCTGTTTGACCATTTGTAAGCATTGGCGCTATTTTTATATTTGCGTATTCTTCTGCTACATCATATGCTTTTTTTAACGATCCATTAAGATCCCTATCTGTTACTGTTGTATTTACTCTTACTTGATATGGTACTATATATAATGTATTTCCCCATTCATATGGTGAACAGTTATTTTCTAAATTATCACCACTATATTCAGTTTTAGTATATGTATTATCTTTTGTAGTATATGCAACTTGAATTGGACTCTTATCACTTCTATCCGCCTCAACATATACTCTAAATTTATGTCTTGCCATTTGAGTTGTATTTAAATAACTTTCATTACTTGTTACTCTTAATTTAAAGTGTACAGTTACCCATTGACCTCTTCCTCCGCCAATATGGTTTGGAGAATTAGCATAAATTGCTGCAACTTTACCATTACTTCTTGCTTCATTTACAGTATTATACCAATTAAAATCATCAAAGTCACTTTTTTGTACTAAATCATCTGTTGTAAGTCCTTCTGCTGGCTTTTTCTTATATACTCCAAATCTATATGTAACAGTTGAAGTATCAAATTCTTCATTTGCTTCAATATCTACTACTTTAGTTTCATCCCAATCTACGAGTTCAAAAGCATCATTTCTCCATGTTATGACTCTTTCTTCTCCACCTTCATATGGTCCACCAGCAATTGAAAGATCTGATCTCATATTTACAACTTCATTAAGTGAAGCAACACCGTTTTGCCAGTTATAATATGATTGTTTATTATTTTGTAAATTAGGCCAAATGTTTCCTTCTACTCTTTTTGAAAATCCTTTTGTTGCTATATTATCAGCTGTATTTACATCTTGTGCAACTCCATCAGCATTAGCTGCTATATATCCATTTGGTGTTGTTTTTGTACTATATGTTATACTTTCAACATTACCAGTTAGATTATACTCATATGACGTTCTACTATTTGCATCATAGTATGGCATAAAGAACTCCAATATTGCAGCTCCAAAATATCCTTCTGTTTCTTCATATATTCCATTACCTTGGCCACTCCACCATAAAGGTCCTTTTGGAAATACCCCATTATTTTTAAAATCTCTGAATGTGACAGTTAATAAATCACCATTTAATGAAGCAGTTACATTTCCTGAATCATATACATGCTTTAATCCGCCACCTATTCCACCAGAAATACCATCTACAGCATAGCTTGGATCTGGATACATATTATCATTTTTTACTCCATTTACTCCATATGCTACAAGTCTTGTACCATTTATAATTCCATAACCTTTTCTGTCTGTTGGACTAACACTTTTATAATCTCCTGTTGAAGATGACTTCTTATATTTATAATCAAGACGTATATTTACTGTAAAGTCTCCTTGTGGAAATTCAATGCCTCTAAAGTCTGGTAGTGTTTCAGCATCTTGTTGCATTCCTATTGCAAGTCCAAAATATGAGTATTGACCCTTTATACCATTTACAATATTTGATATCTCATTTCTACTACCTGGTATAAATTTTACATTTAATGCAGGTCTACCAGTTACATATAAAGGATCTGATACATTTACTTTCACTGAACCTTTTGTTGAAGCTGAATCATCTGGTTTATTACCATCCATCCATATTTCAAAAGTTGGATTTCCTGTACTAACAGTAGGAGATGCTATACCTGAAGATGTCATTGTAAAACTTAAGTTTTTAGCTCCAGGCGCTGTTAACTCATCGCTATCTGGTATAGGATATTCAGCATATATTGTCCTACCATCATCACTTAATTTTATATTTTTCATCCAAGCATCTCCTGCCCAAACAAAATATCCATTGTCTGGTAGAGTAGCTTTCGCCTTAATAGTTCCACCTGTAAAAGTGCTTTTATCTGTTACACCAGGTGCACTTGTATTAGGTTGTATTACTGCTTCTATCATATATGATACTTTATCATTTGTTCTTACGTAATTATCTTCTGTTGAAAAATCTTGTCCAGGTCCAGGAACTCCTGTCCCTACATCTACAGGAAAAGTTCCTGTAAATCTTTGAGCCATAGTTGCACTCTCTATATACATTTTATCTGAAAGCTCGTTTGCTACATAGGCATTACTTTTGTTTCTTATGCCTTTTGTTACTGTAACAATCATGCTAACAAATAAAACTGCAATTAAAAATATAAGTACAAATGTAATTTTACTTTTAGGTTTTCTTCGTTTTTTTGCATTTTTTACACTCTCAGCTTTCTTTTCCATTTCTACCTCCCATTTTTAGTAAAGACCTATATCACACGCAAAATAATTAATACTATTTTTAATATTAACTTATCTTAAATTAACATTAAATATTTTAATGTATACTTGTAGAACTTTCGTGTGTGTGTACATGTGTGTAGTACTTTCGTAGAAGCGTGTTTTTTAGTTACCATAATCTTTACATTTTCTTTTTATAAACATAATGTTTACAAACATATGATATCACTTTTATATTGTTTTTTCAATACTTTTTTATAACTTTACAAATTATGTCAAAAAGTGATATATTATAAAAATTTTATCAATTTTTTTATATAATATTTTGACATATTTTTACAAAATTTGTATGAATAAAAATCAGCAATGAAGAGTAAAAATAGTCATAATTGAATATTTTAATATAATATGCTATACTAAGAAATATGGAGAGATAAAAAATGAATAATATAGAAAATAACAATAAATTTCAAGAAGATCTAGAAAAACCAATTGATAATTTCAATAGAAGTAAAAAAATAAATATAGATAAAAATTACAATTTTATACCCAAAAACATATTTTTTAAATTTGCTTCGTTTTTATTATACCTAATTGCATATCCAATATTATATATAATATCTAAGTTGTTTTTTGGTTTAAAAATAAATGGTAGAAAAAATTTAAAAGATATAAAAGGAGCAAAAATTACTATATCTAATCACATACATATACTAGATGTAAGTTTTGTATCATTGGCAAACTTTCCTACTCCACTATACTTTCCTACAATAAAATCAAATTTGGAAATACCATTTATATCAATACTTGTAAAACTATTTAGAGGACTACCAATACCTAATACATTTGAGGGAAGAAGACTTTTTTATAATGTTATAAAGGAATTACTTAAAAAAAATAAATCTATTCATTTTTATCCAGAAGCCTCTCTTATTCCATATAACGAAACAATTAGAAAATTTAAAGATGGTGCATTTGATTTTGCTTGTTCTTCAAATGTACCTATAATTCCAATTGTATATACTTTTAGAAAACCTAAATACATTATGAAATATCTAAAAAAGAAAAAATATATAACACTTAATATACTTCCACCTATTTATCCTAAATCAAATGACAAAAAATATGTTGAAGAATTAAGAAAACAAATACATATACAAATGGAAAATTTCTTTAATGAAAATAATGAATTTTAAAAACACTCTATTATTTTGTACTAAATACTATTAATTATATATTTTTTAATAAATTAAGTACACTTCAAAATTTGGAGTGTTTTTTAGTTATATATTTATTCTTTGTTTACATAAAATTTTAAATATGATATAATTTTCAAAGCTAAAGTAAATTGCTACAAACTATGTAACAAATTCTTTTTTTCAAAATTGAATGAAAAATTATGTTAATCTCAATTTCAACTGCAGCTGTTTATGGATTACTTACAACTTTTTTAGTGCAGCCATGGTATATTAAAGGAATAATAAAAGGTAAAACACTATTTAAAAATTATAAAGATTATTATAATTTTCCAATTCAACTAAGAGATATACTATATATACTATCTGTTATTTGTTTTAGTTTTATTTTTTTATTCACATGTACCCTTTATAGTAGTGGTTATTGTATATTCATTCAATTTGCGTCTATCATTTTAATAATTGCAATACCAATAATACAAATAGGATATTCATATTTAATATTTGATGCAGAAAATGATATAACTTACTATAATGAGGGAATACTTGATTATTATTTATTTAATAATGATAATCAGAGTAGAATTACTATACTAGATAATAAATCTTTAAAGGATAGTAAAAATATTTTTGTTAATGAAAGTTTAACACTTAATGTATGGAATGATAATATAAGATCAATTTTTAAATATGAAAAAATACACCCTTATGGAATAATTATCGCTGATGATAATACTGTATACAAGGTGTTTTATATTATTAATACAAATGGTAAATTTTCAAATTTTGTGCTAAAAGATATTACAAATAATTCTGACATAATTATACTTTAAAATTAAGGTTTGTAAATAAGCTACTGACGTAATGTTAGTAGCTTATTTACATATATTATTATATATTATAACCTTTTAAAATATATTGTTCTTGAAGTCTTCTTAAAGATTGGTATATTATTTTAGCTCTTACCTCACCTATTCCCTCAACGTCATCTAATTCGTCTATTGTAGCACTACAAACCCCCTGTAAAGATCCAAAAGCATCTACAATTTTTTCTATAACATAGGCTGGCATCTTAGGTACCTTGCTAAGGACTCTATATCCTCTTGCAGATACATTTAAATCAAGTACTTCAGGTGTTATATCATATCCTAAAAGTTTAATTATTTTCTCTGCTACAATTAAATCTTTTCTCTCTAACTTACGAATTTCTTTTAATATATTTTCTGCCGTTTTATCTTTTATTTTAGAAGACATATAATCTTGTATTATTTGTTTTTCTTCTATTTCAACGTTTGCTATTAATTCTTCTAGTTGAATGTTTACAAGTCTTCCTTCATTTCCAAGTTCTATTACATTTCTTCTAACTTCTTTATCCATTCTCATAATCATTTCACTACGATATATAGAATTGGCAACAGTTTCTAAAGATACTATATCATCAAATTCATGTTCACTTAAAATATTTAATGTATGATCAAAAACAGATTTATACTTTTCTAATGCCTCTAAAGTTTGATTTGCCCTCATAATTACAGCAGATGTTTCATTTATAACATACCTAAAGTCACCTTTAAATATAGTTATTATACCTCTTCTTTGAGAAATACATATAACTAATTCTTTAGTTTGTTTAGATACACGCTCAGCAGTTCTATGTCTTGTTCCTGTCTCTAATGTCTTTATTGTATGATCAGGTATTAATTGAACATTTGCCATCAATATATTTTTTAAATCCTTACTTACTATTATAGCTCCATCCATTTTAGCAAGCTCATATATTATAGCAGGTGTAAATTCTTGTTGCAGTTTAAAGCCACCATCTACCAATTCTTCTACATCTTCTATATTTGCCACTACAATTAATGCACCAGTTTTAGCTTTTACTATATTATCTAATCCTTCTCTAAGTAGTGTACCTGGAGCAAGCATTTGTAATATATCTAATATTTCTTTTTGTTGCATAAAGTTTAACACCTACCTTCCTTTAATATATAATTTATTGCTTGATCTATAGTTGATATTCCTATAAGATCAACTTTTTTATCAATATTTTCCTTTAAATTTTCTATTTGTTTTTTATTTCCAAATATTTTAGTATATCCCATCTTAGTTATCTCTTTTACTCTTTTTTCAAAGTTGTTTATACTTCTTATTTCTCCTGTAAGTCCAACTTCTCCAATAAATACAGTTTTGGGATCAATTATAATATTTTTATAACTAGATATTATAGCCATTGCAATAGCAAGATCTACTGCTGGTTCATCTATTTTTATTCCACCTATAACATTTATATATACATCTTGTGCTCCAAGATTTAAATTACATCTTTTCTCTAATACTGCAAGTATCATACTAAGTCTATTTAAATCTATTCCATTTGCAACACGTCTTGGCATATTATAATATGAATGAGAAGTTAGTGCTTGCACTTCTAAAAGAATAGTAGAAGTTCCCTCAACTGTAGCAACTATTGCAGTACCTGGCAAATGATTTACATTATCTGATAAAAATACTTCTGCCATATTTGATACTTCAACAAGTCCTACATCTTGCATATCAAATATACCGATTTCATTAGTAGATCCAAACCTATTTTTTACCCCTCTAACAATTCTATGTGAAAAAAATCTCTCTCCCTCTATATATAGCACTGTATCTACCATATGCTCTAAAATTCTTGGCCCTGCTATTACACCATCTTTTGTAACATGGCCAATAACAATCGCAGTTATTCCTTTTCTTTTTGCAAGATACATAATTCTTGCTGTAACTTCTTTTACTTGTGAAACACTACCAGGAACAGATGAAACTTCATCATCATACATTGTTTGTATTGAGTCTATTATACAAAATTTAGGCTCTACTTCTTCTATTTTCTCTTCAATAGTAGATATATTAGTCTCACTTAAAAATAATATATCCTCTGATTTTACATTTAGTCTATCTGCTCGCATCTTAACTTGAACTTCAGACTCCTCACCAGAAACATATAATACTTTTCCTTTACTTGAAAGGTTACCACAAACTTGCATTATAAGAGTGGATTTACCAATTCCTGGCTCACCACCAATAAGAGTAAGAGATCCCTCAACAAGACCAGAGCCTAATACTCTATCTAATTCTTCATAACCAGTACTTACTCTAACTGTTTTTTGTACAACAATCTCATTTAGCCTCTTTACACTAGACTTGTTATCAAATGTAGATGAAAAACCTCTACTAGCATTAGATTTAGAAGAACTTTTTTTATTTATTTTTTCCTCCACAAAACTATTCCAATTATTGCATCCTGGACACTTACCTAGCCATTTTGCGCTCTCATATCCACATTCTTTACAAAAAAATACTGTATTTGAAGCCAATTTTCTTCCCCCTACTCTATATAATTTTTAAAACTGTACAGTAAACAAGTATTTATATTATACTATATTAAACTGGAGTATTCAACATTTTCAGACTATTTAAAATACTTTTTTACTAATACATTAACACTATACAAAATTTACAAAACTTAGATAGATTATTTTCTACAAGAAAAAACTAGAAAATATTAATCTTCTAGTCTAGGCTTAATTTTTACTTTTATAATAATTACAAAACTTTAATCTTCTATATCCAGTCTTATGTAAAGATTGATTTATTTTTTTACAAAATATATTTTGTAATCTATAATCTAAATTATAATTAAATACTGCAAACATACAAGTATCACATTTTCTTAATACATTCTTTTTCATATAAATATTATGTGATACAATTTATATATATTATTCATTTAAATTAGTTTTCTACCATTTCTACAATGATTATTTTATATATGTATTTTTCTAAATATTTTTATTTTAATCTAAAATTTTCAAAGTCATTACAAATCAAATTTATTTCTCCATTACTTATTAAATAGGATTTTCCATATATAATAGTTTTATCATTAATTTTTATATGACTTACATCACATAAGCCAAATATATTTCTTTTTTTAGACTCTTTTAAAATATATTCTCTATTATATTCCTCTGCTTCATTAAAGTATTTATCCTCAAATTTAAAATGTGGCTCTACATTAATATCTGTAAAACCTAAACCTTCTAAATAAATTGGATCAGAGTCTTTCATTTTTTCAGGACTATTAAATACATTTCTTGCAAGATTAATAGATCCAGCACTTTGTCCCATTATAACACCTGTATAATTTTTAAGTAGTTCTTTTAAATTAATCTCATCAAAAAATTTATTTTGAGAAAAAGTATTACCACCACTTAAAAATATAACATTTGCCATATCTATATATTCTTTTGCACAAGATTTGCTTTCTTCATCTAATATATAATAATTATCAAATTCTATATTTGAAAGTTTTAAAGCCTCAAACAAAATACTTGCGTACATTTCTACCTTTTTTGTGTCTTTTGGATCTGCTGCTATATATAGCAATGCTCTATTTCCATTTAAGCTATCTTTTAATTGATCAACTAAACCATTTTTATTATCAATTTCATTTGCTATTTTCTTACCATCTACTTTATGATAGTGATTTAAATCACTAGTAAGAAAAATAGTACTTTTATTATTTATCATTTCCATTTAATCATCTCCCTATTATATAAATTCTTCCTCTTTTAGAGTATTTTTAAATTTATATTTTTTATTTGCAAGATATATTGCATCCTCAATCATTTTATCTCCAATACTTCCATAATTTAGGTACTTTGATACCTTATTCTTATTTACTAAAAATCTTTTATATATTTTTCCGTTATCAAGATCGGGTCTTTTATCAAATACCTTATCAATTCTTGCTATCATTCTTACTTGTGCATATGGTAATAATCCATTTTTTTCATCTACATATTGGTATCCTAACATATAGATATCTTTTAGTGTAATATTTACTTCCTCTAAAAACTCTCTTTTTAATGTATCTTCATAGCTCTCACACTTATCTTTAGGTTTACCACCAGTAAGTTTATATTTTTCATCTTCAATACGTAAGAATACTCTACCATATTCATCAAAAACAATACCATAGACTTGTTTTACTTCAAGATTACTTGGTACATTTTCCCTAAACCATTTATACTCTACCATTTTTTACACTCATTTTCCTTTTTTATATTATACAATATTTTAATTACTTCGTCAAAAACATCATTTCCTGTAGGAATTTTAATTTTTGATCCTATAAAATCTGAGATTTCTTCTAATACAATATTTACATTTTCTTCATTTACTCTATCTTTAATTAATTTTTTACAAGTATTAATATGTCCTCTTATAGCAAGTCCCGCTAAAGCTTTATAATATGATTGTTCTGGTAAATCTGACTTTAAATATAATATAGTTGCAAGATCATCTGTTATAGTCTTTGGATTTGATATAATAATCTTATTTGTTCTAAATACACCATGTGGTGCAGATTTATTTTCATACTCAACAACTTGAGCATCTTCTGGAATGTATACATCATATAGTGTATCTCCCCTACATAACCACCTTAAAATTTTATCTTCAGTAGAGAAATTAAATCCACCCATCTTTTCTGGATTTTTTAAATTAGGTTTCCAATCTTTAGCAACATTTACTTCATCTAATCTATACACTATATCTTTATTTGCACCTGATACATTTCCAAACATTACTTTAACATATTTTTTATTCATAAAAACCTCACATATCTAAATTTACATCAAAATCATATATTTTTCCACTCTTTGCATATTCTATTAAAAGTTTGGCCTCATATGTAACTAAACTTCTACCTGAATTATACATATTATCTGACAAAAACCAATTATTACTATCAGACATACCATCAAAACATGGTATCATTATTACTTCTATGTTTTGATTTTGCCTCTTTATTATTCCCATACATCTTTTTAAATGAAACTCACTTGTAATAATTGCTATTTTATTTATCTTTTCATTATTTATTAGCTTAAAACTATTTTCAATATTTTCAAAAGTATTATTTGACTTTTCATCTATTAATATATCAGACTCATTTACACCCATATCAATAGCTACTTTTTTCATTCGAATAGCTTCAGATATTTTTTCATTATTTTGATTACTTACTCCACTAATGCCACCACTAAATATAATCTTTTTTATTCTACCTGCCTTATACGCTAAAACAGCAGTAGTAGCACGCTCATGTATAAGCATAGAATTTCCAAAAACTATACCATATCTTACCTCTTTAAAATTCTCTTTAATACCATCAAAAACTATTTTTTGAATAATACTATCTATTAAATTATTACTATCTATTTTAGATAATCTCATATTTCCTCCAAAACAATTACTACTATTTTTCAATATATTTTTTATATACTTCTATTAAATCAAGGTCGTTTTGATTTATAGGTAATTCATCTAAACTAAAAAACTTCATTTCCTTAGATTCATTGTCCCACTTTAACTGTCCAGAATATTTTCTTATACAATAAAGAACAGTATTATTTATAACTACATCTCCATTGGGATATTCATTTTTTCTGCTCATACCAGACACTATATCAATTAATTCTAAGTCTTCTTCTCTTACATCTAAGTTAGTTTCCTCTTTTACTTCTCTAATAATTGTATCTTGAAATCTTTCACCTAATTCTTGACACCCTCCAGGAAGTCCCCATATATTTTTATCTGATCTATTTTGCAATAATATTTTTCCCTCATCATTTACTATTATTGCAGCTGCTCCATCTTGTAATAATACAAATTTGTGTTTTAGCTTGTCCATACAAAGTCTAGTAAATACTGGATATCCAATTATATTGCTTAAATTTATTATTTCCTCTACTGAAAAATTATTAATTATTTTTACTAATTCATCATATTTTAAATTTCTTCTCTTTTCTGATGACATATTCTCTATACTTGCCAATATTTCTTTATTATTCATAAACTTATACCTCTCTTGTATAATAATTTTATATCATTTTCTCATAACAATACCAATCAACATTATATCTAATTGTATCACCACAAGGCAAAAATCCACACTTATTATATAGAGCTATAGCTCTAGGATTTTTCTTACTTACTAGGAAACGTATACTATCAAATCCAATACTTTTAACATCTTTTTCTATATATTCTAATAACATTTTTCCAATACCCATATTTTGATATTTAATAGATACACCAACTCTTGCCAAATCACATGGATATTTAGATTTTTTGGACCAACACTCAAGATAATCTAATTCTTCATCTCTCTTAGCAGATGCAGCCCCTATAATTTTATTACCATCACATATTACATATACTGAATTATCTTCTAAGTCATTTTCTACATCTTCTAAAACTGGATAATCTTCATTCCATGTACAACCTGGAAATCCAATTAAAGATTTATATATATTAAGTATATCATATTTTTCATTTTTACTTGCTTTTCTTATATTTAAATTCATTTTTCCTCCTATTTTTATTATATAATAAAACTCAAACCTTTTAAAGTTCGAGTTTTTAATTTATTTCTAAAATCTAAACAAATAATTAGTAAGAACCTTATACACTTCTGGTCTTTCTACTATTACATGTTCTTCCATCATTTTTTGAATTTGTGGTAAATCTACAAACTTAACAGCCTGAACTTCTTCTTTTTGAAAATATAGAGTTTTGTCATCTATACCTGATGTTCTTAGTATAAAGAAATCATAAAATTGTCTTTCTATAAAATCTTCTCTAAATTTTTCTTCTTTTCTAAAGCAATACATATATCTAAAATCTTTTATTTCTGTTCTATACCCAAGTAATACACTCACTTCTTCATTTATTTCACGTGCTGCAGCAGATAATGCATCTTGTCCAGCAGATATATGACCTGCAACTGAAATATCCCACATTCCTGCATTTTTTTCTTTATTTTCACTTCTTTGTTGTAATAATATTTGATTATTTTCATTTATTATTGCAACAACAATAGCCCTATGCCAAAGTCCTCTTTTATGTATTTCACTTCTTGGTAAAACTTCACCAGTAAATATACCATTTTCATCTAAAACATCTATTAATTCCATATCTTTCTCCTTTATACACAAAAACTAAATTTTTATCTTTTAATATTTATTATGCATCTATATAATGGATCTTGATTTCTAAATTACCTTTGCTATCAATATATTCTAATTCATAATCATAAGGTTCGTTATAACAATCAACTTCTTCTTCATATATTTGTTTTAAATCTGTATCTTTTCCTTTAAATGTTTTCCATTCCTTAAAATCAGGTAAATTAATTTCTACATAACTTGTTTTAAAATCTGTTTTAGAAAAATCAATAGATTTTATTTTGTATAATGTTTCTTCATCATCTATAACTCCCAAAGCATATTCAAAATAATCATCCATCCAATTCATACCAAGTCCAATTAATTTTTCAGATACAATATAAGAAGTAAATATATCCAAATATTTATCTAATATATCTATCTGTTCCCAATCAATACATCTAACTCTAATTTTATATCCTTTATATATAATATTTATTCCACCTTTCCAAATAATGTAAAAATATATTTATTATCCAAAATATATAAAATCAAATGTTTCTTATCAATATGGTGGAGATGACAAAAGTTCTCCTTTATATATCAACAGTTTTCTTCATTTTGTTGACAGAAATGTTGACAGTTTTGCATTTAATCACTCACAGAGGTATATAAATTTACTTTAATTTTATGAGTGATACTCAAATTTACAAAATATATTATAGTTATTATACAGTAAGCAATAATTTTATTCAAGTAGTACTTTGCTATAAGTGGCTAAAACCTATAAAAATGTCAAAATTTTATTTTGATATTTTTATAGGTTACCGTGGAAGAGTTTGAGAAACTGAGTAAGGTTTCTCATCAGTTTAGCTATTAAGCTAAACTGCATTATAACAATATGCCAATATTGTTATAACACGATTATAATATTCAAATAAAATAATGTAATTATTTTGTGGTATTGTTTAAATTTATTTAATCAATATGAATATTTAATCGTGCATAAAAGAATTATTAAGGAAAACTTTAGTTGTCCTTAATCACACGAACTTCTTTTGAAGTTCTAGTGTGTTAGAACTTCAAGAAAGTTATATATAGAAAAATCAAAGGAGGTATTTATTTTGCTTGAGCCTACGAAGGCTATCTTATAAGAAAAGGAATAGAAAAAATGAGTTATGCAATAATTAGAAATGCTAACTATAAAAAAGATAATCTTGCGGGATTATACAAACACAACGAAAGAAAAAATACAAACTATTCTAATAAAGATATTAACAAAAATAATTCTATAAAAAACTATTCAATTAAACAATGCAATACTACTTATTCAAAGGCTATTAACGAACTAATTAAAACTAATGATTTAAAATGTAGAATAACAAGTTATACTAATTTAGTTTGTGAATTTATTATTACTTCTGACAAAGAATTCTTTGAAGAAATTGGAGAAGAAGAAACAAAAAGATATTTTCAAACAGCCTACAACTTTGTTGCAAATTATAAAAATCTAGGAGAACAATATATTTTATCTGCAAAAGTTCATTTAGACAAAAGTACACCCCATCTACATTTAGTGTTTACTCCAGTTATTCAAACTAAAGATAAAAACGGAAATCAAGTCAAAAAAATTGCTTGTAGTGAATATTGGAAAGGCAAAGACAGTTATAAAAAACTACAAGATAATTTCTATAAATATATTACTGAAAATGGATTTAATTTAGAACGTGGCAAAGAACGAGAAGTCGAACATTTAAGCACAGAAAAATTAAAGCAAGTTACTAACTACGAAAATATAAAATATGAATTAACGCAAGAAGAAATACAGCCATTAGAAACTAAAAATACAGCTTTAATATTAGCACAGAATAAAAAATTAGCTAAGTATGTAAATAAACTAAAATTGCATTTAAGCAAGTCTTATACTGCAATAGAAACCGTGAATAAATTACAAAAGCAAAATACTGATTTGCAATATGAAAATCAAGAATTAAAAAGAGAAAATCATAAATTAAAGAATTACATAAATAAAACTTTTGAAGTTGTAAAACACCTTTTTAATTTTCCTTTAGATACTTTTAAGCGATTAGTTGATAATTTTGTAAAAAGTTTTGATAAAGATAATTTGTAAAATATTAGAGCAGATAATTACTATAAATTATCTGCTCTATAACTTGTAATTTGTATTATACTAAAATTCTAAATACAAAAGCTAATAATAATGCTATTAGTAAATTATAAACACTATTTTTAGGACTTACATATAGCACTAATATTGCTCCTATAAATAAAATTGTATCAATTATACTTTTAAAATAAAAATACCACATACCTATACTAAAAGATAATATAAACATTACTGTCAGTATCAAACTACTAATCATAAGTGATATTTTATTTTTACTTTTTGCATACCAACAAATAAATGCAAGTATAGGTGATATTAATGTTATCGTGTACCAAATCATCATATAACTTTTTGGATTAAAACCACTAACATATATTGTATATAAATGATAACTTACTGTCATTCCTATAAATAATAAGAATACATTTAAACTTGCTCTTAACGGTGTCTTACTAAATACAGAAATTGTAATAGCAATGAATATCCATATTCCCAATTCAGAGAATACATTTCCTAAATCTAAAACGCCTAATATGTGTTGCCACCATACTGTATCATTAATACTTAAATTATCTAACCATTTAGAAAATATCCCCAATATTATTCCTAATAAAAATATTAAACTTGTATTTATAATCTTCCTACTTAATTTTAGATTCTTATCAGGTATTCTAATTTTTTCTAAAAATTCTTTCATTTTTGCTCCATTCTAAAAATTGTAATTTAGCGAACTAATCTCTTTATTCTCTCAACATAATCATCTGCATGATTTATGCTAATATCCCCATGATAATATCCTTGTAGTACATCAAGTTCACTATTTGGTATTAAATTAGCAATTTTAGTTGCCGATTTTTTCATAATAGGTCTTTCTTTGCTTCCTACCAATACAAGCACTTTTGCTCTAGTATGTGATAAAGTATCTTTTACTTCATAACTAGAATTTGATTTCATAAAAGCAATTAAATTATCTTTTGTAATTTTACAAGTATCTTCATAATACATATCAAACAAACTGTTTTTAAGTTTTAAACTTTTAAACTGTAGTTTTGAAAACCATTTTTTACTTATTAAACAATATGATAAATTAAATGTTGGCTCTATCATTTTATAAGTAAAATTCATAGGAATTGCCAAAGCACTTTCAACAATAGCATATTCACATATATTGGGATTTTTAGATAGTATTTCTAACAATATTTGTCCTCCTAATGATAATCCTCCAATTAGTTTTATTTTTCCATTATAATTATCATTTATAAAATTTATTATTTCTAAAGCATTACTTTCAATGGAAGTAAAATTTGTATCACTATTCGAATGTCCGTCTAGTATAGGGATAACTATGTGAAATTCATCTTCAAGCAATCCTATTTCATCTATATAATTCCACCAAGAAAGACCGCCACCATGCAATAAAATTATAGTATCATTATTCTTTGATCCATATTCTTTATATTCCATCTTACACCTCTAGATTGTAATTTAGTGAATAGTATGTGCTGTAATAATCGTATAACTGTATGAGTTAATAGTTATCTTTATATTATCAATTTCACAATACCAATTCTTGCCTTGTTTATATATATTACATTTTTTATCTAAAACTTTATTTTTGCAATAATCAACTACATCATTTGTATCTAGTTTAAGATTTTTCTTAATTCTATCTATACCCATTTTTGTAGTATGAACTTTATCTATATTTAATAACAATATCTCTTTATTCATAAACTATCAACTCCATAAATTGTAATTTTGTGTTACTTTGTATTTGCTTTTATTGTATTTTTACTTTTTCTATATAATATAAAACTAACAGCAAAAACTAATAATGGTGGTACTATCAATTTTATAGGACTTCCATTTACTATAAATTTGACAGGGCTATCATCTCCTAAAATAGTACACATTAAACCTGCTATAAATACAAATGCTGATATATTTGATAGTATTAAAAATATATTCTTTTTTATAGTTTCTTTCCTTAAATTAAACATATTTAATCACACTCCTAATTTGACTTGTAGTTTGTCTATTTTACTATAAATCTATAAATTGCATAAACTACCCATATAAGCCAAGAATATGCCCAAGCCTTAAATATAATGCTTACTGTTAGATATACAATAGCAACTATTATTGCTATTATCCAATTCATCATTTTTTTCTTATCCATTATTTTATACCTCCTCGATAGATTATAATTTTTCAGTTAGATATTATATTCAAATCCAACTTCTAAATATTCTTTTTCTCCTATTTCTATTGTTCTTTCTTTAATAATTTCTCCACCCATTTTAGTATAAAATTTTTTAGATGGCTCATTATCTTTTAAGCACCACAATATCATTTTCGTTTTATTTTTGTTTTTAAACTCATTTACAACAAATTGAAATAGTTTCGTTCCTATGCCATTGTACTTTAAATTTGGTTTAACATATAGTGCTAATAATTCACAATCTATATATGCTATATCTTGTGTAAATTTATTACTATCAATATATCTACAAAATCCAACTACTTGATTATCTAATTCTGCAACTATAAAACCATTTTCTTTATAATCATTACTTCTCTTTTTTATTCTTTCATTTCTATTCATTGAATTTAAAACATTGTCATCAACTATTCCTTTATATGCTGATTTCCAACCATCTATTTGAATATCTACAACACTTGGAATATCTTTTTCTTCAATGTTTCTAATTATAATGTTTTCCATACTTTATCTCACTTCCAATTTGTAATTTTGCAGTTACTTTACATTATTGCTATCATCTTTTTTTATTGCTGAACCTATTACCATTCCTAGACACATACCAATGCATATTCCAAAACACATACAAATTCCAATATTATTTATACAACTTCCTACTACTGCTCCACCAGCAACTCCAAAGCACATTCCTAAGCTCATACCTATTGCCATATAATTTTCTTCTTTTTCTTCATTAATCTCTGTGTTTTTTTCTTTATTCATAACTTTCACATCTCCTTTATATATTGTAATTTGGATTACTCTTTATCTTTTTTACTATTTCTATATAATATACTAAATATTAGTGTAAATAACATTGGTATAACTGAATAACCAGCATTATCTAATTTATGAGTAACTACCAAGTATCCACCAATCAAAGTTAAAATTGCAAATACAAGACTTAAAATCAAAAATATTTTTACTTTTAATTTTTCTTTATTCATAACTTTTATATCTCCTTTATATTTTTAGTTAATAGTTGTTATCACAAATACATTATCCGTTTTAAAATTTTCTTCAGTTATATCTTCGTTGTATAAAACCCAATATAAGTGATTATTATTTTTATATTCTGATATATAATTATATTCTTTCAATTCAATTATTCTATCAGTTTCTGCTGAAAATTTATCTCTTGTATTATCAGTAACTATATATACTTTATCTGATTTCTCGTAATATAAAATATCTGTTAAGATTAAATCTCCTTCAACAGTGTTTTGAGCCACTCTAATAAATGCTGTCTTTTTATTTTTGTAGTTTTCCATAAATTCGCTATATAAATTATCATTATGAACCATTGCACCTATAACAAAACAGTTATCTTTTTGAGCATCAAAAGATGTATATTCCTTTGATAAATTTCTTATATCTCTATTTTTTGTCAGTTCAGTATTGTAAAAATCATTTAAGTTACTTATACTACTGTTATTTTCTTTATTAAACTCACTATCTATTGGTAATTCATATTTCATAAACCAACTTCCCATTTTTGCACCAATATTATTTTCATAAGGCTCATTTGTAGATACTCCAACATATCTAATAACTTTATAACCTAATCCCCAATAAGTCACCTTACTACCATCATTACTAACTATTTTGATGCAATACTTTGGCTCATGTCCTGTTGTTACTCTGCCACTATCTGCATAGTTTGTTATAATTCCTGCAACAATAAGTATTATTAAAGTTATCCCTGCAACAATACATATTTTCTTTTTCATAATATACATCTCCTCATAATTAAATTTAATCTAAGCGACAACTTACTATTTGTCTTTATAATTATATATTAAATATATCTAAATATAAAGCATTTTGATTATTTAATATCTCTTGTTCATTTTCATTTAACTTTAATTGTTCAAACATTTCATTAGTAAAATTAACATTTTTCTTTGAAAAATAACACTTTCTTAAGCTAGGCTCACATTTTGCATTTGTTCCAAAGTAACCACCAAGCATTAAACCATCTGTACCATTGCAAATATTTATTTCAACAACCGCAACATCAACTCTACTGCTTGTAGGTTTGTAATTTTCCATTACAGCAAATACAATTTCATCATTACATATTAAGTAACCCTCTGAGTATATTCTTTTATCATGATAATCTACAAACTTCGCTTTGCAGATATTTTGTTTTTGCTCTAGTTCTAATATGTATTTATCAGGTGCAAACTTTTTAGTTCTAAAATTATAAGCATTAAAATACACATATAATTTATCAGTACCAAAAGGATTTTTAGACTTGTTGTGTTGCATTGTTCTAATAGTATCATTTTCGTATAAATCAGCTTCGTATATTCCAAGTTCTTCACAAATTATACTAACATCTTTAGCATCTGGTATAACTTCTCCTTTTTCATACCTACTAACAATGGCTTTGCTTTTTCCAAGACTTGTTGCAATATTTTCTTGACTTAAGCCCCTTTTAATTCTATAATTTTTTATTCTTTCTCCAAAATCTTTGCTATTAAATTCAGACATAATATGCACCCCCTATAAACAAATTTATTATACTATTTTCTTACAATTAAATCAATAAATAATTGACATAAGTGTTGATATAATTGAGTTTTGCTTATTTTTGTGCTATAATATACTTATAAATACCTATTTTGGTAAAGTCTTACATATATGATTTACCCAGGCTATTGGCTTGAATTGTAACAAAAGTTATTATTTGAGCCACTAGCAGTGGCTCAAATTGTATATAGAACTTCCACTCATTTCGTTTGGACTTTCTAACTTATGTGCAATTAAAATAGAGATTACATAGAAAGGAAAACGAGAAATGAGAAAATCAAAGCAACAAGTCGCATTTCCACGGTGGCGGTGGAGGTTGTTAAGACTAGATGGGGAGATTTCAGTAATCTCCTTTTTCTATGTTCATATATATTTTAAGTGTTGCATATTGTGCAACATTTTATGCTTTTTGTTATTTTTTGTCATTTATAGTTCGTTTTTGATATAAAATCACTTGAAAAATGCTTATTTTCAATATAAAAGTTGCACTTCGTGCAATTATTGTTGCATTATATGCAACTTTATTATCTTTTGAACAGTTTACATAATTAAGATATAATATATCTATAAAGTTATTAAACTAATAGAAAGGATAGTATATGATACTTGTACTAAAGATAAAGTAAAAGTTTCATATTCACTTTATGCTATGCTTTTTGAATTAGGTCTATGTCCTAGTAGTAAAGGTACAATTTATTTAAAAGAATTGATAGAATACATCATTTCTAATAATTTATATGATTATTCCTATAAAGAAGTATTAGAATTATTTATTAGTGAAAAGAATTACGAATTAAAGAATATAAAAACCAATATTAAGAACGCTTTATATAGAATTGATTATTCAAAAGCCAAAAGAAACTTTAAAAAGTATTTAGATTTAGAATTTGACACTTACTATCTTTCCCTAAGCAATTTTATTAATATTGTTGCATTAAGATATAATGATTAAATAACTGTTAAAAATAAAATTAGCAGTTATTTTTTTGTTAAGTAAAACAGCTTTACACTTGAACCACTTTGAGATACTCTGATATATTTTACCTTTGTAAGTCTAATACCGTGTTACACTAAAATCAGTTCGAACAATTATGATTTCTAGAAATCAAATTTTTAAAAGGAGATTTCAAAAATGAAAAATCAAAAAAGAGTTAAAACTGATTTGGCAAAACTTTCAAAAGATATTCAATTACCTAACGAAGAAGTTAGAAAAATAGTTATGGAAAATTATTCACAAAAACTTATGAGCGAAGCTGATAATCTTGATGTAGATATTAACCACCTTGAAAATATTTTCTCTAATGAAACTAACTATTTAGCAATGAAACTTGTTCCATTGCTTGAAAGAAAAGTATTGTACTTATCATATATTGAAAATACTAGATTAAACGACATTTGCAGAAGATTAAAATTGCAGAAAAAAGAAGTTATCACTTTAAGAAATAAAGCAATAACGCATTTTAAAAACAATTTAACCACCTTAAACAAAATAACACTTATTAAGAAAGGTGGTCAAAGTTAATGAAACATAAAAAGAAATATGAAAATAAAATTATTGAAAAATCAAAAAACACTACACCTATTAGAGTTTTATATAAAAAAACAGGTCAAGCACCAGAAACTAAAATTATTGATAATGTATTCAAACTAAAAAAAGCTATTGTAAAAAGAAAACTTGAGATTATTCCCTATGAAAAACTTTATATTATCTGTAACAACAGAAAAGCAATACCTAACACAAAATCAAATATTATTTTAACATTTAGCAGTATTTATGGAGATTTAATACTTGTTGATATAGATAAAAAGCAAAGAGAATTCAAAGGCTTATCACAAGAAGATATTATATGGTATTCACAAGATTTAATTAAGAAAATACCTAATACTACTTTACCACCTACTAAAAAGCCTATTAAACAACAATTTACAAAAGTTTATGAACGAGATATTGAAAGAGATAATAGCAGTAAATCGAATAGCTCTAACTTTGAAAAAGTTTTAATTAGTCTACTTTTCAATATAGAAATGACCTTATCTACTCTATTAGGAAATGGAGATAAAAAATGAATAAATATGATCTTCAAAAACGAATAGATGGACTAAACGAATATATGTTGTCTGATAGTGATAAAAAGCTACTAATGTTAAGTATTTCAAGTGATTATACATACAACAAAGCTATTGCTTTAGTCAAAAAAGAACACACAAACAAAGACTGGTATTCAGTTGATAATAAAAATTGCTTTAAAACTTGGAATGAAGCAGAAGCATTTATAGATGGCTTATGTTTAGCAAAAAATACAAATTTTAATGATAATGAAAGATAAAAGGTATAAATATGAATAGTATAAATGAAAATGTAAAAGTAATTGATACTAAAGATAATAAATCACATACACTACAAGAACTAATGATTATTGAAGCAATAAAGAAAGTACAAAATCCATTTATTAATCTAACAGTACAAGACATTGCTAAAGATTTAAAAATTGGCGAAAATATGGCTTATACTATTTTTAAACGTGAAGATTTTCCATCAGTTAATATTGGTAGGTGTTGGAAAATATCTCTTATCTCATATCTTCTATGGAAAACACAAAAAAGGATTTAGAATAGTATAGCTAGAAAAAAGAATTCTGGAATTGGAAGTGTATATTATAATAAAGAAAGAAAAAATTGGACAGCCTCATATAATATAATTGATGCAGAAACTAAACAAGAAAAACGAGTTAGAAAAACTTTTCAAACTAAAGAAGAAGCCGAAAGATATTTGAAAATAATACAATATCAAAAAGGCAATGAGATTTTTATTAAAAACAATAGTATTCCCCTATTTGAGTTAATGAAACTTATTAGACAAAGAAAACTTGATACAAACCAAATAGGAAAAGTAGCTTATAATAGGTTACAGTCTACTTTAAATGTAATAAATAAAAGCGAAGTTGTACACAAAGATATTAACAACATAACTGCTGAAGAATTACAAGACTATTTTAACACTTTAACCTATTATAGTAATTCATATATTAAAAAAATTATTGAACAATTTACGCAGTCTTTTAGATACGCTATGAACAAAGGATTTTTACTTACTAATCCTATGTACGATACTATTGTTCCTAAAAGTACAAGACAAGATAAAGTAATTCGTGCTTTAGATTTAGAAGAACAACAAAGACTTACAAGATATTTAGTTAATTCTTCTACTGATTTTGAGCCTTATAGAACAGCCCTTTTTATTGAAATGTTTATGGGCTTAAGAGTTGGAGAAGCCTTAGCTTTAAAAAAGGAAGATGTAGATTTACACCATAACTTAATTCATATAAATAAAACTATGACAAAAGATGGTGATGGAAAATTATTTATTGGTGATGACCCTAAAACTAAAGCAGGTATAAGAGATGTCCCTATTCCTAAAAATATAAGAAGTGAAATAATACAGCAACTACGACTTGCTGATACACATAAAGAAGGTTTATTATTTGTTTCAAATGCTGGTGGGTATGCAGACCCATCTAATGTAAATCACGTTTTACAAAGAATATGTAGAAATCTTGGTATAAATGATGTTACTTCACATAGTTTAAGACATACTTTTGCAACAAGATGTATTGAAGCAGGTATGAGAGCAGTTGCTTTGCAAAGACTTATGGGGCATAGTGATGTTTCTGTAACTCTTAATATATACACTTCTGTATTTCATAAATATAAAAATGCCGAACTTGAAAAAGTTAATAACTACTATATGAGTAATGAGATATTTAGTAATGAGCCAAAAATGCTTGAATCTGAACAAGAAGATAATTTTAGACAAAATGATAATGGACAGCAGTTCGATTATCCTGATTATGAAATGGAAATATAAAAAATAAGTAGCCTATATGAAAATTGTCAACAGCAATTTGTTGACAATTTTCGTAATTATTGATTTATAAAGCTTTTTGAGCATATCATTTACCTTGAACTTTGGTCTTAAAAAAATGGCATTTTTTGTTGACTAAATTGTTGACAAAAATGTAAAAATTCACAAAAAATCACAAAGTGATACAAAATAGAATAACTATTAAAAGTGGCTATTTATAGGCATTTGTTTAGTGACACATAAAAATAGAAAAAGACACAAAATGGTTAATTTTGTGCCCTGCTTGGTGGAGATGGTGAGAATTGAACTCACGTCCGAAAATCCCTTCACATAAACTTCTCCGAGTGCAGTAAGTTTTAAAATAATACCAAACTAATCAAAAGCTTACAAAAATATAATTTGATATGATTGTAAAATACCCTCTAGTCTACAATCATTAACTAGACTTGTTAGCTAGATAATTATGAGACCTTTAAATCTTCCTCTAGCAAGAAAATTCAAGATCTAGCTGAACTTTAAGCAGCTAATGCAAATCTATTATTATCTGCGATTAATTTTAATTTCTCGTTTTTATAGTGGCCAACGAGAATCCACTACTCGCTATTTATATGATTAAGATAACCGTCGAAACCTTACATCCCCATATATTAAATATTATACCATATAAAATACAAAATTAAAAGAAAAAGACAAGTTTAAATATATTTTTTTAATATATCATATAATTTATGTATAGGAAGACCAACTACTGTAAAATAATTTCCAACTATTTTATCTATAAATACACTAAATTCTCCTTGAATAGCATATGCACCTGCTTTATCAAAACATTTACCACTATCTACCCATTTTATTATTTCTTCTTCACCCATATCTTTTATATGAACTTCAGTTGTATCATAATCAATATACTCTTCATATTTACCATCTTTTTTTACCAAAACTGCAAGGCTAGTTATTACTTGGTGTTTGCTATTTTTTAATTCATTTATCATCTCAATAGCTTCTTCTCTATCCTTTGGTTTTCCATATACTTTGTCTTCTTTTACAACTATAGTATCAGAACCAATAACTATAGTATTATCTTCTAACTTATCAAATACAGCTTTTGCCTTTATATATGCAAGTCTTTTAGATTGCTCTATAACTTTTAATCCATCTACAAATGTTTCATCTACATCACTTACTAAAATTTCAAAGTTCTCTGTTATAAATTCCAGTAATTCTTTTCTTCTTGGTGATTTTGATGCAAGTATAATTTTCATTTTCTCCTCCTTAATAACTAATATTATTATACAATTATATTAAGAAAATTTCAATATAGAAAAACTTAGGAATTTTTTATTTTCCTAAGTTTTTCTTATTAAATATTATCACATATAAGTACTGAGTCCATTAAACTATCATCTTCAAATAATAATCCTCTAACTCCAGTAAACGAGATCAAATACGGTTTATGTTCCTTTAAAATATCAAATGTCTCATCTAAATTATATATAGGTGAATAATCACTTCTATATTTAGTATCTCTTTTTGTTGAATACAAATACGATATCAAAAGTTTTCCATTTCTCTTTAAATGTCTTTTTACCTTATCTACTAAATGTTTAAATCTTTTCATATCTTCATAATAAGTTCCAATATTTGATAACCAAATATTATCATACTCTCCATCTATTTTATCTTCAAATAAATCACCATTTATAAACTTCGGCCTTACTTTCTTTAATAGACCTCTTGCATTATAATATGCCTCTTTACTTGATAGATAATTATTAAAAGACATTATTACATTTGTTCTATCTTCATCATTTGAAAACATTCTCTTTCTAATATCTAATGGAGTAAAACTTTCAAATAATTCATCCCAGAACAAATATGATTCATAATCTAAAAGTCTTAATGTACTTTTTAATTTGTTGTATGTTTTTTTATTAAGTACATCATTATTATCTTTGAAAACCTTTGGAAAATCTTTGTATCTAAAAAAAGCAAAAAATTCTTCAAATTCTAATGTAAGTATTGCAGATACTTTAAGATAATAATAAAATTTAGAATAAGAATTTATATCAAATACAGTAATATCATAGCATCCACTAAGTATAGCATTTATAACCTGATCACCTGATGAACCTACTAATAAAAGTGTTTTATTCTTTAGATCAAATAAAATTATATAACCTGATATATTCTCAGTTGTAAATGGATATATTGTTTGGAATTTATCATATAACTCACTTACAAATAATCCCTCACACCGCCTTATTGCATTATTAATTATAACATTAAAATTGTTACTCATATTTTTCTCCTATATTTAATTAAATTAAGTTACAATATTTTCCTAAAGATTATATCACAATTTCGCATTTATGTAAAGTGCTACATATTTTTAGATATAAAAATAGCACAGTATATACTGTACTATTAATAATCCAAATTTTATATAATTATTATTCCATAACTGCTACTGCACCAGCTGCTTGTAAAGCTTCTACAAGTTTTTCAGCATCTTCTTTTGGCATAGCTTCTTTTACAGTCTTAGGAGCTGCATCTACTAAATCTTTAGCGTCTTTTAGACCTAAACCAGTAGCTTCTCTAACAGCTTTTATAACTGCTATTTTAGTTGCTCCAGCGTCTTTTAATACAACGTTGAATTCACTTTTTTCGTCAGCTGCAGCTGCACCAGCTACAGGACCAGCAGCAACAACAGCAGCTGCTGCACTTACTCCAAATTCTTCTTCTATAGCTTTAACTAAGTCAGCTAATTCAATTACAGATAAAGTTTTTACTTCTTCAATTATTTTTTCTATTTTTTCCATTTTAATTTCCTCCTTAAATATACTTAAAATAATTTTTTACAATATAATTTTTAATTATGCATTTTCCTCTTGTTTTTCCTTAACTTGGTTAAGTACAACTGCAAGATTTCTGATATTTCCAAGTAATGCAGATGCAAGCATAGCATATAGTTGTTCTTTTGATGGTAGAGTTGCAAGTTTTTTAACTTCAGCTTCATCTATTACTTTTCCATCCATAACACCTAATTTTATGTTATAGAAGTCATGATCTTTAGCATAATCATTTACTGCTTTTGCAGGTGCTACATAATCTTCGTAACCTATTACTACTGCAGTTGGTCCTTCAAGTTTATCTAAACCTTCAATTCCAGCTTCTTTTGCAGCATAAGAAATAGTAGAATTTTTAACAACTAAATAATCGTTTCCTTCTTCTCTTATTGTTTTACGAAGTTTTGTATCGTCTTCAACATTAATACCTCTGTATTCTGTTAAAACAATCATTTTTGCTTTTTTAAATTTTTCAGAAAGTTCTGCTACTTTTTCTTTCTTTATATTTAATATTTTTTCACTTGGCACTTTTCATGACACCTCCTTAAATTCAAAAAAAGTTTTTGCCAGACACTACCAAGATTATAGTATCTAACAAAAACTAAAAACCGTTCTTGTTATATAAATAACCTCGGTAGGAATTATGGATTTACTCCACCTACTGTCTTGGGTTTATTTTAATTCCAGCGCCCATTGTTGTTGAAATGGCGATAGATTTTAGATAAGTTCCTTTTGCAGCTGCAGGTTTTGCTCTAACTATAGCATCAAGTAATGCTGTATAGTTTTCAATTAGCTTTTCTGCACCAAAAGATACTTTACCGATTGGACAATGTACAATATTATTTTTGTCTAATCTGTATTCAATCTTACCAGCTTTAATTTCAGTAACAGCTTTTGCTACATCCATAGTAACTGTTCCAGATTTTGGGTTTGGCATAAGACCTTTAGGTCCAAGTAGCTTAGCTATTCTTCCAAGAGATGCCATCATATCTGGTGTTGCAACTACAACATCAAATCCAAACCAATTTTCGCTTTGAATTTTTTGAATCATGTCATCATCACCAACAAAATCTGCACCAGCTGCTTTAGCTGCTTCAGCTTTTTCACCTTTAGCTAAAACTAATACTTTTTTAGATTTACCAGTACCATTAGGAAGTACCATAACTCCTCTAACTTGTTGATCAGCTTGTTTTGAGTCAACACCTAATTTGATATGCATTTCTACAGTTTCATCAAATTTAGCTTTTGGCATTTTTAAAGCTATATCCATAGCTTCTGCTAAATCATAAAGTTTTCCAGCTTCAACTAATTTTGCTGCTTCACTCATTCTTTTGCTCATTCTTTTTCCCTCCTTTGGTTTTAGCGAACATACTTAAATGTTCTCCCATAATTAGTCTATAACTTCAATCCCCATTGATCTAGCTGTACCTTTGATTATAGATACTGCTGATTCTAATGATGATGCGTTAAGGTCCTTCATTTTAATATTTGCTATTTCCTCTACTTGTGCACGTGTTACTTTACCAACTTTATCTTTATGTGGTTTTCCAGAAGCTTTTTCTATTTTAGCTGCTTTTTTAAGTAATACTGCTGCAGGTGGAGTTTTTAATACATATTGGAAAGTTTTATCTGCATAAACTGTAAGTATAACTGGAAATACCATTCCGTTATCTTTAGCAGTTTTTTCGTTAAAATCTTTACAAAATTGCATTATGTTTATTCCAGTTGGTCCAAGTGCAGGTCCTACTGGTGGTGCTGGGTTAGCTTTTCCAGCTTGGATTTGTAATTTAACTACATGTGTTATTTTCTTTTCAGCCATCATTTTCACCCCCTTAAGCATTTAGGATTATATATAAATATATTGTGTAATATATTTAAAACTTATTAATTAAATTTTTTGGATTTGGTTAAACTCTAAATCAACTGTTGTTTCTCTACCAAACATTGATACTTTAACCTTAACTCTTTTCTTATCTTTAAATATTTCTTCGATAACAGCTGGATAATTGTAGAATGGTTCTGTTGTAATTCTAACACTATCTCCAACTTCAAAATCAAGATTAATTATATCCTCTATTCCAAGAGTTTGCATTTCTTTTTCAGTAAGTGGTAATGGTTTATCACCAATTCCAACAAACTGGAATACACCTTTAATACTTTTTACTATATACCAAGTTTCATCGCTCATAATCATTTTTACAAGCACATATCCTGGAAAAACTTTCTTTATTGATGTTTTTTGTTTACCATCTTTTATTTCTATTTCTTCTTCCATAGGTATTATTATTTCTTGTATTTTATCTTGAATGCCTCTATTTTCTACGATTTTTTCTAAAGTTGCTTTTACTTTATTTTCATATCCAGAATAAGTATATACAACATACCAATGTGATAATTCTGTTTTGTTTTCTTCTTCATTATCCACAATTATCAGCTCCTTCTTTTTTCATTAGTGATTGATATTTATCCTATTTTTGTTTGAATAAGATCCCATAATTTTCCGTCTAATAGTTGTATTATCATATCGAAGCCAAATACTATTACAGCAAAAGCTAGTATTAATACTACTACTAAAACTGTATTATTTATTAATTGTTTTCTTGTTGGCCATACCACTTTTTTTAACTCGGCTTTTACACCTTTTAAAAGACCTTTTGCCATAACATTCACTCCTTAATAACTATTTTGTTTCTTTGTGAACTGTATGTTTTCCACAGAATTTACAAAATTTTCTCTTTTCTATTCTATCAGGATTATTTCTTTTATTTTTCTCAGTTTCATAATTTCTTTGTTTACATTCTGTACATGCCATTGTTATATTTTCTCTCATAAAAAAACACCTCCACGCTCTATCAATCATGTATGCTAAATTATTTTACCACAAAAATAACTTTAAGTCAAGAAAATCTAGATATTTTATGAAATTTGTCCATATAACACGATTTTTATATCTTTTTTATTACATTATTTATAAATAAATCCCTACATCATTTTTTCTCTCATATTATAAAATAAGTGTTGTTGAATGATTCCTGCATCATCTGAAAAATTAGTTTTTGCATATTCTAATATATCTTTTTTCTTAACTTTTCCATCCATTTCTTTAAAATAAAGTAGACTCATAACTCTCTCTACCCATACATCTATTGGAAAAACTTCTCTTCTATTGCATGAGAAAAGTAATATACAATCTGCAACTTTTGGACCTACACCTTTTAATGTAAGAAGTTTTTTCTTTAAATCATTAGTATCCATATTCTTAGCATCATCATATGTTATTTTTCCATCTAAAAAGTCATGTACTGTCGAATAGATATATGAATCTCTAAAACCAACACCACATTCTCTATATTCTTTTATACTAACATTTTTTAACTGCTCTACAGTTGGAAATAAATAATACTCTTCATTTTCAAATATAACTTTACTACCATATCTTTTTGATATTTCTTTTACTGACTTTGATATTCTTGGTATATTATTGTTTGCTGATATAATATATGATATTAAAGTCTCAAAAAAATCTTGATTTAAATGTCTTATACCACTTGTATTTTTTAATGCATTTGAAACATTCTCATCAACTAAAGCAATTCTTTTTTCAATTTCTTCATAATCTTCATATAAATCAAAATAATCCATAACTACTTCTCTTAAATTTTCTTCTTTATTACTAGTAATATATAGATTTTCTTCATCTTGTCTAATTTTTATTACTCTATCTTTTATAACACCTATATATTCATATCTATTTTCATCTATACATTCCCATCTAAAGCACTGACCGCACTCAAGCGTATATTTTAAATTAAAACATTTTACCTTAATACATATCTCTTTCATTTTATCACCGACATTATTTTACAATATATGCATAAATAAAGCAAGAATTAATTTGAAAATTACAATATACATGGTATAATATCTATAGAGGAGAAACTAATGAAAAAGAAAAATGAATATATAATAATTACAATAACAATTATTTTTTCAATTATAATAGGAATAATATCAAATGATATTATAATTGGTAGCCTAATTCTTTCAACAGGTATTCTTTGTGCATACTATGCAAGCCTTGGTAAAAGAATAAATTATATTTTAGGATTTATAAATTATATTCTAATGGCATATGTTTCACTAAAAAATAATCTATATGGTATGGTATGTTTTTATACTTTTATATTTGCACCATTACAAATTAGAGGATTTATTTCATGGAATAAAAAATTAGATGATAATAAAAATGTTAAAGTTAGAGGATTTACACTAAAAAATTCTATACTAATAACTATACTTTGTATCTTAAGTAGTCTAATACTTGGATATTTACTAAGCTTGATACCAAAACAACAATTATCACTTTTAGATGCAACTTCAAATTGTATTAATTTATGTGGAGTAATACTAATGATTTTAAGATTTAGAGAATCTTGGTGGATATGGTTAATTAATAATATAATAGATTTAATAATATGGATAATAATATTTATAAATAATGGAAATAATTCATTTATGATGTTACTTACATCAATTGCATATTTACTCATAAACATCTATGGAATTATAAAATGGAATATTAAGGCAAAAGAAGAGCTCAAGTAAATTTCCTTGAACTCTTCTTTTATTTTACTTATATAGTAACATTAAAGTTACTTGTTTGCATTCACTTCCTGCAAAACATACAATATTTTCTTTTTGTGGATTTAGAATAATAGATATAAAATCTCCAAACCTTTCCACATATGAATTATGATTTTTGGTATCTTCCATACTAAATCTAAAATCAGTATCTAATGGATGACTATGAGCAAATCCAAGAAGTGATACCTTACCTAAATCATCTTGATACACTAGACCTGATCTTTTTATATTCTCATTTATAATGTCCACCTCATCTAATACTTGATTTAGACAAAAATCATTAGTTATAGCCATATTGCCAGCCCTATTTATTAAAATAGATGGAACAACATACTTTACAAAATATCCGTCACTTAACCTATTTCCAATAAGTGCTACTTGTTGTTCATAAAGATTTAATGGATGATATTTACCATAATGAAAAAGGTTATATAACTCCTTTGTTGCAGAAACGGAAAAAATAACCTTACTATCATTTAAAGCAGTTGGCTTGACAACATGGGCTTTAAGCTTTCCATACAACTCGTTTTGTTTATTTAATACTTCATCACACATTTTTTCCACTGATTTTTTATATTCATCTTTAAACATTTCTTTATAACAAAACTTTGGCTCATTTTTATCAAAATCAAATGTATGAAAACTGTCCCCTCTACAATACTGCCATTTCTCACATTCCCTACATTTATTTCCTCTTGTTCTCTCACTATTACGATAAACGTCAAAACAATTTTCCCATACATAGCTAAAACTATCATAAAGAACATTTCCTTGAATTAATTCTTTTCTTCTTGGAATATTTGGGCACCCAAAAATATCGCCATTGTATAACACAGAAGCTGTATGAATTCCAGTAAAACATGCAAATTTTCTATAAATTTTATCACATTTTACATCTGTATTACCAAAATAATGGGAACAACTCCACATAATAGGAAGTGGAGAGTAGTCATGTCTTCTTATAAATTCAAACAAAAACTCAAAATTTTCTCTATCAAGCATTAAATTTTCATTATCATTTGCCCTTCCTATAGGATCAATAGAACTTATCCTAAGAGAGTCAATACCCAACATACAAAGTAGCCTATATAATTCTGGTAACTCTGATATGTTATTTTTAGTTGCAATAAATGTGACTTGAATATGTTCAACAAAGTTTGCTTGTTTTAGCTTTTGAATGCCAAGTATTATTTTATCAAAACATCCTGGTACATGTCTAAAAGTCTCATGTGTATTTTTCATACCATCCAAACTTATTGTTATTGTAGACATATGAGTGTTTTTCATTTTTTCGATTACTTTATCATTAATTAACATACCATTTGTAACAAGTCCCCACTTAAAGCCTAAATCATCTGCATAAGCAGTTATATCAAACAGATCTTTTCTCATAAGTGGCTCTCCGCCAGTTATATTCAGCATAATACCACTTGTTCCCATATTATTATAAACATCATCTAAGACCTTTATAAAAGTCTTAGATGATATCTCAGATTTTTTAGATGAATCACATCTACTACCACAATGATCACAAAAAGCATTACAGTGTTGTGTTACTTCAAAAAACAAATTATGGAGTTTATGTCCAGTAGAATTAATAGTATACGGATTAACACATTCCATGTTTATTATTCTCCTATCATAATTTCTTCTACTTTACTATCTTCTAAATTGTAACGTTCTGCCTCACTAATTTCTTTTTCCACTTTAGAAGACATCGGGCATCCATATAAACATTTCATACTTCCCCAGCTATGATATTGTCTTTCAATTACTTTTTCTTCAGGAGTACCAGGGGTAATTAAAATAATAGATTTTTCAACTACACCTATTTCTTCCAAAGAGCGAGCCTCATTTGTACAAATTTCAATTTTTGTATTTTCCCTGTCATCTAACAAAAATACCTTGGTAGTTTGATATGGTCTCATCTGACTAGAAATATACCCCATATCTCTAAGTCTTCCCTTAAGTTCTACCTCATCAATGTCTTTTGGAATACTAACAAGTTTTAACCTAAGTCCATTACCTATCTCTTCTCCAATACCTACATACACTTCAATTTTTTCTCTCATGATATTCTCCTTTTCTAAGTCATTTACAGTTGCAAAACCTATTTTATAATAAAAAATAGTTAAATAAAATTTAGAAAATTATATCATAAATATATTGTAAAGGAAACTATAAGAAAAATCTTTTTTCATCATATATATTAATATTACTGTACTAAATAATTTTACTTTTATTATTTTACATTATTACTTTTTTTGATATAATAGACATATGCAACTTGTAGTTGCATATTTGGTTATTTTAGTTGGTAGAAAATATTACTTATTTATTTTAAAATAATATTAAAGGAGGAACTATGAAATTATCTGAAAAAATACAAATCTTAAGAAAAGATAAAAATTATTCTCAAGAAGAATTAGCTGAAAAATTATGTGTTAGTAGACAAGCAATATCAAAATGGGAATTAGGCACTACATTACCTGAAACAGAAAAACTTATTTTACTTAGTAATTTATTTAATGTTTCAGTTGATGTACTAATAAAAGATGACCTAGATATTGACTGTAAAAATTATAACAATACTTGTCATCAAATAGTAAATAGTAGCCTTAATAATTACTATGAGGGATTATTAATTAAAGAAAGTATAAGTGATGAGAATATATTAGATTTATTAAATGTAAATAAAATTGAGCTTTGGAAAACCGAAGGGTATCCAAAATATTGGACAGCAATATACTTTACCTCATCTGATATAGATCTTCCAAATAAACTTTCAAAAGTTATGATATCTGATGAAAATTTTGGTGGTAACTGGTATGTTGATTTCAAACATAATAACACTAAATACATTGTATTTAAAGATAAAATATTAAAATATGAAATTGGAAATATTACAGAAAAGAAAAAAGTTGAAATAGAGTGTAAAAAATTGGGTATATTAGATATATCTGATATCTCAGAATAGGAGTGATTTTAATGAAGAAAATATTACTTACAAGCGCAGGCTTTGAAAATAAAGTAATTGAAAATAAATTTATGGAATTAGTGGGAAAAGATGCTAAAGATATAAAAGTATTGTTTATTACTACTGCAGCTGTAGAGCCAGATGCAATTATGGTTTTACCAAAATGTTTAGAAGATTTATTAAACTGCAAAATACCTATGGAAAATATAACAGTATATGATATGCATAAATTAATTGGTATATCTAAATATGATGCAATATATGTATGTGGTGGTAGTACTGCTTATTTAGTAGATAGAATAGATGAAATAGGCTTTAAAAAAGTAGTAGATGAATATATTTTAAATGGTGGTATATATATTGGAGTTAGTGCAGGTAGTGTTGCTACTTGTGGAAAGTATAAAAATAGTCTAAATTTCATAGATAATATTATTAATGTACACTGTGATACAGGGACAAAATGTGGTAAAATTACAACAGATGATAATATTTATTTAACTAATAATCAAGCAATACTTATAACTGACGATGGAGCAAGTATTATAGAATAAATAACAATTAAATACATATTTAAACACACCCAACAGTTTTTAGTTAGGTGTGTTCTCTTTTTCTTTCATTTACTTTATTTTACTTATCTTTTATTATAATCTTCATTATACTTATGAAGTGGTTTATCATCTTTTACAACAATTGCAAAGAAGCTATCGTTTATCATAACTTCTTTTACCATATCTTCAGTATAATAATCAAAAATTGGTACAACATTACATATTATCCCTTTTCCATCTGAATTATCTCCTACAAATGTTTCAGGTCCTTCTTCAACATATCTTGTATAGCCGTTTTCATCTTTGTAAAAAACATCAAATTGTTCTGATTTAACAGCACCAGCTTTAATCAGACAACCTAGTATTTTTTTTACAAGTCCATTTACTCTTCCCTTAAATACATCTTCTGCCTGAGTTTCATTGTCTAAAATAGTTGCAAGAAAAATATTTTCCCGTTTAAAATGTGTTCCAATCTTTGCCTCATTACTTATTCTCATTTTTCTCCTCCATAATTTGTTATATTTTTTTGCTAATTATTTAATTTGCATAAGAAAAATTATTGAGAAAATTATATCATACTTTATGTTAAAATACAATAAGTCATTTTTATTTTACATAATTTTTACTATAACATAGGAGCAAAAGCTGTAAGTATTGCCTCCCATATCTTCTTTATAATTGATCTTTTCTTCCATTCATCAAGATCAATTTCAATACAACAATTTAGCATTTCTTCAAAATCTTGTTTTACTTTTAGCTCTTCTCCTGTCTTATACATCCAGTTTACACATTCAAAGTTTAGATGCATACTTCTAAAGTCTAAGTTTGCAGTACCAACAATTGCTGTGTCATCATCTGCTACAAAAGTCTTTGAATGTATAAATCCAGGTTTATACTCATATACTTTAACTCCAGCCTCAAGTAATACTTCATAATATGACCTTGTAACTTTTTGTACCATTTTTTTATCTGGAATATGTGGTAGTATAACTCTTACATCAACCCCACTTCTTGCACTATTTAAAAGAGCAGTTAGCATTGCTTCACTAATTACAAAATATGGTGTTGTAATATATATATAATCTCTTGCATAATTTACAGTTTGAATATATATACTCTCAGTAGGATTTTTTCTATTATCTGGTCCATCTGCAAAAGGTAGAACATATCCACTTTGAGATTTTGTGATATTCCATGTTTTAATAGATTTATCATGTACTTTTTTGTACCAATCATAATCTATTTTTTTATCACTCATCCCCTCTAACGTTCTTAAAAACATCATAGTAAAGTTCCAAGCACCATTTCCCATTACCTTAATCCCAACATCTTTCCAATGTCCAAATCTCTCTATTATATTAGCATATTCATCAGCAAGATTAACTCCTCCTGTATATGCACAGACTCCATCAATTGATATTATTTTTCTATGATCCCTATAATTTATATATCCACTTAGAACTGGTGATATTTTATTAAATACATAAATCTCAATTCCAGCTTCTTCTAAATCCTCTCTTGCCTCTTTAGGAAATTTAAACATTCCACCTAGTGAGTCTACAATGATCTTTACTTTTACTCCCTCTTTTACTTTATTTTTTAATATTGCAAATACCTCATCTGCAAGTTTTCCCTCAGCAATAATATAAAATTCCATTAAAATATATTTCTTAGCCTTTAGTAAATCTTTTTTCAAGCTATCAAAGAAAGCCTCTCCAATACTAAAATATTCTACTCCCATATTTTTGTGTATAGGATAACCAGAAATATTACTCATATACCTTACTTGATTTGCCTTATATTTATCTTGTTTCTCTATTTCATTTAGTATCTTATCTGAAGTCTTTAATACGTCTTCTGTCTCTACTCTAACTCTTCTTAGTTCAAGTTCCTTTTTCTTTCTAAGTTTACTATTACCCCATAAGAAAAATGCTATAAGGCCTACAACAGGCATAAATGTAATAAATAGTATCCATGATATTTTATATGACATACTATCATGTCTATATAGCAAATAAAGTATTGCACAAATCTTTATAATATCATATACAATTCTTGCATAAGTATAAATACTTCTAGCAGTTGTATAAAGTAATAACATAAACATAATTTGAAGTATAAAAAGTATAACTACTGCTGTAATTTTTAATACAGTTACAAATAGTTTTTTCTCACCTTTTTTCTTTCCTTTTTTAATTAACTCTTTTTCTTCTTTTTTTATATTATTCATAATACTTTCTCCATAAAATATATTTTAATCTAAATTAAATAATTTATACTATATTAATCTTTATAACCATATTTTTTATAAAATTCATCTCTAAACTCAATTAATCTCTCCTCTTTTATAGCCTCTCTTACATCTTCCATAAGATGAACTAAAAATCTTAAGTTATGTATTGATAAAAGTCTAGCACCAAGAATTTCCTTTGCCTTAAACAAATGACGAATATATGATTTTGTATAATTTTTACAAGTATAGCAATCACAATCAGGATCTAGTGTTGTAAAATCATGTATATGTTTAGCATTTAGTAAATTTAGTTGTCCATAATGTGTTAGTGCTGTACCATTTCTTGCCATTCTAGTTGGCATTACACAATCACACATATCAATACCTGCAAGGGCTGCCTCTATTAAATAATCAGGACTTCCAACTCCCATTAAATATCTTGGCTTGTCCTCTGGTAGAAGTGGTGCAGTATATCTTAATATCTCTAAGAAATCTTCTTTAGGCTCACCAACACTTATTCCACCTATTGCATATCCAGGGAAATCTAACTCTATTAAATCTTTAGCACTCTTCTCTCTTAAATCTTTATAAAATCCACCTTGTACTATACCAAATAATGCTTGCATATCAGTAGCTTTATGATAATCTTTACAACGTTTAGCCCATCTTGTAGTTCTCTCCATAGAATTTTTAACATAATTGTATGATGCTCCATATGGTGCACACTCATCAAAAGCCATCATAATATCAGATCCTAAAGCGTTTTGTATTTCCATAGATTTTTCAGGAGAAATGAAATGCTTTTCTCCATTTAAATGAGACCTAAACTCAACGCCCTCCTCACTAATTTTTCTTAGAGCACCTAAACTAAATACTTGAAATCCGCCACTATCTGTTAGAATATTCCTATCCCAGTTCATAAATTTGTGAAGCCCACCTGCCTCTTTAATTAACTCATGTCCAGGTCTTAAATACAAATGATATGTATTTCCAAGAATTATATGTGATCCTACTTCATCTTTTAATTCGTCTGGTGTCATAGACTTTACAGTAGCTTGAGTTCCAACTGGCATAAATACTGGTGTTTCAACATCACCATGTGGAAGGTGCATAACACCAAGTCTTGCACCTGTCCTTTTATCTATCTTTTTTATTTCAAAATTTAATGCTTTCTTTTCCATAAGTTCTCCTTCTATTATAATATATTTAACATTTTCTCAGTATAAACACTAAGTATTATAATTGCTATAACAGTTATTATAAAAGTATAATCTGTAATCATAGCTTTATATATTTGTAGTATATTACCTTTTTTATTTTTTACTTCTTTTAAATCTTTATTATTTTCTCTTATATCTTCCTTATTTATTAGAACTTTTTTCTTTTCTTTTTTCTCCTTATACTTAAATACACAAGTAATTATAATCATAATAATTCCTACAACATTTAAAAGTATATATAAAAATCCAATAAGTCCTGCAATAATTAAATTATCCTTAAATATTAGCATTAATGCAGACATTCCATTGTTTATAAAATGTAGTAGCATTGTTGGAAATATCCTATTTGTTTTAGTAGCAATATATGCAAAGACACATCCTATCATAAATGCAAATATTGATTGTGATAGATTTAAGTGAATACTTGCAAACATAATAGAAGATGTTATAATTGCAAAAGTACTACCATATTTTTTAGTATAGTCTACTACTCCACGTCTCATATAAAGTTCTTCAAAAATTGCTGGAAGAATTGCAATTTGTATAAAGAAAAGTATTATACTAAAAATAGAATCTCCATTATATATATTTAGTTTATCAACTACGTTGTAATCTACATTTATACCATTTAATATAAGGGAAGTTAAAATTTGTATAATAGTTAAACATGGTATTCCCATAAGTACATATATAAATGATTTAGATTTACTTGCCTTATCTTTTTTTATCTCATCTTTATTTGTATAAGATCTAAGAAGTAAATATGGTACAAATAATGCTATACAAGATGTTATACAAGTTAGTATACATGTAATATTTTCTTGTGATATTCTACCATTAAATAAATTAGTTAATGGTGCACTAATAAATCCAGACATAAGTGATAGTACAATTGATATTACTATGTACAGTATCACAGATAGTCCAAGCACATAACCTGTTTTTGAATACTCTCTTTTTAGTAACTTTTTATCTCTTATCTCTTCATCACTTAAGTTTTTCTTTGTATTTTTTCTGCTATTTTTACCTACACTACTTGTATTTAGAACACCTTGTTTGAAGAATTTTGCACCTATTTTTAAAACAAGTGGTATTGCTACTACAAGAAGTATTGTAGATATTATTACTTGTATTATATTTGCTTGACTTACAGCAATCATAGATGGTATAAAATACATTGACACTATTGGTATACATGAAATTACATATACAAATATTGATGGTACTTTAAATGGATCTATTATAAAGTTTGACATTAAATATAAAATAAGATTTACCATTAAAAGTATTATTGTAGTATTTCCAGCCTCAGTTATATTAGTAGTTTTACTTGATAATACTGCCTGTATTACATTTAATATAAATATAGTAAGCAGTGAATATACAAATGTAATTCCAATATATAGTAAAAATTTAGCATCAACAAAACTTAAATAACTAATTATACTAGTGTCAGAGGCTACACCTTGAGTTGATAATGCTTGCATATTTATTATAGAATTTAGATACATACCAATTAACATATAAAGTATAGTAAATATAAATTGTATAACATAGACAATTATTGTACTAAGTACTTTTGATAGTAAATAGTCTTTTGAACTAATACTAGTTAGTACATACTCGATACTTTTTGAAGTTTTTTCTTGTGCAATGGAGCTTGCAGTTGCAGAAAGTACCATTATAAGTATAAAGAATACAACATAATTAATTGCCATTCTTGCTATTTGAAGTGGTGTATTATCTGATGCCTCATCAATGCTTAACATTACCCTTTCTACTTTAACATCATCTCTTATAAGTGACATATCTTCTTCTTTTATATTTAACTCTTTTGCTATTAAATTTTGTCTAATGTTTTCAATTGATGTCTCTATTACATCTAAATATTTAGAATTTATAGCATCTTTAGAAATTATTTTTGCATTTACAAAATTTTTATCATCACTATTTATAACAACATTTATAAAGTTGTCTTCAATAGTATCTTTTGTGTATTCTTCAGCATTTGTATCAGTTTTTACTTCAAGTTTTTCATCTAAGTTAGATAAGGTTATATTTTTTTCTATTTCTTCCTTTAATCCACCAATACTATCATCTACACCAATTATTAATTTTTCACTACTTCCAAAACTTATATTTTTATTTTTAAGTAGCATATCTACGTTCCCTATATTAAACGATACTACTGTTACCAAAAGTAACAAAACATTTAATATATAAAACCACTTATTTCTAATACTTGTCTCAACATTATGTTTTATAACATTTTTAACCTTACTGTTCATCATATTTTCTACCTACCTTATCTAGAAATATATCATTTAGGCTTATGTCTATTACTGATACTTCAAGAATATTACTTGTTTTAAAGTTTTCATATATTTCATTTATTTTATTTTGATCTTTTACTTTTATAACATATTTTTCTTCGTCTTTTTTTATCACATCATATACATTTTCTAATTTTTTTATATTTTCCATATCACTTCTAGATATTTCACCTTTTATATTAATACTTTGATTAGAATATTCTTTTTTGATTTTATTAAGATTTCCATAAAGTACTACATTTCCATTATTTAAAATTAATATATCCTCACAAAGTGATTCAACATGTCCCATTATATGAGATGAAAATACAATAATTTTACCTTGTTTTTTTAGATCTAATATAACATTTTTGAAAAATTCTACACTTACAGGATCAAGACCTGAGAAAGGTTCGTCAAGTATTATTAAATCTGGATTATGTAGTAATGATATTATAAACTGTATTTTTTGTCTATTTCCTTTAGATAAATCTTTTATTTTCATATCAATATATTCAGGTATTTCAAAAACATTTAACCATTTTACAAGTTCTTCTTTTATATTTTTCTCACTCATTGATTTTAGTGCTCCATAATATTTACATTGCTCAAGTACTGTATATGAAGGAATTAAACTACCTTCTTCTGGTAGGTAACCAATTTTATCCATAACTTTTTCATCTATTTTATTTCCATTATATAATATAGTTCCGCTTGTCTTATCTATAATATTTAATATACATCTAAAAATTGTAGATTTTCCAGCTCCATTTCTTCCAAGTAACCCTAAAATAGTCCCCTCTTTTATACTAAAAGATACATTATTTACAGCTGTTTTATCTTTATATCTTTTAACTAAATTTTTTACTTCTAACATATAAAAACCTCCAAAATTATATAATTAACATGCAATCACCAAAACTAAAAAATCTATATTTTTCTTTTACTGCATCATTATAACATTTAAATACAAGATCTTTTGTAGCAAATGCAGATACAAGCATTATTAAAGTAGATTCTGGCAAATGAAAATTTGTAAGAAGTGCATCTACCATTTTAAATTTGTAACCTGGATATATAAATATATCAGTCTCTTTTGCCATTTCATGAACTATTCCATTCTCATCTGTTGCAGACTCTAATACTCTACATGAAGTAGTTCCAACACAAAATACTCTATTTCCTCTTTTTTTAGTATTGTTTATAACATCACAGGCCTCTTTAGTAATTACAAAATATTCACTATGCATTTTGTGATTTGTAACATCATCTACTTTTACAGGTCTAAATGTACCAATCCCAACATGTAGTGTTACATATACAATATTTACTCCCTTATCTTCTAACTTTTTTAAAACTTCTTTAGTAAAGTGAAGTCCAGCAGTTGGTGCTGCAGCAGATCCTAAGTTTTTACTATATACTGTTTGATATCTATCTTTATCTTCAAGTTTTTCAGTAATATATGGTGGTAGTGGCATCATACCTAATTTATCTAATATTTCATTAAATATACCATCATAGTAAAACTCAACTACTCTTTGTCCATCTTCTAAAATATCTACTACTTTAGCTCTTAAAAGTTTTTCATCAAATATAATTGTCTCACCTATTTTTGCTTTTTTACCTGGTTTTACTAAAGTTTGCCACCTATTTCCCTCTGTTTGCTTTAAAAGTAATACTTCAATAGCTTCCTCTTTTGACTCTCTATGTCCAAAAAGCCTTGCAGGCATTACTTTTGTATCATTTAATACTATCGTATCATCTTTTGATATATAATCTACTATATTTTCAAATATTTTATGTTCATACTTACCTGTTTTTCTATTTACAACCATCATTTTTGACTTTTGTCTTTCTTTTAGTGGTGTTTGAGCAATTAACTCATGTGGTAAATCATAATAAAAATCACTTGTCTTCATCTTAATTCTCCTTTTTTCTCATGATAGTTATTATACCACAAATATATAAAAAAAGATAGAGTATATCTATATTAAATAACAAATTTTTACTTTTTATAGTCACATTTTTCTAAATCAAATCAAAATATATTTTACATAAGAAAAAAGGAAAAGTGATATATAAAAATACAAGGCAAAACTTTAGAGTTTCACCTTGTATTTACTTACACGTTAATTATAACTTATTTTTTATCATAAGAAAATCATTATTACTTTATAATATAGTTATTTTCTTCCATATAACCTTACTGATGAAGTATGATATCCATCATCAAATTCATCTCCACTCATTGAATATGTATCAATTATTTCAAAAGCTACAGTATCATTTATATATTCTTTAGGAATTTGTGATAATATTTCTGCAATAGATGGCTTAAAATATCCATAATATCCATATCCATGAAGCATTTTTACATGAGTAAGAATTTTAAGTTTTGATCTATCTACTTCTTTAGTAAAGTTATCAGTATCCCAAATATAGCTTTCTTTTCGAATCTGCTCTAATGAATACTTTTTGTGACAAGTATACTTCTTACCATTATCTTCAATTATTGGAATTATTCTATCATTTAAAGATTTTAGGCTCTCATCATCCAAAAGTTCAAGTTTTATCCGTTTTCTGTATAACTCAATAGATACAATACTGCATCCATTTTCTCTTACTTTAAACATATACTCTGGTGCACCCAAGACTTTTACTCTATAACTTACTTTAAAAGCTACTACTTTATCAAGTAGCTCATCAGGAATCTGAGAAATAATTGATGCAACACTTACCTCACGTGGACAAAAACTCTTTACAAGTGCTATAACACTATCTCCTAACATCCATGAATATTTTGAAGAATCAAAAGCAGTATACTTTGCTTTTTCAAACTTTGTCTCACTAAATAAAATGTCTTTATTATTTTTTAATTCTTTAAGACTTAAATCATCTACCAAATAATCTTTTTTATCAATAGTTACAATTGGCTTAATTTTACTATACCGTCTAAGTAATGCTTCATCACATAAAATATCGCCTGAAAAGTTTTGACTATAATATTTTCCCATGTTTTTCCTCCATATCTACTCATATAGTTAATAAGTATACATTTAAATTGCAAAAGTATTATACTATAATTTTATATTTATGTCAAATTGTATCTTATAAACTTCAATTCTTAATTTAAAATTTATAAGATAAATCTGCACATTTAATATTGTAATTAAACATTTATAGTCACATTTTAATAGACTTAATCAAAATATATTTTTATACGAAAAATATAAAAGTGATATATAAAAATACAAGGCAAAACTTTAAGGTTTCACCTTGTATATACTTATACATTAATTATAACTTATTTTTCAATACTCATTTTTTTAATATAACTATCGTTTTACATATAACCTTACAGATGAAGTATGATATCCATCATCAAATTCATCTCCACTCATCGGATATGTATCAATTATTTCAAAAGCTACAGTATCCTTTATAAATTCTTTAGGAATTTGTGATAATACTCCTGCAATAAATGGCTTAAAAAAGCCACAAAAACTATATGTATGGAGCATTTTTACATGCGTAAGAATTTTAAGTTTTGATATATCTACTTCCTTAGTAAAGTCATCAGAATCCCAAGTATAGCTCTCTTTCCTAATCTGTTCTAAGGAATGTTTTTTATTATAAGTATACTTTTTACTATTTTTTCAATTATTGGAATTATTCTATCATTTAAAGCTTTTAGAAATTCCATTATAACGCCTAAGTAATGCTTCATCACACAAAAAAATATTACCTGAAAAGTCCTGACTATAAGCTGTTCCCATTTTTTCCTCCATATCTACTCATATAGTTAATAAGTAACATTTAAATTGCAGAAGTATTATACCATAGTTTAATATTTATGTAAATCTTATGTTTTATATAATTTGATGTACTATATCACAATAATCCAAGTAATAATTTTTACTTGGATTATTAATGTCAATTTAATTACCATATATCATCTATTTGCCAGTCTATAGGTGCCATATTATTTTCTATTAAAAATTTATTAGTCTTTGAAAAATGTGAACAACCATCAAAACCATATCTTACAGCAAAAGGACTTGGATGAGATGATGTAAGTACTAAATGTTTAGGATTAGTTATAAGGGACTGCTTTTGTTTTGCAAAATTTCCCCAAAGTAAAAATACAACAGGCTCCTCCTTTTTATTTATCTCTTCGATTATCTTATCTGTAAATATTTCCCAACCTTTTCCTTGATGAGATGCAGGCTTGTCCTTTTCAACAGTAAGTACACTGTTTAACATAAGTACTCCCTGTCTAGCCCATTTTAGCAAATATCCATTATTTGGTATTCTGCATCCTAAATCTCTATGTATTTCTTTATAAATATTTTGCAGTGATGGTGGTACTTTAATACCAGGATTTACAGAAAAGGCCATTCCATGTGCCTCTCCTACTCCGTGATATGGATCTTGCCCAATAATTACAACTTTAACATACTCATAAGGTGTATTTTTTAGTGCAAAGAATATATTTTCTCTTGGTGGAAAAATTGTTTTCTCCTTATATTCTTTATCTACAAAGTCATGTAGTTTAATATAATAATCTTTCTTACTTTCTTCTTCAATAATATCTTTAAAATGATTCATTTTTATCTCCTTTTTATAACTTTATTTTCTTCATTGCCATAAGCATACTAATATATCTTTTAGCCTTTAATATACTCACTACTTCTCCATGTCCTGGATATATATCAATATTTTCAAATCTATTAAATATATGTCTTAAAGATTTTACCATAGCATCAAAATTCCCAGAATATAGATCACATCTACCATATGCATCACAAAATATAGTATCTCCTGTAAATAATTTATAATTATTTAACTCAAAAATGCATATAGATCCTGCACTGTGTCCTGGTGTATGTATAATTTCAAACTTTAAATTACCAACATCTATTACATCTAAATCTTTTACAGTCCTAACATTATTTTCATCTATATTTTGCTTTTCTACATTTAACATATCTCTATAATTTTCTTGTCTTTCAAGTAACATTTCTAAATCTTTTATATGTACAAGAATTTTTGCATTTGTAAATTCTTGTACTTTAGCTAAAGCTCCCATATGATCTGCATGTGCATGAGTAAGCAATATATACTTTACACTACATTTTTTTGACTTTATTTCATTTATTATTTTCTCTTCTTCATATCCTGGATCAATTAATACACCATCACTATTTTCATCATATACTAAATAACAATTAGTTATATGTGAAGCATGAGCAACATCTACCTCAATTTTATCAATATTTATCATACCTATCTCCTAAACTTATTTAACTCTTTTTACTTCAAAAACACTATCAATTTTTTTCAAAGCTTTTATAGCACTTTGTAATTTTTCTATATCTTGTATACTTATAGCAACATTTGTAATATTTTCCCTATCTTGAGTTACTTTAGTATTTATTTCAGTTATATCTATTTTTAAATCTTTAAATGTTTTTAAAATATCTGTAAGTATTCCATCTCTTTCATTAGCTTTTATTCTAATATATGTTATAAAACTTGCCTTTGTTTTAGCCCTCCATTTTACATTAATAGTTCTAGATTTGATATCCAAACTATTTAAATTTTTACAATCTTTTCTATGTATTGATACACCATTTGAAAAAGTTATATAACCTATAATCTCATCTCCAGGTATTGGCATACAACATTTAGCAAATTTTACAAGACAGTTATTTATATTTTCTACTTCTACTAAATCATCACTTTTAATTTTATTTTTCTTACTTACTATTTTTATATCTTTTATATCATCATCATTTTTTATACTATCTTCATATGCTTCGACAAGCCTATTTATAACCTTTAGAGGAGACATACTACCAAATCCAATATTTTCATAACACTCTTCAATTGTATTAAAATTACATTTTTTAAGCATAAATTTTATATATTCTTCTTTTGTAAGTATATCTTTTGGTATACTCTTCTTTCTTAGTTGTTTTTCAAATATTTCTTTTCCCTTTGTAATATTTACTTCTCTTCCTTCTTTTTTTAGAAAAGATGTAATTTTATTTTTAGCACTTGTAGTTTTTACATATTTTAGCCAATCTCTATTTGGACCTTTAGCATTACTAGAAGTTACAATTTCTACTACATCAGTATTTTCAAGCTTTGTATTTAACGGTACCATTCTAGAATTTATCTTTGCTCCAATCATTTTTTCTGCTACTTTTTGATGAATTAAGTATGCAAAATCAATTGGAGTAGATCCTTTAGGTAGTGCTTTTATATCACCTTTTGGAGTAAATACAAATACTTCTTCACCAAATAGTTCCACTTTCATTTTATCTAAGTTTTCTGTATTATCTGCAAGTTCTTTTTGAATTTCTAAAGTTTGTCTAAGCCATATAATTTTTTTATCTGCCTCACTTATCTTTTTAGATTTCTCTTTATATGAAAAATGAGCTGCTATACCACGCTCTGCAACATTGTGCATATCCCATGTACGTATTTGAATTTCAAAAGGTCTACCGCCCTCACCAAATACAGTTGTATGAAGTGACTGATACATATTAGTTTTTGGTACTGCAATATAGTCTTTAAATCTACCAGGCATTGGCTTATACATATCATGTACAATTCCTAAAACATTATAACAATCTTTTATAGAGCTTACTATAATTCTTATAGCAAGTAAATCAAATAAATCATCTGCTCTACAATTTTTATCTTTCATCTTTTTATAAATACTAAAGAAATGTTTTGGTCTACCATATACCTCAGCTTTAATACCTTGATTATCTAAAGCCTCTAATACCTCTTCAATCCTATTTTTTATATATTCTTCCCTTTCAGTCTTTTTTTCATCTATTTGCTCTTTTACAATTTTGTATTCATCTTTCATAAGTATTCTAAACGAAATATCTTCAAGTTCTGATTTTATTTTTGACATACCAAGTCTATGAGCAATTGGAGCATAAATATTAAGACACTCTCTTGCCATAGTCATTTTTACTTCATCGCTATCAATAGATTTTATATTTCTCATATTATATAATCTGTCTGCAAGCTTTATTATAACTGTTCTAATATCTTTAGCAATAGCCATAAACATATTTCTTAGATTTTCAGTATCTATTTTTTCCTTAGTTCTATAATTTAGATAAGATAGTTTATCTACAGTCTCAATTATATTTAATATCTCATCGCCAAATAAATTCCTTATTTCATCTCTGTTATAATTTTCACACTTTAGTACACCATGTAATAAAGATGCATAAATTGATGTATCATCAAGTCTTAGAGTTGCAACCTCTCTTGCTACACCTATTACGTGATCTATCATATCCATATTTGATTTTTTAGTATTAGTATACATTTTATCACAATAATTACATACTAAATCTAATTTTTCCATATCATATTTTATATTTTCATTTTTAAGTATTTCTGATATTATCTCTTCTGTACTGTTCATAATATCCCCCCAAGTCTTATATGTATATTCTACTACAATATATTAAAAAAATAAAGAAAAAGGAATGAATTACAAAAAATTCATTCCTTAGTCTGAATAAAAACCCAAACATTAATTTGTTAAATTATTTACAGTAAACTATTCTTCTCTTATTTTCTCTATTTCTTCTTTTGTTAAATTAGTAACTTTTGATATAAATTCTATACTAGCATTCTCCTTTAACATTGATTTTACTATATCAATTTTAGCTTCTTCTTTTCCAAGTGAATATCCATAATTTCTTGCTGAAGCCATTTCTCTTAGACTACTTTCTCTAAATTCTGCAAGTTCTCTTGCTTCCTTATCTGCTGATAATAGTTCCAATTCTTCATTTGCCCTCTTTATCTTTTCATTATTTTTCATAACTTCAACAATCCTTTCTTCATCTTCACTATCTATAAATGCTAGCCATCCTGCTACACTATTTTTTGCATCTATTTTACTATTCCTAAACTTTGGCAACTCTATATAATAATATGTTTGTAATGTATCTATTGTATACTCTCTATGCTTTTCTGGTACTAGTGCACTTTTTGTTATATATTCATCAAATTTAAATACATCAAAATTTAGTATTGCTACTACTATTACTGGCTTTATTTTTTTATAATCGTCTCCTTTTAATAATTGAGATGATATCATTCTTGTAGAATAAAATGTTGCTCTTTGTATCATATTATCATAATCTTTTAGTTGTATTTCTATATCTACTTCTATATCTCCATTTAGTTTAGCCTTTAAATCTAATACACCATATTTATCCTCTTTTATTTTCTTTGCAAGGGCTACATCATGGTCTACTTCTATCTCTTTTATATCCATTTTAAGTAAATTAGATAAAAAGTCTTTTATGAATTCTTCATTGCCTTTCTTACCAAATAAAAGTTTGAATACTGCATCATTTTTTACAGATAGCTTTTCATTTTTTATATTTTCCTCATTCTTACTTTTAGTGTTCATTTTAACACCCCCATTCTATCACATAGATTTAAAATATGCAATATTTATTATGTCTTTTATTTTTGTTTTTGGATGTTTGTTTTTGATTATTTTAATTTTAGACTAGATTAAATAATTAATTAAAAATCCTTTGAATAAAAACATTAGAAAAAATCTAACAATACACATTTTATGTGATGTTTTAATTATACAACATAAAAATCATTTGTAAAGCTTTTTTTACATATTTCTACACATTAGACAAAACTAGTTTAAATCTCCTATTTTTAGACAAAAATAATAGGAAAATTAAATATTAAATCTTCCTATATCCTATTTTTATGCAAATCTATAGTCCTTGAATTTGATTTTTGGAATTTTATCCTATATAAAAAAACAATAGACTAATCTATTGCTTTTTTAAAATCTTGTATAACTATTTGAATAGTTTTTGGTGTATTAAATGTATTTACTTCAATATTTCCAACAACATCTACCTTGCTACCTATTGTAAGTTCATCTCTCCTCTCACCTTGAGAAAAGGCAATAGCATCAATTAAACTTCTCTCATCTTGTAGTGTTAATTTTAAATGTTTATCATCTTTTATAGTTCTTATTGCTGCTACTTTAAGTCCCTTATATATAAATAGTGGAACTGGATTTGACTGACCAAAAGGTTTTAAAATCATAATATCTTTTATAAGTCTAGCGTTTAAATCTTTTTTTGTAATTTGCATATCAATATCTATAATTTGCTCTTCTATTCCTTTACTTCTTTTAGTTGCAGATATTTCAAATAAATCTATAAATTTTTGTATATTTTCTTCCTCAATACTAAGACCTGCAGCAAGTTCATGACCACCAAATTGTAACAGTGCCTCTTTACACTCTGTAAGTGCATCATAAATTGAAAAACCTATTTGACATCTACCAGATCCTCTAACTACATCATGTTCTTTAGTAAGTAATATAACTGGTTTATAATATATGTTAACAAGTCTTGATGCTACAATACCTATAACACCATTATGCCAATTTTCATTGTATAGTACAATACTATTTTTTTTATCGAGACTATATTTTTGTATCATTTCCATAGCTTCATCAAATATGTATCTTTCTACTGATTGACGTTCTGTATTTAATTCATCTAATTTTTTTGCTATATCATTTGCTCTTTTTATATCATTTTCAAGAAGTAAACTTACAGCAATTCTTGCATTACCCATTCTACCACAAGCATTTATTCTTGGAGCCATTCCAAAAGATACCATTATACTATCAATATCTTTATAATTTACTATTTTAAGTAATGCTCTAAGACCAATATTTTCAGTATTTTGCATTTTCTTTAGACCAAATTTTGATATTATCCTATTTTCATCTACAAGTGGTACTATATCAGATATTGTACCAATAGCAACAATATCTAAGTACTTTAAATATGAATTTTCATCTAAATTATATCTTTTACTTATTGCATCTAAACATTTAAAAGCAACACCAACACCTGCATGCATTTTAAAAGGATAATTATCACCCTTTTGTTTAGGATTTATTATTGCTATTGCATCAGGTAAAATATCTGCACACTCATGATGATCTGTTATACAAATATCTAAACCAATATTTTTTGCAAATTCTACTTCTTCTACTGCAGTAATACCACAATCTACTGTAATAACAAGTTTTACTCCATTTTTCTTAATCTCAGATAGTGCATTATTATTTATACCATATCCCTCAACTAATCTATCTGGTAAATAATAATCTACTTTAGCCCCAATTTCTGTTAAAAACTTATACATTATAGTTATACTAGTTATACCATCTACATCATAATCACCATATATACAGATTTTTTCCTCATTTTTTATTGCCTTATCTATTCTATCTACGAATTTATCCATATCTTTCATCAAATATGGATCTTTTAGAAAACTTAGATCACCATTTAAAAAATTATCAATATCTTCATATTTTATATTTCTTGCTATAAGAAGTTTAGCCATTATCTCAGATATGTTGTAATCATTCATTACTTTTTTTACATATTCATCATCATATTTTTTTACATTCCATACTTTTTGCATTTTTTTCCCCTCTCAAAAGATTTACTCTTAACAATATATATTGTACTACAAAAAGTATAAAAAATAAAGCTAATAAAAGAAAAAACTATCTTAAGTTTAAGTTATTTAAACTAGATAGTTTTAATATTTATTTTATCTTTTAAATTTAATGCTTATTCCATATACTGGAGTCGCATCGCTTACAGGTGCTCCATCTACAGATTTGTATTTTAATTCAATTGTTGCATCATTTACTACATAAGTATTTACAAGTTCTGTATCGTTTTCAACTGTATATTCATTTTTAGGTAATCCTAAAGTATTTTTTACATCAGATCTTAAAGTACCTACTTTTATTCCACCTAAAATCTCAATATCTCCACCTTTAAATTTGTCAGTTTCAATACCAATTAAATATCCTGTATTTACTTCGGCTTCACTAGCTCTAGCATTGTATACATATGCACTATATTTAATATTTCTTGTTTCATACAATGATACTATAGAAAAATAGTTTGGTTTTAATATTTCATTAGAATATTTAGGATTTATATTAAGTCCCTTTATTGTAGACACTTTAATAGGTAGTGTATACTCTTCTCCCTCTATTTTAATTTTTCTCTCAGAAGTTGCAGGATAATCCCTATAACTGTTTACAAATGCAAAACTATTAAATATTTTGTCTGCTTCTACTTCATCATATTCATCTTTATCTGCTTCATATATCATACCATAAGCTGTTTTTTGTTTAATAGTTACATTTTGATAATACTTAATTCCATTTATTTCATATTTTAATCTAATAGACATTTGATTTCCAAGAAGTCCATATGATACATTTACATTTCCTGCTTTTTCTCTTAAAGTAGAAATTTGCTCATTCATATATTCACCTTTAGCAGATAAATTATCAAGTTCACCAACTAAAAGCTCTATTTTTTTTGTAGATTTTTCTTTTTTTACAACAGAATGAAAAAAATTATCTGTATCTAGTTCATCTTCTGGAATATCCATTCCTGTTGGATATCCAAATCTAACACCATATTCATCATTTCTAAACTCTGTTAAAGATTTATCTAATGGCTCTAATTTTTCATTATCAGAATTTTCAATAATTTCTTCTTTAAATTCCCTAGTATCAGAATAAATGTCAACTGGCTCTGTTGGTCCCTCAACTGGCTTTTTATTTTTTCCAAGTACCAATATAACTCCTACTACTGTTGCGGCAACTATTAATATTACTAAGAAAATTATTAGTACAAGTGCTAATTTTGACATTCCACTTTTCTTATTCATATATTTTCCCTCCTAAAACTACATAGATGTAATTATTATAACACATATAAAAACATTGTAAAACAAAAAATACAAAAAAATTATAAAAAATAGGAAAAAGTGATGAAATTATTAAAATCATCACTTTCTCCAATTATCATTCTTTCTTATGGTAAGCCTCATCATAGCATCTTCCAGACACTGTCATAGCTCCCTCAAGTGCACTTGCAAGAGATTTAACAAGATATACGCCTACTGCAGACAATACTGCAACAGTTACACCAACAAGTGCAAAACCAAAAAGCTTCTTACCATCTTTTTTCATTATTATTCCCCTTTCCTTTTTTAAAATTATTTAAAAAGTAAATTTTTTGTTAATTAAAATTATACTACTATATCTTTTATTTGTCAAATTATAAAGTTTTTTACACCAAAATTAGTATTTTTTCATTTAATATATTATAGAAAAAGAAAGGAGCAACCCATGTTAAACATTATAAAAGCGTTTGCTTTTGCATTTTCAGCAAACATAGATAATATAGCAATTGGAATGTCATATGGAATAAAGAAAATAAAAATTGGATCTAAAATAAATTTAATAATATCAACTTTAATGGCAGTTATAACTTACATAACCATGTTTATAGGAAAAAGTATAAGCAATTTATTTGATGTTACTCTAATACATAAAATAGGTGCTTACTTATTAATTATAATAGGTATTTATTTACTATTTAAAGAATTTCTATCAAAAATAAAAGAAAATGACAATAAAGATTTATCAAATTTAACAATAAAAAATATACTAATAATAGTATTTACACTATCAACAAACAATATAGCAACAGGAGTTGCAGCCAGTATGATTGGCATCAATATATATCTTACATTTTTGTTTACCTTTATATTTAGCTTTTTACTTTTATATATGGGAAACAAAATAGGTAGAAATATATTAAATGAAAGTATAGAAAAATATTCTAATATACTCTCTGCTGTAATACTTGTTATTCTTGGTATATTTCAAATAATATAAACCAATATATAAAATTAACTATATTGGTTTAATACAAATAATATTTCATATGTAAAAAATATTATTATAACTGTTAATAAAAGTATAAAATCTGCTACAATTATATTTTTAATATTTTTCCCATCTTTTTTTATATAATATATACACCATATTCTAAATAATAAATTAAAAAAAACAAATAACATTATTATACCAAATGGATGCAATAAAATAGATGGATCACTAAAAATGTTTTTAAGATTTGCTATATATCTTGTTCCACCACAAAGTGGACATGGTTTTTTAGTTAGTTCTTTATATATACATTTATTTAAAAAAGGAAAAAACATTCCTATTATCTTTGAGACTATTGGATAACTAATTATATATATTGCAAAAAATAAAATTGTGTAATTAAAATTTAAATATACTTGTTTATAATTTTGTACATTTTTTTTATAATTTTTCATATATTCTCCTAAAAAGAAATTGCACATATGTTTTTTGCATATGTGCAACTAATAATACTATTTATTATTATATAGTACCAGCAGCGCTAGCAGCAAAAACTAGTACATACATACCAATAATTACTACAAAAGCTATTACATTTAGTACAATACCTGCAATTGCCATACCTTTTTTCTCGCCTGATTTTCCTTTTTTTACTGCATCTACTATACCTAGTATTAAACCAACTAATGCTGGAACAGTAAAAAATAGATTACAAGCTGGTATTATTCCACCAATAACTGATATTATACCAAGTACTAATGAAGCTATTCCCATAATATATTCCCTCCTCATTTTATATTATGAGTATATCGTATATTAAATTTTAAGTCAATACACTTTATAAATTTATTTTAAATTGTTACTATATAATAGATGTTTTCACTTAAAAATAACAATTAATTTTTAGATATATCCTCTATTTCTTCTTTAGTTAATCCTGATATTTCAATTATATCATTCATAGCAATATTCTTTTTTAACATAGCTTTTATCATTTCATATTTTTCTTTTCTGGCTTTTTCTATACCTTTTTCCTCACCAATCCTAATGCCATGTTCTCTTGCTGAAGTAATATCCTTTTTATACTTTTCTCTTAACTCTGCCTTTCTTCTTTCAGCAGCATCTCCTGACAAATATTCTAGTTCTTCATTTGCCTTTTTTACTTTTTCAT
>CAOYAN010000012.1 GCA_948562205.1 uncultured Clostridia bacterium | reverse complement strand
AAACTGAAAAAGATATTGAAGGTGTTACTAATTTAAGACAAAAATACAGAAATAAACTAAGAAATTGTAAAGATGATAATTTAATAAAGGAATACAAAGCAAAGCGAGATGAATGTACTACTATTTTAAATGAATATAGAAAAAATCTAAAAATAGCAAATTGGATTTTAGAAGATACACCAAAAGTTAAAGAAGTTATAAAAATTGAACAACAGATGAAAAGAGAGCAAGAAGATATTGCAAAAACAAAGAAAAAAGATAGATATGTAGGAAGATAAAAATATAAAAGGTTGTTATGTATAAAAGTAACAGCCTTTTTATAATTTTTAAAAGTGAATATTCTGGAAACAATTGTATTTATATTAATTTTATGGTATAAATAAGTAAAATATGAATTTTGCAATGCTGCGTTGCAAATTAAAAAATATCAATTTTGCAGCATAATGTTGCAAAATTAAAAACGGAGGAAGTTTTGTGGGAAATAATCTAATTAATGAAGATTATAGGGATTTTATAGGAGAAATTAAAAATAAAATTAGAAATAGTCAATATGAAGCAATGAAAGCAGTAAATAAAACTTTAATTAATTTATATTGGGGAATAGGTCAAGAAATATATAATCAACAGCAAGAGAAAGGCTGGGGAAAATCAATTGTTGAAGTATTAGCAAAAGAATTAAAAAGGGAGTTCCCAGATGTTCAAGGCTTTTCAGCAAGAAATCTTTGGAGAATGCGAAATTTATATGTTGAATATAAAGATAGTGAAATTCTGCCACCATTAGTGGCAGAAATAAGTTGGAGCAAAAATGTAACAATAATGGAAAAATGTAAAGAGCCACTTGAAAGAGAATTTTATATAAAGATGACAAAGAAGTATGGTTGGACTAAAGATGTTTTAATAAACAATATTGAGAATAAGACCTATGAAAAATATTTATTAAATCAAACTAACTTTGATGAAACACTACCTGATAAGTATGTAAATCAAGCAAAATTAGCTGTCAAAGATGAGTATATTTTTGATTTTATGGAATTGTCTGAACAACATTCAGAAAGAGAGTTAGAAGAAAGCTTAGTAAATAATATGAGAGCATTTCTAGAAGAAATGGGTGGAAATTTTGCTTTTATGGGAAGTCAATATCATTTAAATGTAGGTGGGGATGATTTTTATATAGATTTACTACTATATCATAGAAGTTTAAAAAGCTTAATTGCAATAGAATTAAAGATAGGAGAATTTAAACCTGAATTTGTTGGACAACTTCAATTTTATTTAACTGCATTAGATAAACAAGTAAAAATGGAGCATGAAAATCCGTCAATAGGAATTATAATATGCAAAAGCAAAAATAGGACAGTAGTAGAATATGCATTAAGTGATAGTGATAAGCCAATAGGAGTCTCTACATATCAAATAAGAGATACTTTACCAGAACAAATGAAGAATTTATTACCTTCACCAGAAGAAATAAAGAAAAGATTAGAAGGATTGAAATAACGATATTAATAGGAGAGAAATATGCTAATAAGTAGTTTAAGAATTAAAAATTACAGAGGATTAGATATTAATGTAGATACAATTGAAAAAGTTTCAATTATTATAGGGCAAAATGACAGTGGCAAAACTAATATATGTTCTGCAATAATGAAAGTACTGGATTATAGTAAAAGAAAAATCCCTTTTATATTAACGGATTCTACTAATTCAAATAAAGAAGACATAGAAATAGAGATAAAATTGACAGCAGATGATTTAACAAATGAACAATTAGCATTAGTTGGCAATTACATACACATTGATGATAATAAAAAATATATTATTGTAAAATTGACATCAAAATATAATGAAGATACATTAGAATATGAAGATACGTTATTTTATGGAAATCCTAAGATGGATTTTGAAGAAATTAGAGCAAATATACAAACACAGTTGGATAAGGTTTTAGCAATAGTGTATATTAATCCAGTATATGATATAGAAATATCTAAAAAAGAATTTTTTAAGTTTAAAGAAAGCGATAATAAAGAAAAAGGACTGTTTTTTAGTGATAACATAACGACTGAAATATCGAATTTAAATAGTAGTATACAAAATGAACAGATAATTAATGACATACAAAGAGAAATAAATGAAAAGGGTGAATTTTCAGAGTTATTTGAAGATTTGAAATTTAAAGTAATGCCAAACATAAAAGAGGAGAACATTTATAAATCACTTAATGTTAATGCTTACGATATTGAAGATAATGAATTTGATAATATTGGAGACGGAAAGAATAAGATATTCTCAATGATTTTAAAATCTAAAATTTATAATGATAATAAGAAGAAAATATTCATAATTGAAGAACCTGAAAATCACTTATATGTATTATTACAAAAGGTGTATATTAGTGCCTTGTTAAAAATGAATCCTAGCCAGTTAATCATAACAACACACTCTCCATATACAATTGACTTTGAAAAAACTAATCAAATTATAAAAGTATCGTATGATCCAATTAATAAAGAAAGAAAAATATTTAACTTTAATAAAATAAACAATGAGGACTTCAAGAAGTTTGGATATTTGATAAATGTTGAAGTTGCAGAAATGTTATATTATAATAACGTTCTTCTTATAGAAGGAGATTCTGAAAAATATTTCTATAGTTTATTAATGGCAAAAGATAATAATTTTTGTAAAATGGTTAATGAGAAAAGATTTGGAATATATGCAGTTAATGGTATAGCATTTAAAACTATAAAAGAACTTTTGGAAAAGTTAGGAATTACTGTTTATATAAAAACAGATAACGATATATTTAAAGTACCTAAGGTAGAAGAGTATAGATATGCAGGATTAGAGAGATGTATGCAATTTTTAAGTGATGATATAAAAGAAGAATTAAAAAAATTATTAAATGTTGAAAAGTTAGAATTTAGATTTACAGATATAGATTCTAAACCACAAGTAATAGAGAGCAAAATTTCAGATATTTGCAAGTTATTGAGAAAGAACAATATTATTTTTTCTCAACATAATGAAGGTTTTGAAAGAGATTTTATAGAATATATAAAATTAAATGAAAAAAATGAAGTAACAGAAGAGGCTATAAAATTCTTAAAACAAGCAAAATTGAAAAACTTACATTATTTTATTGATGAATATAATATAGATATAACTGTAAATGATAATAATAAAAATTCAGTATTGGTAGGATTTTTATATGATTAACTTGAATGAAGAAGTAAAAAGAATATTAGATGATGAACAAAATAGTATTATATCTTCAAAGAAAAAGTATATTTATGTCTCTGCTTGCCCACGGTTCTGGAAAAACATATACAGTTGTAAGAAGAATTGAAAATGAATTACAGGAAATAGAGGATTATAAAGGAATTGTTGCATGTTCCTTTACAAAAGAAGCATCAGAAGAATTAAAAAATAGAATAAATAAGAAAATAAACTTAGAAAATTGTTTTGTTGGAACAATAGATTCTTTTGTTAAAAATATAATATGCATGTTTGTTAATAGAGCCTTAAAAGAATGTGATAAATTCAATAAACAAGTTATGATAAAAAACAATATTAATTTTCCAGAAGATAATGTAAAGATAAATGGAAAGTATCTATGTAAAAACAATCGGACGTTATTTAACAGTAAACGAATTAGTAAGATTTTATGATATATATCAGAATTATCAGAAGGTGGGTAATCAATATTATAATGAATGGCTAGAAAAGTTAAAAAATAATGAATATGAAATTTCATTTCCATCATATTTTTTTGCAAGTTATATTGTTAAAATGGAAATATTCAAAAATTGGTTTAATAATAAATATAATACTATTTATATTGATGAAGCACAAGATTTGAATTATTTCCAACACTATTTTTTTGATATATTAAAAAAGTATACTAGTGTAAATATAGTTATGGTAGGAGATGCAAATCAATCAATATACCAATTTAGAGGAGCTAGACCAGAGTTATTTAGGAAACTAATTGAAAAAGGGTACTTTGAGTATAAAATAGATGTTAGTGTAAGATGTCATCCAAGTATAATATACTATGCAAATAGAATATTTGATAAATCTATAACGAAAAAATTTAATACCGATTCAAAAGTACAAATGATAGATTATATTGATAAAGAATTTTTAAATAGTTTACCTAATAATACTTTCATATTAACAGAAAGTAATAAAAAAGCACAAGAAATATACGAATTATATAAACAAGATTTTGATATTATTTATACTAAAAAACTTGATTTAGATAATAAAAGATATAATGATTATTATCTTAATAGTGATATTTTAGATGAATTATTAAAATATTATTTGAATTATGATAATGTTTTAGATAAATATAAATACCCATTTGAAAAAATAGAACCATTATTGCACAATTGTAACACAAAGATTAAACAAAGGGAATTTCAAATTGATAAAAATACTAATTTAGTAGAGTTTTTATCAAATAGTTGTAACGTTTTAGGAATACAAATAAGTTTAGAAACACTAAAAGAAATACAAAATAAAATAGAAGATGAAAAATATAAATATAATTACTATATTGTAGAAAAGCAAAATAGAATTATGACTATACATTCTTCTAAAGGATTAGAAAATGATAATGTTATTATAATACTTGACAATAAATATAATAAAATAAATGATGAATTTAAAAATAAATTATTTGTTGCTATAACAAGAGCAAAGAATAATGTATATATCTTGTGTGAAAATAACAATGAAATATCTGAATTTATAAATAATCTATTAAAATAAGAATAGAATTTTAACTGTTAAGGTTAGAAGAATTAAATTGTAAAAGAAAATAAATATATGAAAGAGGGATAAAATTTATGGATGAAAAATTTATAGATATAGCAATTGAAATTAGTAGAAAAGCTAAATATCCTTATGGTGCTATTGTAGTAAAAGATGGTGAAATAATTGGTAGAAGTGATGATAAAACATTAATGGAAACAAGTATGTATTCTCATGCAGAACTAGAAGCAATAGAAAGTGCATCTAAAAACAAAAATTTATATGGAGATTTAAAAGGTGCAATTTTGTATGTATCGTGTGAGCCTTGTATGATGTGCATGGGCGCTATACTTTATGAAGAGTTTTCAAAAATTGTTTATGCTGCAACATTACAAGATAGCAATGATAACTATTGCCCAGAAATGATTACAGATATAGATGTATTATCAAAGTATGGCAAAAATAAAATTGAAATTATAAAAGAATTACATAGAGATAAAGCAGTAGAAATATTAAAGCAAAGAGGAGAATGTTAATATGGATATAGAAATCAAAAAGGCTGATATTACATATTTAAAGGATATTCAAAACTTAAATAATCAATTATTTGAGTTAGAGTATAACAATTTTGATTCTGCATTAAAAGTAGGTTGGACTTTTGAAGAAAAAGGAACAAGCTATTTTAAAGATATGCTAGAGAATGAAATTGTTTATATTGCATTAGATAAAGATAATGTAGTGGGATATTTAGCAGGAAGTATTAATATACAAGGAAGTTATGTAACAAAATCATTGGCAGAAGTAGATAATATGTTTGTATTAGAGGAATATAGAAAATATGGAATAGGCACGAAACTAATTGGTGAATTTAAAGAATACTGCTTGCAAAATAAAATTGAAGAATTAAAGGTTACAGCATCTGCAAAGAATATTAATGCTATAAGTTTTTATAAGAGAAATGGATTTAATGAGTTTGAAACAACATTAAAACAAGAAGTAAAATCTAATAATTTTGAAAAAATAATACATAAGACTTTAGATTATAGTTTTGCGAGTGGCTGGCTTGAAAAATTAAAAAAGTATTGGTGGAGTAAAGATATAGAGAAAGCAACATCCTTATTTGCAAAAACAACATTTTATCAAGAAACACCATTTATGAAACCATATACAACATTTGATGAAATAAAACAAGAATGGCAACATATTAAAAATCAAGATATAAAAAATATTGAATTTAAAATATTAGCTATAGATAAAAATGTTTTAATAGTAGAATGGTTATTTGACAGAGATATAACAGCATACAATGGCATTTATGAAATAAAATTTGATGATAATTTAGAATGTATTTATTTTAAAAGTTGGGAAATGGAGAGATAGAATGGAGAAACTAAACATATTAGGAACAGGTCATGCAATGACATTAGATTGCTATAATACTTGTTTTACATTAGAAAATAATGAAGGAGAACATATATTAGTAGATACAGGTGGAGGTTTACAAATAATAAAACAACTAAGAGATGCAAACATAGATTTTAGAAAAATACATAACATTATTTTATCACATAAACATACAGACCATATACTAGGAATGTTTTGGATTATCAGATATGCGCAAAAGTTTTTTGATAATAATAATTATGATGGAAATCTTAATGTTTATATGCATAGGGAATTAGAAAGTACAATTAGAAAAATAATGTTTGAAGTATTACCACAAAAATTCACAAAACTTATAGATAACAGAATTATTTTTAATATAGTAGAGGATAAAGAAGAAATAAAAATACTAAATTATAATATTAAATTTTTAGATGTTCAAGCAAAAAAAGATAGACAATTTGGGTTTAGAACAATACTAGAAAATGGAAAAGCACTTGTATTTTTAGGAGATGAAACATTTGATGAAAAATTAAGAGATGAGGTAGAAAATGCAGATTGGCTATTACATGAAGCAATGTGCATGGATTCAGAGGCAGATATTTTTAAACCATACGAAAAAATGCATTCTACTGTAAAAACAGCATCAGAAATAGCAACGAGTTTAAATGTTAAAAATTTAGTATTATATCATGCAAGTGATAATGATTTAGAAAATAGAAAAAGGTTATACACAGAAGAGGCAAAACAATACTTTAATGGAAATATATATGTACCAGATGATTTAGATGTTATTGAATTATAGAAAAGAGGAGAAAATAATGGTAGTTATAGCAGGTTGTATTATAGTAAGAGATAATAAGATATTAATGGTAAAAGAGGCTAAAAAGAAATGTTATGGACAATGGAATTTTCCAGCAGGACATGTAGATGAACATGAGCTAATTACAGAAGCAGCAATAAGAGAAGCGTATGAAGAAACTGGTTGTAAGGTAAAACTTACAGGAGTACTACCTATAAGTTGTGTTGATTTTGAAAATGGAGAAACACATATAATGGTAAGATTTACAGCAGACATAGTAGAAGAAGGCATTAAATTTGATACAGAAGAAATACTAGATGTACAATGGTTAGATATAAAAGATGTAAAAAGCATGACAGACAAAGAACTAAGAGGATATGATACAAGTATTCAATTTATAAGAGATTTTGAAGATGGAAAAATATATCCATTAGATATTTTTAATAATACAAAATATATTAGATAAGTATTTAGAAAAATTTTTTCTAAATATATTGCCAAACCTAAAATTTTATGTTAAATTAAAAACATAGTTATAGACAAAAAACACTGATTTGTGGGTGCATTTCATGAAATCTAATGCTATAACTACATTTGAAACGGAAATAAGTAACTTTTTTGCGTTAGAGTTTTCGAATACGTCCTACGCAAAGGAGCCAAGATAGCGGGTTTTGCCCGCTTTTTTGTTGTTTATATTGACTATTCGGATCAAGCATGCATGGGATGACAAATTGAGAAAAGAAGCAGAATTCGAAGCTGAAGCAGATGACAGAATTCCTGCAAGACCGCATGGTAGAATTACTATAAAAGGCCAGATGGCTATGTTCAACAAGATCTTTTATTAACCCAGGATCATGATGGTGAATACTTTCCTTCATATGTTGAAGGAACAGCATTCTTTGATGTAGTTGAAAAAACTTTGGAATTCTTTGATGGATTAGATGGTTTTCAGCAAACATGTTTCAGAAGGGCGAGGAGTTCTGCGAATTTAGTGTATCATTTTAAACAATTAGGTGGGGCGTAATGCTCCACCTTTTTGGCCTTTATAATTAAATCTTAGTTACTTTTATTTTTCTTTAATACTTATTATTATATATTGACTTGAAAATGCATAGAATTTAATGTATAATTTATGTATAGTATTAAGGAGATGATTACTATGAAGAAAAAATTTATCAAAGATACATATCTTCTAGGTGTTGAAGATTATGATATCAATGTCATTAAAGATGATAAATATGGAGCGTATATATCTGCTAAACACATAAAGGATATAGATAAACCATATATTGAAACACATAGTGGAAAAAATGTGTGTTTACTTGATAATGGATATTACATACTTGAATATTTACCAGTTGATGAAAATTATGTAGTAAGAGTATTTTTAAATGATAAAAAAGAAATACAAGAATATTATATAGATGTAACAAAAGAAAATGGATATGAAAATAATACACCATATTATTTAGATTTATATCTTGATGTTACTATAGATGTACATAATGATAATAAAGTAATTGTTTGGGATGAAAATGAGCTTGAAAAAGCCGTAGATGACAATGATGTAAGTAAAGAAGAATATAACATGGCATATGGTACATTAAGAAATCTATTAGATGAAATAAGTAATCATAGTAATAAATTCATTAATAATAATCATGAACAAATGCTAAATAACATACTAAATATATGAACATATGAATGAATTGTCATATAGTGTTGCAATATAGGAAAATTTTAATATATACTTCATATAATATATGGGGTGATATATTTGAAGAAAAAAAGTAAAAATAATATTTCTAAAAAAAGAGATTTAAAGATTGAGAGAAATGCATTAAATATAGAACATTTTTTTAGGTGCAGTAAATAAAGAACCCATTTGGGTTCTTATTTTTTTACATATATAGTTTGTGATGGATATGCAAGATCAATTTTGTTTTTTTCTAAAAGTTGCATAATTTTATAATTTATATTTTCTTTTAATTCCATATAATCTGAATATTTTTTTATCTTTGTTTTAAAAGAGATATATACTTTATATCCAGAATCTTCTATATCAGAAAATTTTACTATTATACTATCTTTTTCAATGTCATATTCATTTAGGAGAACTTGTACATCGTTTGTAAAGTCACATACTTGTTTTAGTTTAGTTTTAAATTCAAGTATTAAGTTTATTTTTACTCGTCTTAAATTCATTTTTGTCCAATTTACTACAGAACTGTTTACTATTTCTGAATTTGGTATTGTTGCAACTGAATCATCCCAAGTTCTTATTCTAGTACTTCTAAATGTTATTTCTTCAACAATTCCTTCATAGTTTTGAGTCTCTATCCATTCTCCAAGTGCAAATGGTTTATCAAGTAATATAACTAGCCCACCAAATAAGTTTTTTGCTGTATCTTGTGCAGCAAGTGCTATTGTAAGACCACTTAGTCCAAGACCTGCTATAAGTCCATTAATATCATATCCAAGCTCGCTAATTACAATTACACCAGCTATACAAAAAATTATTGCTCTAAGACATGTAGTTATTAATTTTATTATTTTTGGATCTGAATTTAGTGTTGTTCTTTTAAAAAAAGGCTTTAAAAAGATTGAATCGGGTTTTAATGCATTACTTATAACATAAGTTATTAATAAAATTATAGATATACTAAATGCTTTATTTACAATATCTAAAAATTTTTCATTAACACCTAAAAATAGTATTGCAAGATATATACCAAGTATAGCAAAAAATATTTTAAGTGGTTTATAAAATGCACTTTTTTTAATTTTTTCGCTATTAGAGTCACGTATTTTAAATACTTTAATTAGTATATATGAAAGTAATGGTCTTGCTATAAAAAACAAGATAATAATTAAAATAGATATAAGTACTCTTGTAAAAGTATTAAGTTCAAGAGTAGTAATTTTTTCTATAAATAGATTTATATTATCCATTTTTAGACCTCCTCTTTTGTATTAGTTATAATAAAAATTTAAAATGTCATCATAATCAAATGGAGAATTTAATTTATTTAAGACATTATTATTTTTATCTATTAAATATAAATAGGGTATTCCAGAGCTATTTTTATCAATATTTTTTCTAATCTTTTTTTCAGGATCAAATATCACAAGCCAGTTCAAGTTATTTGTCTTTAAAAAATTTTCAAGTTTTTCTATGGAAATATCATGTGATACTATGATAACTGGAATATCTGGATTATTGTTATATATATCTGTTATAGTATCTTTTTCATTAATACAATGATCACACCATGTTGCAAAAAATATTATAAGAGTATTTTTTCTTTGTAAGTAATTAGTAAGATATGTATCATCTGAAACAGATACAATATAACTATTACGTAATTTTGTAGGTATATATTTCGTTTTAGAATGTAAATTATTATATCCCCAAAATATAAATAATAAACTAATGATACAAATAGTAAATATTACAATATATATAATATATTTTTTTCTCATTAATAGCCCCTCTCTATTATTAAATTATATAATAATGATATATAAAAATCAACAAAGTTTACACTTTTACATATACTAAAAAGTAAAAAATAGTATATTTTAGTAATATATATATTATTCAATTGAAAAAAAAAGAATAATAGTATATAATATACAAAGTATAATTTCATAAAATATATAGAGAAGGTGAATACTATGTTAAAATTATATAATACATTAACAAGAGAAAAGAGTGAGTTTAAACCGCTCGATAAAAATGGGAAAGTTGTAAAAATATATACATGTGGACCAACAGTATATAACTATGCATCTATTGGAAATATGAGAGCATATATTTTTATGGATATGTTAAGGAAAGTATTAAAATATAATGGCTATAAATTAGATCATGTAATGAATATAACAGATGTGGGACATTTAACTTCTGATGCAGATGAAGGAGAAGATAAAATGGCAAAATCTGCAAAAGAACAACATAAATCTGTTTATGAAATAGCAAAAATGTATACAGATGCTTTTTTAAAAGATATAGATAGATTAAATATATCAAGGCCAGAGCATATTGTTAAAGCAACAGATCATATAAAAGAGATGGAAGAATATGTTAAAGAAATTGTAGATAATGGTTATGGTTATGAAACATCTAAAGGAATATATTTTGATACTTCTAAACTTTCATCATATGGAGAACTTTCAAGAATTGATTTAAAAAATCAAAAATCTGGTGCAAGAGTTGAAGTAGATGAAGAAAAAAGAAATCCTCTTGATTTTGCACTTTGGATTAAAGCTCCAAAAGAACATATAATGAAGTGGGATAGTAAATGGGGACTTTGTTATCCAGGATGGCATATCGAATGTAGTGCAATGTCTAGAAAATATTTAGGAGATGAATTTGATATTCATACTGGTGGAGTTGATCATATTCCAATACATCATGAAAATGAAATTGCACAATCAAAAGGTGCTACAGGCAAAAATCTTGCAAAAATTTGGATGCATGTTGAGTTTTTATTAATAGATAATGGGAAGATGTCAAAGAGTCTTCATAATGTATATACTTTAGATGATTTACAAGCTAGAGGTATTGAACCGCTTGCATATAGATATTTTACATATTCATCACATTATAGAAATAAACTAAATTTTACATGGGAGGGTGTAAAATCTGCACAAATTGCATTAAATAGATTAAGAGAATTAACACTAAAACATAAAGGTATAGATACAAAAATAGATGAAGAAAAGATAAAAGAATTAGAAAATAGATTTGTTGAAGCTATAAATGATGATATTAATATGCCTCTTGCAATGTCTGTTGTTTGGGAAATTGCAAGGGAACAAGTAAAATCAAATATGTATTATGATTTACTTAAAAAATTTGATAGTATACTATCTTTAGAAATAGATAAAGAGGTATCTAATGATGTAGAAGAATACTCTGATGAAATAAAGGAAATATTAAATAGTAGAAAGATTGCAAGAGAAAATAAGGATTTTAATGAGTCTGATAGGCTAAGAGATAAATTAAAAGAGTTAGGATATATTGTAATTGATTCAAAAGAAGGACAAAAACTAAAGAAAGTGTAGGGATAATATGCCAATATTAAATAAAAAAAATAAGAAACAGGTAGAAAAATATAATAAATTTGTAAGAGAATATAGGGGATCTAGTCTTATGCAAGATCTATCTTGGGGAAAAGTTAAATCAAATTGGATACAAGAGGCTGTATATTTAGAAGAAAAAGGTAAAATAACAGCTGCAATGATGATACTTATTGAAAAAGTTAAAAAACTAAATACTACTATAATGTATGCACCACGTGGACCAGTATGTGATGTATATGATATTGATAAAGTACAAAAACTTATAGCTGAAGCTGAGCCTTTAGCCAAAAAATACAAATCTTTTGTATTAAAATTTGATCCACAAGTAATATATGATGAAAAACTTGATAAAATGTACAAGGATGCAGGTTTTAAAACATCTGGTAAAAATCCAAATCCTGATACTGTTATTCAACCATCACATAATATGGTATTAAATATAGAAAATAAAACTCAAGATGAGCTACTTAAAGGATTTAGTGAGAAGACTAGATATAATGTAAGACTTTCTAAAAGAAAAGGTGTCACAGTAAGATATTCAAGAGATGAAGAAGATTTAAAAACTTTTTATGAAATATATAAAATTACTACAATAAGAGATAAAATTGGTTGTAGGCCATATGAATATTTTAAAAGAATGCTAGATGCATATGATGAAAACAGTCTTAGAATATATATAGCTGAGCATGAGGGAGATAAATTATCTGCTGCTATTGCAACTAATTTTGGTGGTGAATTATTTTATTTATATGGTGCAAGTTCTAATGAAAAAAGAAATCTTATGCCAAACTATGCTATGCAATGGGCTATGATTGAATGGGGACTTGAAACAAAATGTAGAACATATAATTTTGGTGGACTTTTAAGTCTTAATATGGATAATGGACTTTATAAATTTAAAGTTGGTTTTTGTAGAGAAAAGGGAATTGAGGAGTACATTGGAGAAATAAATAAGGTATATAAAAAAGGAATGTATTTAATGTATTCTAAAGGGTTGCCTATTATGAGAAATGTAAATAGAAAATTAAGAGGACTTAAAACTCACTAATATTTATCCTATTATGGCAAACATGTCATAATAGGGTATATTTGTATAGATTATTACGTATATATAAATATAGAGGTATTTATATATGGAAAAAAATAGTATTTTTAAATATAGTATAATAGGTTTTTTTGTTATATCTATAATTGGAACACTACTTCATTTTACTTTTGATTTTTTTGGTGGAAATTTAGCTTTAGCACCATTTAGCAGTGTAAATGAAAGTGTATGGGAACATGTTAAAATAGCAGTTATGCCAGTGTTTTTTTGGACTATATTTGAGTTTTGTGAAATTATGTATAGACCTAGAAATTTATGGACATCATTACTTACTAAAATACTTACAATTATGTTTATTATAATATCCTTTTATTATTTATATACGTATATAATTGGAACACATATTTTAGTACTTGATATAATAATATTTTATTTTGCAATATTTATTGCTCAAATTCTTGGCTTTAAAGTGGCAACTGCTAAAGATGTTGATAAAAATAGAGAAGAAATATATAAATATATTACAATATTTTTATTTTTAATTTTTGTATTATTTACTTTTATTCCACCACGTTTTGAGCTTTTTAAAGATAAAACAACAGATACGTATGGTGTATTTGAATTAAAGTAATAGAAAGGAAGAAATAATATGGGAAGAAAAACTTGGAAGGCTGGAACTTTTGTATATCCAATACCAGCTGTTTTAGTATCTTGTGGGGATGAAAATGAAAAAAATATACTTACTGTTGCATGGACTGGTACAATTTGTACAGATCCTGCTATGGCATATATATCAGTTAGAAAAGAGAGACATTCTTATGATATTATAAAAAAAACAGGAGAATTTTGTATAAATCTTACAAATGAAGATCTTGCATATGCTACAGATTATTGTGGCGTAAAATCAGGCAAAGATGTTAATAAATTTGAAGAAATGAAACTTACACCAGAAGTAGCAAGTATTATTAAGGCTCCTATGATAAAAGAGTCTCCAGTGTCAATTGAATGTAGAGTAAAAGAAATAAAAGAGCTTGGTTCTCATGATATGTTTATTGCAGAAGTTCTTGCTATAAATGTAGATGATAAATATTTAGATGAGACAGGAAGATTTGATATGCAAAAATGCAGGCTTATTGCATATTCTCATGGAGAATATTACAAACTTGGCGAAAAAATTGGAAAATTCGGTTATTCTGTAAAAAAGAAATAGAAAATAATTGACAATATACGTTCTGTATGATATAAATATGGTGTGCAAATTATGTAATGTATAATTAATATTATACAAATATACCTTAAAATAGGAGGATATAAAATGTCAAAATCAGCACAATATTATGAAATAGAACATGTAAGACTTGCAAGAAAATTAATGTCACATTATAAGATACTTGAGGCAAAGAGACTGCGGAAGATAGAAAATGAAGGCAATTACTATATAAAAAGAAAGAAATTTAGTCAAAAAAAGAATAAATATAAAGCAATTGTAATTATTTCTATAAGAAAAAAATCATTAAAGTATAATGATAGAGGTCAGTTAAAGATTAGATTATGGCCAAAAAGAGATATAGATGGTAATAAAGTCTATGATGAAAATGGTATTGTTGTAAAAGTAGAAAGATATGACATTATAGCATTAACTCGTTTATTTATTGCAGCAAATAGTCTAGGAGAAGATGTTTTTTATAATTTCTTATCAATTTATGATGTTAAGAAAATTATGGATAATGTAATAGCTGATTACTTTGGTGATCTTAAGGCATTTTTTGAAAGAAAAGAACTTTAAAAATTAATTTTTTTTAAGAAGCATATGATTTTAAATATAATCATATGCTTTTTGTATATAATAAAAATAAAAGTAAATAATATATAAAGGTGAATGTTATGGAAGAAGAACTTGAATTTTTAGAATATTTACATAATATAATAAAACTTGAAAGAGATGCTTTGTCTAGAATAATAAAGATGAGAGATAAGCAAGATGAATTAACAAGTCTATTAAAAGAGCAAATAGAAGAATATAAAAAATTTAGTATATCAGCTGCTAGAATGATTGAAAGAAGAAAAAAGAAAGTACATGATTTAAGTCTTTTTGCAAAAATGGCATCTCATGTTGGTGCAAAATTTGTTGTAGCAACAGAAAAAAGTATGGATAATATATATGATATGTTAATTAAAAGGTATAATATCTGTATAGAAGAAGTAAAAAATAAGATTGAAGAAAGTGGTATGTCAAGTAAGACTATTTTAAATTTATCCGATAGATTTATAAAATTTCAAAGAGATAATATAAATATTGTAAGTGAAAAAGAAAATAATAAAATAAAAGATAGTAGTATTTTAACTTGACATAATATAAAAATATGATATAATATTAGGCAAGAAAATAATAACCTTTAATCTAATAAGAAAAGGAGAGAATTATGAAACTATTTTTTATTATGTTTTGTATATTTTTAATTTATTTTATGTTTTTTTTAAGAGTCCGGTCATCTAGGGGAATGGTTTTTGGATTAAGTAGAACTGTTGTATGTGTTATACTTAGTGTCATTTATTCATTAATTGTTGTAGGATTAGTAACAATTATTAAAATTCCATATACAGACCCGACTAAAATATTTTTAATTTGGTTTATTATAATTTTTGCAATAGGATTTTTATTTGGAAAAGTTTGGATTGATAATTGTGAAATATATGGTTTGTCAAGATTAATATGGATTTTTTTTATTAGTATTATTCTAGCATTTCTTTTGACTGGAATAACTCTAGTGATATTTTCTGCTTTAAATATTGATCTGTCTCAGATTATAATTCCATATACAGATCCAACTAAAATATTTTTAATTTGCTTTATTATAATTTTTGCAATAGAATTTTTCTTTGGAAAAATTGGGATTAATAATTATGAAATATGTGATTTGTCAAGATTATTAAGGGTGTTTTTAATTAGTATTATTTTAGCATTTATTTTGACTGGAATAACTATAATTATACTTTCAAGTTTAAATATTGATCTATCGCAGATTATAATTCCATAGAAAAAATTATATTGCTAATAATTAAATTTAATTAAAATTATGAATAATATAAATGTCCACTAGCTGTGCTGGTGGATATTTATATTATATACTATAGTATTTGTTTTAAATCTTGTAAATAGAAAATATTATTAAAATTACATAAAAAAGCAATTATTATGTTGACTTTTATGTTAAAATTTGTTAAAATATAAATATGAGGTGAAAAAAGTTCTATATAATTATAGAGAACGATACTATAGTTTATAGAGCTTTCTTAAAATTTAAAGGTTTCTTTTAAATAAGATAGGCGCTACATATAGCCTAGTTTGCACCTGAAAGCAAAAAAGTAGCAAAAAATATTTTAAGAAGGGAACCCACTATAAAGTGGGGAAGGTAGAAAAATGAAAAAATTATACGGACTTAGCATGAGCATCTGTGTACGCGAAATCGCTGAGGGCAAGCATGATCTGGAAAGAGTGAAATACATTATCTCATCTGACAGATTTAAAACGCTTGATGAGGCAATTGACCGGTACAAAGATACTGCATACTGGAAGGAGAACAAGCAGGCATGTATTGATGTCTGCACAGAACTCTGGAACAGTGACCGTATTGTCCAGCCGCGATTGATCTTTGGAGATCACTATTTTCCGCATGTCTACGGAATGAAGGAGCTCTTTGTAGAGGGAGTCGATAAGCTGGAGGAGGTGTTAAAGCCTCATGGCAGATGCGACTTTGATCTTTTCAAGATGCTCAAGGCCGTTGAAGCAATTGATTAAAGAAAGTAAAGCGTTGGGGAACGAAAGTTCTCCAACGTTTTATTTTTTACAAAAATTTGCATTATTTTTTTCTAAAGTGTTGCATTCTAGCATATTATATAGTATAATATTACTAGAAAATAGCAGAAGTGAGAGGGTAGCAAAAATCCTCTCACTTAAGTTTAGTAGTAGGTGATTTTTTTGAAGAGTAAAATAGAAGATAAAATTGAAAATGAAATATCTGTAAGAATTAATGAATTAGGCTTTGAAATTGAGTATATTGAGTATGTAAAAGAGGGAGATAGAAATATCCTAAGAATTGTACTTGATAAAAAAGATGGAATAGTAACTATTGATGATTGTGAACTTGTAAGTAGGGATGTTGAAGATAGAGTAGATAAGCTTATTAGTGGAGAATATGTACTTGAAGTATCTTCACCAGGTGTTGAAAGACAAATTAAAAACTTAAGATTATATAACAAGTATTTAAATAATGAAATATATGTAAAATTATTTAAAAAAGATGAAGATGGTAAAGAATTTACTGGAATTTTAAATGAGGTAAGTGACGAAGAAAAATATATTGTTTTAAAACTTGATAACAAAGATAAAAAAATATTTTTAAAAGATATTGCAACTGCACATACTGTATATGACTTTGATGCAGTACTAAAACAAAATTCAGATAATATTAACTTAAACAAGTTAAATAAATTTAATAAAAAATAGGGGGAATTAGAAAAATGAAGAGTGAGAAAATTAGTTCAAAGGAACTTTTTAATGCAATCGATCAAATTTATGAAGAGAAAGGTATAACTAGAGAATATTTAATTGAATCTTTAAAACTTGCACTAGAAGCTGCATATAAGAAAAATTATGATACAAATGAATCTATTATTGTAGATTTAAGTGAACAAAGTATAAAAGTTTATGCAGTAAAAGAAGTTGTAGAAGTAGTTGAAGATAAAAACTTACAAATTTCTTTAGAAGATGCTAAAAATATTACTAAGAGAGCTAAAATTGGTGATACAGTAAATGTTGAAGTTACACCTAAAAACTTTGGTAGAATAGCAGCAGTTACAGGAAAACAAATTATTGTTCAAAGATTAAGAGAGGCTGAACGTAATCTTGTATATACACAATATTCTGATAAAGAAGGTCAAATTGTTGTAGGTGTTGTTCAAAGAACAGATAAATTTGGAACAATAGTGGATCTTGGTAGAGTTGAAGCTCTAATACCATTAAAGGAACAAATAAATACAGAAAAATTAGAAACTCATCAAAGAATAAAAGCATATGTTGTAAGTGTTACAGAATCTGGTAAATTTGGTCCACAAATTGTGTTATCTAGAAAAGATCCCAATTTTGTTAAAAGGTTATTTGAATTAGAAGTACCAGAGATAATTGATGGAATTGTTGAAATAAAAGGTGTTGCAAGAGAGTCTGGAAGTAGAACTAAAATTGCTGTATGGTCTAATGATGAAAATATTGATCCAGTTGGAAGTCTAGTTGGTAAAAAAGGTATGAGAATACAACCAATAATTGATGAATTAAATGGAGAAAGAATTGATGTTATACCATATAGTGAAGATATACCAAGTTATATTATAAATGCTATATCTCCAGCGCCAATTCTTGCTATAGATATAAATGATGAAGAAAAAATAGCAACAGTTGTTGTACCAGACGATGCCCTATCTTACGCTATAGGTGCAGGTGGTCAAAATGTAAGACTTGCTGCGGTTCTTACTGGCTGGAAAATTGATATAAAAACTGAGACTCAAATAAAAGAAGCAATAATAGAATAAAGTAAGGTGATTATATGGAACCTACAAGATGCTGTATAGCTTGTAGAAGAAGAAATAATAAAGAAAAATTAATAAGAATAGTAGCAGATGAAGACATGAGTGCAGTATATGATAGTAAACAAAAGATTAATTCTAGGGCTATGTATATTTGTAGGAATATAGAATGCTTGAGAAGTTTAAAAAAATGTATTAATAAAAATAAATTTAAATCTAAAGTTTGTGTAAATAAAGAAAGCTTTGTAAGATTAATTGACAAATTAGAAATTGAAGTGGGGGAATAAATTTGGGAAAAATTAAAGTATATGAATTAGCAAAAGAGTTAAATGTCACAAATACTGAAATGATTGAGTGGTTAAAAAAAGAAAATATTGATGTTAAATCACATCTTTCAACACTTGAAGAAAGCGATGTAAGTAAAGTGAAGAAAAATTTTAAAAAGAAAGCTGTAAAAGAAGATAAAAAATCAAATGACAGTAAAAATCAAGTACATATCATACGTAGAAATGTTAAAGTAATAAATACTGATGGCGATAAGAAGGAAGTTGAGCAAATAACAACAAATATAACAGGAGATGTTAAAAAGTCTCGTCAAACTATTATAGAAAATAATGAAAAACGTGAAAAATATGATAGAAATAGTTTAGGTGTAGTTTCTCCATATAAGAAAAATAATGATAGAAAATCAAGATATCCTTCAAATAGAAATACAAATACAAATATTGTTATAACAAGAAATGGAAGACCTGTTGAAACTAAAAAAGAAGAAGTAAAAAAAGTAGAAGTTGTAGAAAATGTAGAAAAAGAAAATAATCAAAATACTGAAAAAATGAAAAATGATACAAGAGAAACAAAATATCAAAAAAATAATAACGATAGACAAGGAAAAAAATCAAATTATAATTCCCAATTTAACCCAAATTATAATAATAGATATCCTAAAAACGGACAAAGAGATAACGACTATAATAATAAAAATAGAAATAATTCATCAAATTATAGAAATGATAGTGATGAAAAAAGAACAGGAAATACAGGATTTAATAGACAAAACAGTAATGGCTTTAGAAATAATGGTAATAGACAAAATAATAATTATAGAAATAATTATAGAAATGCTGATAATACAAGTTATCAAGTAAATAAATTTATCAAGCAATCTGAAAAATTACCAGTTGAACAAAAAGAGACAAGAGAATATAATAATACCAATATAGATAAGAAAAAATATAATGATAAAAATGAAAGTACACAAAAAAGAGAAAAACTAGATAAAAATAAATTACGTGAAGAACGTTCAAGAGTTTCTACTTCTAAACTTAGAGGTATGGAAGTAGATAGCTCATCTGGAATGTTAGATCTATATGAAAGAGATAGTGATTTAAGTAGAAAATCATATGGTAGTAAGAAGAAACAAAAACAAAAAATCGAATTAAAACAAACAAAGATAATACCTATGACAGAAGTAAAATTACCAGAGACTATGACTGTAAAAGAATTTGCAGAGGCTATAAAAAAACAAGCATCTGATGTTATTAAGAAATTGTTTGCACTTGGAATACTTGCAACAGTAAATCAAGATATAGATTTTGATACTGCATACTTAGTTGCTGGAGAATTTGGTATTACAGCTGAAAAGGAAGTAAAAGTTACTGAAGAAGATATACTATTTGATGAGAGTGAAGATAAAGAAGAAGATCTTGTACCAAGACCTCCAATAGTTGTTGTTATGGGTCATGTTGATCATGGTAAAACATCACTTTTAGATAGACTTAGAAGTACAAATGTAGTTGAAGGCGAAGCAGGTGGAATTACTCAACATATTGGTGCATATAAAGTAAATATTAATGATAGAGAAGTATGTTTCTTAGATACTCCAGGGCATGAGGCATTTACTGCTATGAGAGCTAGAGGAGCACAAGTTACAGATATTGCAATTATTGTAGTTGCTGCAGATGATGGTATAAAACCTCAAACTATTGAGGCCATTGATCATGCAAAGGCTGCTGGTGTATCATTAATAGTTGCTATAAATAAAATTGACAAACCAACTGCAAATGTTGAAAGAGTAAAACAAGAATTACTTGAAGTAGGAGTCGTTCCTGAAGAATGGGGTGGAGATACAATTTGTGTACCAATCTCTGCTATGACAGGTGAGGGAATTGATAATTTACTTGAGATGATAATACTTGTTGCTGATATGAAAAACTTACGTGCAAATCCTCATAAACAAGCAAAAGGTACTGTACTTGAAGCAAGACTTGATAAAACTAAAGGTACAATAGTATCAATGCTTGTACAAAGAGGTGAACTAAATGTTGGTGATACAATTGTTGTAGATGATATGGTAGCAAAAATTCGTGCGATGAAAGATGATAAAGGAAGAAAAGTAAAATTTGCTGGTCCATCTACTCCAGTTGAAGTTTTAGGACTTTCACATGTACCACAAACAGGAGATATTTTCTATGAAGTTGAAAATGATAAAGTTGCAAAACAACTTATAGAGAAAAGAAAAGCTAAAGCTCGTAGTGAGCTTATAAAACAAGGAAGTAAGGTTACACTTGATGACTTATTTGGTCAAATTAAACAAGGCAAGATAAAAGATTTAAATGTAATACTTAAAGCAGATGTTCAAGGTTCTGTTGAAGCTTTAAAAGAGTCTTTAGAAAAACTATCAAATGATGAAGTAAGAGTAAGAATATTACACGCATCAACTGGTGGCGTAAAAGAAAGTGATGTAACACTTGCATCAGTTTCTAATGCAATTATAATTGGATTTAATGTAAGACCAGAGGCTACAGCTGCTGAACAGGCTAGAAAAGAAAAAGTTGATTTAAGACTTTATAGTGTTATATATGATGCTATTGATGCTGTTGAAACTGCACTAAAAGGTATGATGCCTAAAAAATATAAAGAAGTTATGCATGGAACAGCAGAAGTTAGAAAAATATTTAAAATTACAGGTGTTGGTATTGTTGCAGGTTGCTATGTAAAATCAGGTAAAATAGTAAGAGGTGCAATGGTAAGACTTGTAAGAGATTCTATAGTACTTCTTGAAATAAAAATTGATTCTTTAAAAAGAGAAAAAGATGATGTAAAAGAAGTAGCAGAAGGATATGAGTGCGGTATTAAACTAGAGAAATTTAGTGATATTAAAGAAGGCGATATATTCGAATGCTTTACTATGGAAGAAGAAAAATAAAGTGAGGATAAAATAATGCAAAGACATGAAAGATTAGAACAAGATGTAAAAATTGCTTTAAGTGACATTATTTTAAATGAAGTAAAAGAACCATCAGTTACAGGACTTATTTCTGTAACTGATGTAAAAATTACTCCTGATCAAAAATATGCTAAAGTATATATTAGTATTTTTGGTAAACAAAATAAAACTAAAGTAATTGATGCATTAAAAAAAGCCAGTGGCTTTATAAAAATGGAACTTGGTAGAAGAGTTCGTATGAGAAATATTCCAGCTCTATTATTTGAATTAGATGATTCTATGGAATATGGTGCTCATATGGATAAAGTAATAAACGAAGTAATAAAAAAAGATAATGAAAATAAAGAATAATTTGTAGTAGGATGTGATAAGATGTTTGAAGAGTTTGAAAAGGCAAAAAAAATAATAGACAAGTCAAATAGTATATATATGGTAGCTCATATTAACCCTGATGGTGATGCTATAGGATCTACTTGTGCTCTATACTTTGCTCTTAAGCAAATAGGAAAAGATGCACATGTAGTTTGTCCAAGTTATTCAGAGGTATTTGAATTTTTACCAGGTATAAAAGATGCTATATCCGTTATAGATAAAGATTCATATGATTTATTAATATGCTTAGATGCTAGTGATAATGGTAGACTTGCCATATCTAGTGAAGATTATAACAAGGCAAAACATGTTATTATGCTAGATCATCATCAAAGATCACATCCATATGGAGATGTACAATATATAAATGATGAACTTTCTTCAGCATCAGAAATTACATATAATTTTATAAAATATCTAAATATTCCTTTTGATGAAAATTCAGCATCATTATTATATACTGGAATGCTTACAGATACAGGAAGTTTTAATTATTCTAATACTTCTTCTGCAACTCATAGAGCTATAGCAGAACTTTTAGATGTGGGAATTAATGCTACATATATTTGTAAAAAGTTAAATGATACTATTAAAGAGGCAAAATTAAAGCTTATTGCTAAAACCATTGATAATATGGAAGTATATTATGATGGTAAATTAAGGTATAGTTATGTAGATTATGATACTATAAAGAACTTAGGTATTCATGATGAAGATGCTGAGGGAATGACTAATTATTTAAGAATGGTAGAGGGAACTGAAGTTGCTGTATATGTTAGAGGAAAAAGTGATGGTACCCTAAAAGTTAGTATGCGCTCAGGTGGAAATGTTGATATTTCTAAAATAGCTATAAGCTTTGGTGGAGGAGGACATCCAAGAGCTGCAGGATATACAATGACACAGGATATTGGAGTAGAAAAGAAAAAACTAATAGATGTTGTAGGAGTGATGTTAAGTGAACTTTCAAGAGATTAAAAATGGGATATTAAATATTGATAAACCACAAGGTATTACTTCTCATGATGTAGTAGATGCTATAAGAAAGATATTTCCAAATACTAAAGTTGGACATACTGGAACATTAGATCCACTTGCTACAGGTGTACTTCCAATATGCATTGGAGAAGCTACAAAACTTACTAGCAATATTACATCTGAAAATAAATCATATACTGTTAAAATGTTACTTGGAGTCGAGACAGATACATATGATATTACTGGAAAAATAATGTTTGCAAGTGTAGTAAATAAAGATGAAATATATATAAAAGAGAGAATAAAAAGATTTGTTGGTAGACAGTCTCAAATGCCACCTAAATATAGTGCTATTAGAGTTGATGGAAAGCATGCATATGAGCTTGCAAGAGAGGGAAAAGATGTAGAGCTTACTCCACGAGAAATAGAGATATTTTCTATAGATAATATTAATACTAACCTAAAGGATAAAATAGTTAGTTTTGATGTTACATGTACTAAAGGAACATATATTAGAAGTCTTGTGAATGATATTGGCAAAAATATTGGTTGTGGTGCTACTATGATAGAACTTAGAAGAACTAGAACAGGAAACTTTGATATAAAAGATAGTATTCCTTTATATGATTACTTAAATTTAGAGTATCTTGATATGTTAAATAAAATTATATCAATAGAGGAGTATTATAAAGAGGCTAAGAAGATAATATTAGATAAAGAAGATTATAATAAGTTTTTAAATGGTGTTATACTTGAATGTGACACTAGTGATAAAATAGTTAGAGTGTATTCTAATAATATGTATCGTGGTCTTGGTACTGTGGAAAATAATAAACTTAAAAGATATATTGTTGAATAAGGTATGTACTACCTTATTTTTTTGTATTTGATAATATTAAGCATTTAAAAATGGTATATATATTGAAAAAAGTTTGTATTGTCTATATAATAAGTATATTAGAGGTAAGAAAATGTTAAATAAATTAAATAGAAAAAAAGGAATATCACTTATTGTTCTTTCGATAACTATAGTAGTTATGATTATACTAGCATCTACTATAATTGTTTCATACAATGGTATTTTAGAAGATACATTAAAAAAAGATTTTGCAAAGGAGATATATTCAATACAAAAATTAGTTGAACAGTATAAATTTTTAAATAATAAATATCCAATTTCAGAAGAACATATTTTAGATATAAATCAAATAGAAGAAAAGTATAGATTTGAGTTTGAAAAAGAAAAGATAATCTATAATACTATTAAATTATATGTTATAGATTTAAGTAAGTGTGATGTTCAAAATGTAAAAAGAGGAAATGGCAAAATTAAAGATGATATATATGTTGTTTCTAAGGAAACAGGTCAAGTATATTATATGATGGGTGTTAAGATTAGTGATATGAAATATTATACACTAACAGATGATTTAAAAAATGAGATTGGTATATAGAGGTGATTAAATTGAAAAATGGAATATCACTTGTATCTTTAATGGTTACTATAGTTATAATAGTGTTACTCACTACAACAGTTAGTATATCTGCACTATCTAGTATTAATAATGCAAAAAAAATTAGTTTTGCTACGGAAATATCGTTTATTCAAGAGAATGTAAATAATTATTATATTAAAAATGGTAGTGTTCCTGTTCTTGAAAAAATTGATTTTGATATAAATGAAATAGATGAATTATATAGAAATCAATTTAAATTAGAGGATATTTTGCCAATGTATAAATTAGATTTAGGTAAACTTGGAAAAATAGATAATATTTTTGGAAAAGGAAAAAATTTAAATGACTTTTATGTAGTATCTAAAAATAGTAATAATGTATATTATCTTGCTGGTATAAGTGATGGAAAAAACATGTACTATACATTAACTGATGAATTAAAGAAAGTTATAAGATACAATAAGAATTTAATAGATGATGGAATAATTTTTACAAAGTCAGAAAACAAGTTTACAAATAAAAATATAAGTACAAGTATACTTATACCAAAAGAATATAAGAATATTAGTATATCAATAATAAAAGATGGAAATATTATATCAAATATATATGAATATTTAAATGAGGGAGAATATAATAAGTATGTTGTTCAAGGGATAGATGGTTGTTATAATATAAATATTAATTATTTAAAAGAAAATCAAATAAAATCTATAAAATATGATGTTATAAATTTTGACAATACTATTCCAACATATTCTTTATCTGATAAGAAAGTTTATGATAATGGAGAAGAAAAATATTTATACATTGAGCTTAGTAATGTATCAGATGATATTAGTGGAGTATCTAAATTAAAATATTTAAAGTCTAAATCTTCTTTAGAAGATGTAAAGGACAAAGGTGTTAATATTGTTGATAATATTATAGAATTTGATGAAAATACAGAATATATAACTTTATATATAGAAGATAATGCTACTAATTATATTTATAAGATTATAGATTTAAGGGAGGAATAAATGAGCAAAAAATTTGGAATTAGTCTTGCATCTGTTATGATTGCAACTCTTCTTATAATACTTCTTACTACTACAATTACTATATCTATAAATAAAGTGCTTGAAAATGCTGATAAAATATCATTTGCAAGCGAAATAAGTAGTATACAAAAATCAGTTACTTCATATTATATGGTAAATAAAGAGTACCCCATACTTAGCGATAGTATAATTATGGATATAACTAATATAAAAGAAAAGGATATTTTTTATAATGAGGAGATTATAGATAACAAAATCATTTTAAATAAAATAGACTATAATAAAATAAGTTATGTAAGTTTAAAATATGGTAATAATTTAGATGAAAGTGATTTATATGGCGTATCTTTGGTTACTGGAAAAGTATATTATGTAAAAGGAATTAAGTTTGAAAATAAGATATATTATACTTTAAATGATGAGTTAAATAATTTTCTTTTAGATAATAATAGCAATATTAAAAATAATGAACCAATTATAATTATTCCATCAAATATAGAGTGGTCTAATTCAAATATTAGTGTTATTGTAAAGGTACCAAAAAATTATACTAATATTTCTGTAATATCAGGTATTGATAGTTATTCTTTAAATGCAGAAGAAGATAACTATTATATATATTATATAGAAAAGGAAGGAAATTATACAGTAGAAGTAAAAGCAAAAGATGATAAGGGAAATGTTAAAGAGGCAATGTATAAAGTTGAAAATTTTGACATAGAAAAGCCAAGTATTAATATAGATAACCATATAATACTTAGTGAGGAATATAATAGTGAAATTTTTGGTTATTATAATATAATTAGCGTATATGATAATTTAAGTGGTATAGGAAAAATAAAATATGAATATGGAAGAATAAATGATAATATATATAATTATTTCAAAACTAATGGTGAAACTGTAAAAGATAATAAGATATTAGTAAAAAGAGGTTATGAGTATGTAACTGTATTTGTAGAGGATAATGCTAAAAATTATGAAGTTTTATATATAAAAATATAAAAAATGATTGTTAGTATTGAATAATACTATTTAATATGATAAAATTTATGTACATATAAAATACATCATATTATTAATTTTTGTATATTAGAATGTAAATAAGATATGTACAATTAATATGTATTATTTAAATTAATATAAATATAATAGAAATTTTTAATTTATATAAATAATAAAAGGGTGAGTTTAAATGAAGTTAACTAAATGATGTTTGTTTCATAAAATCATCCTTTTATTATTTAATTCTATAAACTTATTAAGATAATCCTTTATTTGTAACTATTGTTTAGTTAGTAGAAGTAATATAATTACTATTTTTTATATTATTTTTATATTCTATATGTTTAGTAACAAGTTCTCTTGTAAAATAAATTATTTCTAATTCACATTTTGTAAATATCTTTTTATAAAAATCAACATACTCATCAATTTTTTTTAGTTTAAAGCTATAATTAAAATCATTAATTTTAACTTTATGTGAAAGATCAAAATATTCATTTACTATATGTTGTAAAATTGTAAAAGCTAATATTTTATATATCTGGACAGATAGAATTAATGACATAAGTATAAAAAAAGGTAATATTTTTAAAATACTATTTTTAGTTGTAAATATAAGTACTATTTCTAACGTTAAAAGTAATAAAAATATACATAAAGATATAATAATGAGTTCGATTTTACCATTGTACCATTTTTTTGTTTTAAACATATAAACCTCCCAAATAATGAATATAGTTAATTCATATAATCCTCTAACATATGTTAGAATTAATTTATAAGTAGGAAGATTATATCATGTATATATATTTATGTCAAATAATTATTTAATGTGAGTTGACTTTTATGATATAATTTTAATATATTTAAGAAAATATATATTTTTTGTTATCTTATAAAAAATAACATCGTTATATTTGATATAAAGTTTATGTATGGGAGGGAGAAATGAGCATTGAATATTTAGTGGAAAAATATAGTAAACTCGTGTATAAAATATGCTATGATATGCTTAAGAACTCTCAAGATGCAGAAGATATTACACAAGAGGTATATATAAATCTATATTCTAACTTTAATAGATATTCTGATTTATCAGAGAATGAATTAAAGAATATAATTTGTAAAATAGCTTTAAATAAATGTAAGGATATTTTTAAAAGTAAAGCAAAAAAATTAGAAAACATGACAACAGATAATGTACTTTTATTAGAAAATTATATAGATAATAATGATATAGAAGAGGAAATAATAAAACTTGAGAATAAGGAAATAATAGATAGACTAATAAGTAGTTTAAAAGATCCTTATAGGAAAATATTATATTATTATTATATAGAAGAGTATTCTTTAGATGAAATTGCAGAAAAAATGAATGTTACAAAAGGTACACTAAAGATGCAAGTTTACAGAGGTAAAAACATATTAAAAGAAAAATTAGAAAGTTTTAAAGGAGGTAAGTTACTATGATTGATGATAGAATAAGTAGAATTGATAAATTACTAAATAATGATAGTTTATTAAATGAATATATAAGCATGATCGAAAATAGTAATTTTGAAATTCCAGAAGGACTTGATAAAAAGGTTTTGAGTTTTGTATATGAACAAGATAAAAAAATCATTAAAAAATCTAATAAATTTGTAGATATATTAAAAATTGTTGCATGTACAGTAGTAGCACTTTGTATTTGGAATTCAACTCTTACTAGTAATACAAGTTATGCAACAAGTAAAAGCATAAAAAGAAGTGAATTCTATGTTAAGTTTGATAGTGTTATGGAAGATATAAGTAATTTCTTTATGACACCTATAATATTTGAAAGGGGAGAAAAGTAATGAAAAAGAACGGATTTTTTACATTTTGTTTTAGCTTTATACCAGGTGCAGGTCAAATGTATCAGGGGTATATGAAAAGAGGAGGATCTATTTTAATTGTACTTACAATTTTATTTATGCTAACAGTTATAATATCTACACCTATTATGACATTTCCAATACTTGCACTTTTTGCATATAGTTTTTTTGATACTTTTAATATAAGAAATAGAATTGGAACAAATAATGAAATAAAGGATGAATATATTTGGGATAATAAAGAAGTAATTGACATTAAATCAAAATTTAATATTACTAAAAGACACAATTTTGTTGGAGGACTATTAATAATATTTGGTGTATATATATTACTTAATTCTGTTATAGCTGATTTAGCATATGATATACCATATTTAAGAGTATTTGCAAGATTACTTACTAATTACTTACCACCAATTATAATAGCTACTATTTGTATAATGGTTGGTATAAAGTTTATATCTAAAAGAGGGGAAAAATAGGTGATTTATATGGAAGATAAAAAGGAAATAAGAAGTGTTGGAAGAACAACATTTGGATTTACATTTATAATTGTTGGAATTGCAATTATATTACAATTATTTATAAAGCAAGATGTATTTAGATATGTAATGCTTATGTGGCCAGTAGTGCTTATTTTATTTGGCATAGAAGTGTTATATTACTCTCATAAGAAAAATATTAGTATAAAGTATGATGTGATTGGAATATTACTTACATTTGTAATAATAATTTGTGGAACAATATTTAGTGCTATAAATTTAGGAGTAACCAAATTATCAGAGAGTGAATTTATACTTAATAGACCAACTACATATAATTATACAAGAAGATTTTATGTAGAAGAAATTGATTTAAAATTAATAAATTTAGCAGATGAAAAGTTAAATGTTGTTGTAAAAGAAGATAAAAGTTTAGATAGTACAAGAATTAATTTAAGTGTTAAAGCAAAAGAAGAAAAAGCTAACAATTTAAGGGATTTATTTAGTGAACATTCAATATATGATTTTGTTGAATTTGATAATTATGAAGATAATAAAATACAAATATTTGATTACCCAGATTGGGTTGATAGTATGGAGATAACAATATATATACCTAATAAAGAAAAACTTAAATTTACAGGGAATATAAATGTTAAAAATTAATTAGAATGCTTAACCCATAATATAAACACATACATAAAAGTAAGTAGAGATTATCTACTTACTTTTATAATGTTAAATCCATAATTTTTAGCTTTATTTATACAGTCATTACTATTAAAATGCATACAATATATTTTATTTCTTAATTTCTCAGGTACAGTTTTTGCAAGTAAGTCTACATTTAAATGGACTGGTAGAGAAGATGTATTAGTATCTATATATATTCTTGATATTTCATCTATTCTTTCAAGAAGTGATTTTAGTACATTAATATCATTTGTATCACCAGTGTAAAATATCTCTCCATCTATAGTGTCAAAAATAATAGCATAGCTTATAAGTTGTGGACAATGGGTTATTTCTTGATATCTTACCTTTTTAAATGAAGAAAATTTATTATCTAAAAATTCTGGAGTTTCAATATAATACATATGCTCTTCCAATCCAAAAATTCTAAGTAGTGTTTTAATATCAGATTTTATCTTACTTTCGTAATCTAAAATAATATGTATTTTTTTATCTAATGATAAATAGTAATAATTTGCAAGAGTACCAATACTTCCAATATGATCAGAGTGAGTATGAGTAACAAGTACATATACATTATCTATTCCATCAAGTAGATTATACATATTAAGCCTTTCATATACAGTTTCACCACAATCTATTAAAAGCATAGAATTTCCTTCAATTATATATGCAGAATTACTTCCTTCTAAAACATTAAAAGCAGATCCTCTTCCTAAAAAATTTAATTCCATAAATATCACCAAGTTTATTATATCAAGAAAATAAAAAAAATACAATTTTTAAATTATAATTGTATATTATTATGTCTAAAACTATTGTCTTTTGAATAGATATATATATTAATATTTTTATTATAAATACTATTGACAATATTTTAATTTTATGATATTATATGAACATATGAGAATATATTCATATAAAGGAGGGATATTATGAAGGAATATGAAGGAGAGTATAGGATAATACATGAAAGCAACAATATAAATGATATAATTGATAACATACCAAGTCAAGAAAAGTTAAGTAGAATATCTGAAATATTTAAAATACTTGGAGATCCAACTAGAATTAAGATAATGTATAGCATATTAAAAACAGAGCTTTGTGTATGTGATATTGCAGAGGCAATTGATATGACACCATCTGCTGTATCTCATCAGCTAAGAAATTTAAAACAATTAAGACTTGTATCATCTAGGAGATCTGGTAAAGAAATTTATTATTCGCTTGCAGATGAGCATGTTGAAGAATTATTTGATGTTGCTTTAGAACATATAGAGGAGGAAAAATAGTATATGTGTGATTGTTGTGAACATGAACATTCTCATGAACATGAAAAGTCTAATTTCTTTGAATATATTTTTACTTTAATAGGAACTATTATTTTTGTAATTGCTATTTTATTAAATAATGAGAATATATCTTTTTTTATGTATATACTAAGTTATGTACTTATTGGATATGAAATAGTTTTAAATGCAGTAAAAAGATTATTTAAAAAGGATATGTTTGACGAAAACTTTATAATGACTATTGCGACACTTGGAGCTTTCTTCATAGGAGAATATAAAGAGGCTATAGCAGTATTATTATTTTATAAAGTTGGTGAATTTTTACAAGATAGAGCAGTTGATAATTCTAAGAAAAAGATAAAAAGTGTTCTTGATATAAGGGCTAATTATGCAAATGTAAAAAAAGATAATAAAATAGAGAGAGCAGATCCCAAAAATGTTAAAATTGGAGATATAATAGTAATTAAAAATGGTGAGAGGGTAGCACTTGATGGAGTAGTTATAAAAGGAAAAACAGAGCTTGATATGTCATCATTAAATGGTGAAAGTATGCCAAAGAGTGTAAAAGAAAATGATGAGATTTTATCTGGATCTGTAAATATTGGTAGCATAATAGAGGTAAGAGTTACATCTACATTTGAAAATTCTACTGTTTCTCAAATTATAGACTTAATAGAGAATGCAAATAAAGGAAAATCCAAGACAGAAAAATTTATTACAAGATTTGCTAAAGTATATACACCTATAGTTACTATTTTAGCACTTGCTATATTGATTATATTACCTCTTTTATTTAATGTTTCTTTTTATGATGCACTTACTCGTGCTTGTACTTTTCTTGTTGTATCTTGTCCATGTGCATTAGTTATATCAGTACCACTAGGTTTTTTTGTTGGAATTGGTACATGTAGTAAGAGAGGCATACTAGTAAAAGGTAGCAACTATTTAGATATTTTAAATAAAGTAGATGCTATTGTATTTGATAAAACAGGAACTTTGACAAAAGGGGTATTTAGTGTTTCAAATATTGAAACGTTATCAAGTAAATATACAAAGGAAGATATTATAGAGTATATAGCACATTTAGAGTATTTTTCAAATCATTATATAGCAAAATCTATTTTGAAATCATTTGAAGGTAGTATTGATACTAAAAGAGTAAAAAATTATAAAGAAATAGCTGGATATGGAATAAGGGCTAATTTAGATAAATTAGATGTACTTTGTGGTAATTATAAATTAATGCAAAAGGAAAAGATCGATTTACAAAATCAAGATGTAGAGGGAACAATTATATATCTTGCAATAGAAAAAGAACTTGTTGGATATATAGTTTTGTCTGACGAAATAAAAGAGGAAAGTTTTAAAATAGTAGAAAATTTAAATAATATTGGAAAATATGATGTATATATGCTAACAGGAGATAATAAGAAAACAGCAGAACATGTTGCAAACAAGCTAAATATTTCTAATGTACATTCATCACTTCTTCCAAAAGATAAAGCAAATATTTTAGAAAAAATTAAAAAGTCACATGAAAAAGTTGTATATGTAGGTGATGGTATAAATGATAGTCCAGTACTAGCACTTGCAGATATTGGAATTTCTATGGGAAAGGGATCAGACATAGCTATTGAAACATCAGATATAGTACTTATGACAGATAATCCTATTAGAATAATAGATGCAATTAAAATTTCTAAGAAAACGAAAAGAATAGTTATGGAAAATATAACATTTGCAATAACTGTAAAAGTATTGTTTTTAATATTTAGCGGTCTTGGAATTCTTGGTATGTGGTTTGCAGTATTTGCGGATGTAGGTGTAGCCCTTATTGCAATAATTAATTCTTTTAGAATATTTAAATATAACAATGTAAAAAATAAATAAGAATAAAATATCCTATAAAACAAATCGTTTCATAGGATATTTATTATTCTACTGGCGTCATATGTGGATAAATTAATTTTAGTTTTTCATCATTATAGTTTTTATCATAAAACTTTCGTATAACATTATTTGCTGGTATATTTTCTCTTCTTTCTTGTTGTCTTAAAACAGCACCAGAAGTGAATATAACATCTATTGAAACAATTATACACAAAACTAAACTTAGATTTTTACCGATTTTGTTTGGTATACTTTCTATTTTTGAGGAAATAAATGGATAAATAAATCTAATCCACGCAATTCCTAAAACTCCCCAAAATATTGAATATACAATACTAGTTCTTCCAAATATTCCAAATGTATCTGAATAATATTGCCAAGATACTGTACCAAATACAAGTTCTTGAAAAAAGCTACATAGCCATTCAAAAGTACCCCCTGCAATCATACAACCTACAAAAATAAATAAATTATTCTTTTTTTCAAACTTTATAAATAGTAATGATATTAATACAGCACCAATTCCATATACTGGATTTAGAGGCTCAAGTATTAGAGCAGTTCTACTTTCAAAAAAGCCATTAGTTATTCTACACCAGATAGTTTCAACTATTACTCCTGAGAAACAACCTATATAGAATATCCAAAAAATTTTATAAAAATTAAAACCATTTGCAAATGATATCTCTTTATTTGTTATATCATTACTAGTTACATTTGTGTTTGAAGCTACATTATCATCCATAATTTGCTCCTTTTTAAAAATACTATTAATATTTTACCTTATTATATGATAAAATACAACAAATTTCTACAAATAATACATTTTTGTAAGAAAAGAAAAACTAATTGACATAAAAAAAGAAGTATGGTAAAATATTTATGTAAAAAATATATATTTGAGAGGAGAATTCTAAACATGGCAATTATTAAAGAGAGAGTATACAGTTTAATAAATGAATATTCATTTGATGAAATTTTATATGCATATAGTGAAATAAAACATAATATGTCTCTTAGTAAAGAGGCAAAAAATTATTATAAAAATTATGGAAAAGTTCTAAATATAGAATGTATAGCAGTAGAATTATCAAGAATATATTTAGGTAGTGATGTGTATGCTGATAGATTTGTTAGTCCTGCTATTACCATAAATAAATCTTTTGATAATATAGAGATAAAAAATCTCTCAAAAATAATTCCAGAAGATATCAAAAAAATGTGTATTAATATAGCTAATGAGATAAAAGAGAATAATTAATGTAAATTTTAGCTATTATTTATAAAAAATAAGATATTGTCTAAATAGTAATATTATTGTAAAATAAAAAAATGTTGAAATTGCGTTTGCAAAATCAACATTTTTTATTGAATTCTCTTATTATTTGTTAATTATTGTGTATTATACAGTTTCTTTTGGCAGTTTACAAAACATGTCGAATTTAGATACAATATAAAGGTATATTTCTTTACTTTTAATATCATTAATTTCTTCATATTCGTTTTTATCACCGTTATATATAAATAGTTTTACCATACACTTATCTGTTTCTGAATACATTTTATTTGTAGGTCTTGTATAAATAACAAGATAAGGATAAGATCCAGATTCATTAATATCTGCCATATTAGCTTTAGCGTATTGAATAGCTGTATCAAGATTTAGAAAATATGCTGTATCATAAGTATCAATTTTGTATTTTGTTTCATAAAATTCAGCTTTCCATTTTAAAAAATCTTTGAATGATTTCTTTTTCCATATTGGATACATTATCTTGAAAATTTCAAAATCTTTTTGTAATTCTTCACGATTAATAGGTTTTATATCAACTGCAGATAATATATAGATTGTTTCATAATCATGTATGGAATTGGCTTTAGTAGAACATTCTACAGAAGCTAGAACATTATTTGTTTTTTTATTGTTTTGCATGTGTTATGTCCCTTTCATTATTCAAGATTATTTTTTTCAATAAAATAATAAAGTCCATTTTCATTTATCTTGGTATCATAGTTAGTACATGATGTAGTATCTACAGAGGATACCTCTTTAAATTCAAACTCACCATTGTTATACGCTAAGAGAACTTTAGTGCTTGCCTGAAGTTTACCTCGTTTTTCAGAGTCTGAAATTGATAAATGAAAAGCTACATTATCAAGTGGCTGTGCAGTAGATAGCATTTTGTAAATGTTAGCAATTTCATCTACACTATTTTTTAAAGCACTAAGAACATCTTTTCTGTAATTTTCTAACATTTTAGAAATTCTATCATCTTTAAGTAATGATTCATCATTCTCTTTTTCAATAGTTTCATTATAAAATTCCATGAGTTTATCATCATTTTTTGCATAATGGTAGAAAATTCTAAAAAAGATATCATTTACCGTGGGTTCTACAATACTTTTTAAAATTTGTAACAAAATATCTTTTTGACTTTCAAATACTAAATCAAAATGACTATCAAATTTTGTATCCAGATCATATGGATCATAGTTGATGTACACACTTATGGGAGTGATAATATCAACTAATTGCTCTTTTTTATCAAGGATAGTTTTCTTTACAATGCCAAATAAGTATCCATCTTTTTTTGGTGTCTCATATGCTTTATCTAGAAGACAAGATGTAAACCGACAATAATCATAATCATTAAATGAATCAGGACATTCTTGGCTTAACCACATATTGTTTTTCGTATAATGGTACAGCCTTATCTCAGACTTTTTGATTTTAGCATATTCTCTTTTTGCATCTTTATATAACTTATTTACAATAGGATCAAGATTATCATCAATATGAATTTTACTGTTAGTATATTCGGTTATATAAATATCAATTGCTGGAAGATCTGTATCAATGTCTTCTACAATAGCTAACCAGTCTTTAGTTGCTGGAGTTGTGGGAATTATTTTTAATGTAGAAGTTTCTTCAATAATTTCTACATTTGTTCCTAAACATTTATAAAAATATTCTGGATAAGAATAAATTTTCGATCCCTCTAATTTAGGAAGAATATAGATTTTTATTGATAAATCTTCATGTTCACTATGATACTCTTTTGAATACAAATTACTGTAGTACATAACTACCTCCTATTAAAAAATTATTTTTTTAGTTAAAAATGACTATGAATATTATATCAAATATTTAACAAAAAGTCAAATATTATGTAACCTAAAATAGATTTTTAATATAAAATCAACTGAGTATAATTCTATAAAAATATATAAAATATACATTAATTTGTAGATTTATATAAAAATAATATAGTAAGAAATACCTTTTTAATTAATTTATCTTCCTTACAAAAACGTAATATTAAAATTTGTAATAGTATGATATAATATTTATGGTGGTAAAAGTGCAAAAAATATTAATTGTAGAAGATGATGAAAAATTAAGAAATGAATTAGAAATTTTTTTAAATAAAAATGGATATATTGCTACGTCTCTAAAAAAGTTTGACAATACAGTAGAAGACATTCTAAAAGAGGAAGCAAATCTTATATTACTAGATATAAACTTACCTTTTTTAGACGGTGAATATGTATTAAAGGAAATTAGAAAAGTATCTGAAATACCAGTAATTATGGTTACTAGTAGAGATAGTGAATTAGATGAATTACTTAGTATGAATTATGGTGCTGACGATTATGTTACAAAGCCATTTAATATTCAAATACTTCTTGCAAAAATTTCTGCTATTTTGAAGAGAACAAATAATTTTGAGGCTATGCAAAATAAAATTAATTGTTCAGATTTTATTTTAAATATTTCAAAAAGTATTATTGAAAAAGATGGAATGAGTATAGAACTTACTAAAAATGAATTAAAAATATTACATTTTTTAGTTCAAAAAAGAGGAAAAATTGTATCAAGGGAAGAAATAATGGAATATTTATGGGACAGTTCAAGCTTTATTGATGACAATACATTAACTGTAAACGTTACAAGACTTAGAGGAAAACTTGAAGATATCAATTTAAAAGATATTATCGAGACAAAGAGAGGGCAAGGGTATATATTAAAATGAAATTTAGAGAATTTTTTAGAAAGAATTTAGTAACACTTTTTTTACTTTTATTTTCTCTTACTACAATTGAAATATTTTTAATTATATATGAGATACCAATATTTTTAAGATTATACATTATAGTATCTATTATTCTTATGTATTTTATTGGGACTTTATATGAATATATAAAAAAGAAAATATTTTATAATAAAGTGGCTGAGGATATAGAAAAATTGGATAAGAAATATTTAATTTCTGAAATTATAGATGAGCCTGAATTTATAGAGGGAAAAATACTTTGTGATGTGTTAAGAGATACATCTAAGTCTATGGTTGAAAATGTTAACAAATATAAATTTATACAAGAAGATTACAAAGATTATATTGAGCTTTGGATACATGAGATTAAAATTCCAATTGCTACTAGCAAAATGATTATTGAAAATAATAAATCAGATGTTACTAAAAGTATTGATGAAGAATTAGAAAAAATTGAAAATTTTACAGAACAAGCTCTTTTTTATGCTAGAAGTAATACAGTTCATAAAGATTATTCTATAAAAGAAAATAATATAGGAGATATAATAGATTTTGTGATAAAGAAAAATAAAAATATTTTAATATCAAATAAGATCTCAATAGATATACATGATGTAGATAATATAGTGTATACAGATACAAAATGGATTTATTTTATACTAAATCAAATAATACATAATAGTGTAAAATATGCAAATGATGATAATAAATTAATTGAGATATATAGTAAAAATAGTAAGGAAAATGTTATATTATATTTGAAAGATAATGGGATAGGTATTAAGGAAAGTGAAATATCTAAAGTATTTGATAAAGGTTTTACTGGTACTAATGGTAGAATAAACGATAAAAAATCAACAGGAATTGGGCTTTATCTTTGTAAAAAGTTATGTGAGAAACTAGGTCTTGGAATAGAGATAGAGTCTGAATTTTTAAAAAGTACAAAAGTTAAGATTATATTTCCAAAAGGAAGTTATATGAAATTATAAATAGGAGAGAGTATGAATTATAAAATTGTAAATGGTGCTTGTTCTTATGGAGCAGATACTATTTTAGAAGAAATAAATTTTGAAATAAAAGAAAATGAAAAGATTGCAATAGTTGGTAGAAATGGTTGTGGAAAGACTACACTGCTTAAAGCCATTGTAAATAATGATATGTTAGAAGAGGGGATAGGTGAGAATAAATTTGGTGTATATAAACAAGGCAAAGTATCTATTGGATATTTAAAACAAATAGAATTTGAGGATGAAAGTACTACTTTTTTAGATGAAATTTTAAAAGTATATGAACCTATAGTTCTACTTGAGAGAAAAATAGCAATGCTTGAAGAAGAAATAAAAATAAGTCCAAGTGAGAAACTTTTAAATGATTATACTAATATGATTTACAGGTTTAAGATGCTTGATGGATATACATATAAAAAAGAATATGAAATGGTAATTTCAAAGTTTGGATTTACAAGTGAAGATAAGAAAAAGAAAATATCTGAGTTTTCTGGTGGACAAAAAACAAAAATTGCATTCATTAAGCTTCTTTTAACTAAGCCAGATATTTTACTTTTAGACGAGCCAACTAATAATTTAGATATTACAACTATTGAGTGGTTAGAAGAGTATTTAAAAAATTATCCAAAAGCAGTTGTTATCGTATCACACGATAGAATGTTTTTAGATAAAATTGTAAGTAAAGTTTATGAAATAGAGTATGCAACTATTACAGAATATATAGGAAACTATGCATCTTTTGAGATACAAAAAAGATCAAATTATGAAAAAAGGCTTAAAGATTATGAATATCAGCAAAAAGAAATAAAGAGGCTTCAAGCTATTGCTGATAGATTTAGATATAAGCCTACAAAGGCTAAAATGGCTTTATCAAAACTTAAAAAAATTGAACAGATGGTTAAAATAGAGGAACCAAATAAGTATGATTTGAAATCATTTAAGACTAATTTTAATGTAGAATATAATAGTGGAGATTTAGTTTTATCTGTTAAAAACTTACAAATTGGTTATGATATACCTCTTTGTGAAGTATCTTTTGAAATACGTAGAGGAGAGAAAATAGGTATTATTGGAGCAAATGGTATGGGAAAATCTACTTTGCTTAAGACATTAGATGGAATAATACCAAGTATTAGTGGTAAGTTTGAATATGGGTATAATGTAAAAAAAGAATACTTTGATCAAAAGATTAGTTTTGAAGATGTAAGTAAAACTGTACTTGAAGAATTTAGTGATGATTTTAAAGATTTTACTATAACACAGACAAGGAATGCTCTTGCTACTTTTATGTTTTCTGGTGAAGATGTTGAAAAAAAGATAAATATTTTATCTGGTGGCGAAAAAATAAGGCTTATGCTATGTAAAATTATGTATAAAAAGCCTAATCTATTAATATTAGATGAACCTACTAATCATATGGATATTATAGGAAAAGAAAGCTTAGAGCATTTACTTAAAAACTATGATGGATCATTACTTTTTGTTTCTCACGATAGATATTTTGTAAATAAAATAGCTACATCTTTAATTATTTTTGAAGAAAGTGGTGCAAAGTTTTTTAGAGGAACATATGATGAGTACATAAATTCTAAAGCAAATACTGAAGAAAAAAATATAGAAAAATCAAGTATAAAGAAAGAAAAAAATATAGATAATAAGGAAAAATATAATACTAGAAAAAGAATAAGTAAAATAGAAAATGAAATAAATAAAAAAGAAGAAAAGAAAAAAGAATTAGAAACTATTATGCAAAGTGATGAAGTATGTTCTGATTATGTTAAACTTGCAAAACTACAAGAAGAAATACAAGTTTTAAATGATAGTATAGATACACTAATGGAAGAATGGGAGAATTTGAATAATATACTTGAATTATAATTTTGTTGAATGTATTTAATAAAATTATATAGATTTTTTTGGAATAATACTCCGAAAATATCTATAAAATATAGATTTTTTCTAAAAAATGTAGTATAATTATATTAGAGGTGAAGTAAAATGGAAAGATATAAAACAAGGACAATTGAGAAAGTTTTAAATAATTTAAAAGATAAATGTCCTGTTATAATGATAACTGGTGCAAGGCAAGTTGGTAAGACTACACTACTTAATCATTTAATTACTACATCAAAGGAAAAAATCAATTATGTTTCATTAGATAATATTTTACTTAGAAAAAAAGCAATAGAAGATCCTGAGTTATTTCTTAGAACATATGAAACACCACTTATAATTGATGAGTTTCAATATGCACCTGAGTTATTATCATATATAAAGATAAAAGTTGATAAAGCAAGACAAAATGAAATGTTTGGAGATGGAAAATCAGTTGGTACTATGTTTTATTTGACAGGATCTCAAATATTTCAAGCAATGGAAAATGTAAGTGAGTCATTAGCAGGTAGAATTAGCATTTTAGATTTATATGGATATTCAACAAGAGAGCTAAATAATAGTATTGAGGATATGTTTATACCAAATATAGAAGTGTTAAAGAAAAAAGAAAAATTAAAGAGTCTATCAACACTAAATATTTTTGAAAGAATTATAAATGGTAGTTATCCAGAAGTAAATTCATTGAGTGGAAGAGATAGAGAAGAATTCTATGATACATATATTAGGACTTATATAGAAAGAGATATTAGACAACTTGTAAATATAAAAGATGAGAATAAATTTATTAGATTTATTTCAGCTATTGCTGCAAGAACATCACAGGAATATAATGCTTTAGATATTTCAAAAGATGTTGGAATTGATTCTAAAACTGTAGATGAATGGATATCAATATTAAAAAATACAAATCTTGTTTATATGTTACAGGCTTATTCAAATAATAATGTAAAAAAAGCAATTCAAAAACCTAAAATATATTTTATGGATACAGGGCTTGCATGTTATTTAACAGGGTATATAAGTAGTGAAACACTTGAAAAAAGTGCATATAATGGTGCAATTTTTGAAACATATATTATTAGTGAAATTATAAAATCATATGCTAATAATGGTAAAAATCCTAGATATAGACTTTATTATTATAGAGATACAAATAAAAAGGAAATTGATTTACTTATATTTGATGATAATAAAGTATATCCAATTGAAATAAAAAAGTCAGCTAATCCTGGAAAAGAGGCAATAAAAAATTTTGATGTAGTGAAAAAATTTGGCAGAGATATTGGTAATGGTATAGTTCTTTGCATGATGGAAGAAATAATACCTATAAATGAAAACAATTATTATGTTCCAATAGAGTATATATAGTAAGTGTAAAAATGCTATTTAAAAGTAGCATTTTTTCTTACGATTTTGTAAGATTATTGTAAGCTAAATCAATGGTAATGTTGAGTTTTATGAAGTATAATATTCTTAAATGAAGGGAGAATAAATTTATGGATAAAGTATTAGATGTTAAAAACATAGAAAAATATTATGGAAATAAATCAAACTTAACTAAAGCTATTGATAATATTAGTTTTAGTGTTGATGAGGGAGAATTTGTTGGAATAATGGGTGCTAGTGGTAGTGGTAAAACTACACTTTTAAATGTTATTTCTACAATAGATAGGGTAACTTCTGGAAATATTATTATAAAAGATCAAGATATTACCAAATTAAAAGGAAATAAACTAAATAAATTTAGAAGAGAGGAACTAGGATTTATATTTCAAGATTTTAATTTACTAGATACATTGACAGCTTATGAAAACATTGCACTTGCGCTTACTATTCAAAGAGAACATCCTCAAAAAATAGATGAAAAGGTAAGAGATATAGCAAAAAAACTTGAAATAGATAGCATTTTAAATAAATATCCATATCAAATTTCTGGTGGTCAAAAACAAAGAGTAGCATCAGCTAGAGCAATTATTACAAATCCTAAATTAGTACTTGCTGATGAGCCAACAGGAGCTCTTGATTCTAAGTCTGCTAAAAAATTACTTGAAAATTTTGAGTATTTAAATAAAGAGCTTAGGGCAACGATTCTTATGGTTACTCATGATGCTTTTACAGCTTCTTATGCTGACAGAATTTTATTTATCAAAGATGGAAAAATATTTAATGAGATAATAAAGGGAAATGATACAAGAAAAGAATTTTTTGAAAAAATAATTGAGGTGCAAACACTTCTTGGAGGTGATTTGAACGATGTTATTTAAATTAGCTTTTGAAAATATAAAAAAGAGTTTTAAAGATTATGCTATATATTTTATAACTTTGGTTTTAGGTGTTACTATTTTTTATATGTTCAATTCTATTGATAGTCAAGAGGCTATGCTACAAGTATCTAGTTCACAAAAAGAATTTATAAAAATTATGATACAAATGTTAGGATTTATATCAATATTTGTAGCTGTTATTCTTGGACTTCTTATTGTTTATGCAAATAATTTCTTAATTAATAGAAGAAAAAAAGAATTTGGAATATATATGACACTTGGAATGGGAAAGAGGCAAATTTCTAAAATTATACTTATGGAGACTGTATTTATAGGTGTTATATCACTATTAGTTGGCCTTGTATTTGGAATATTTGGATCTCAGCTTATGTCTATTCTTGTTGCTAAAATGTTTCAAGCAAACATGAGTAAATTTGAGTTTGTATTCTCAAGTGCAGCATGTATTAAGACTTGTATTTATTTTGCAATAATGTATGTTGCAGTAATGATATTTAATACAATAACCATTTCAAGATATAAATTAATAAGCTTACTAAATGCGATAAAGAAAAATGAGAAAGTAAAAATTAAAAATCCTATTATATCTATTTTTATATTTTTAATAGGTGCTTGTATTTTAGGATGGGCATACTATACAGTAACAATAGGATTTGAAACTTTAACTAAAGACGAAAAATTACTTCCACCAATTCTTGCAGGAATAGTTGGAACAATCCTTATATTCTGGTCACTTTCAGGATTTATTATAAAAGTAATTCAAAGTATGAAAGGATTATATTTAAAGGATACAAATATATTTGTATTACGTCAAATAAATAATAAAATAAATACAACAGTTGTTAGCATGAGTATAATTTGCATAATGTTATTTATAACAATAACAATACTTTCTGTTAGTTTATCAATAAGGTCTACTATGGAAAAAGATTTAAAAGAGATGACACCAGTAGATATAAATTTATATAAAACAGCAAATTTACCAGAAAAGTATATAAACATGTATGGTAGAGAAATTATATGTACTAAAGAACAAATAGATGATTCTCACTTGTTAGTAAGTGATACTTTAATAAATAATGGTTTAAATTTAAACATATTAAAAGATATAGTTGAAGTTACAATATATACAGATAAAAATGTTACTTGGGAAACTTTTTTTGGATCACATATTGATGAAGTAAAAGCAAAGTTTCCAGGACTTTTATATGAAAATGCTGAAGAAATTGTAAAAGTCTCTGATTATAATAAAATTGCAAGACTATATGGGATAGATGAGTATGAACTAAATGATGATGAATATATTATGCTTTGTGATTTTAAAAATATGGTAGATTTAAGAAATACAGTTTTAAAGGATGGTAATACATTAGAGATTGCAGGTAAAAAATATAAATCTAAATATAGTGAATGCAAAAGTGGATATATTATGATGTCAACAAGTCATGTAAATACTGGAATTATATTGGTACCAGATAGTTGTAATTTAACTGATGATATGAAAGAAGAATTTTTACTTTCTGCAAATTATAATGCAAATACAAAAGAAGAAAGAGAAAAAATAGATGAAATATTTAGAAGTTCTGACTCTGGATTTGTTCAAAAACTTGCAGATAGTGGAATAAATATTGATGGTATGACTAAAGTAACAATTATAGAATCAAGTGTTGGACTTGTTACAATTATTACATTCATAGCAATTTATCTTGGAACTATATTTTTAATTTCTAGTGCTGCTATACTTGCACTAAAACAACTTACAGAAAGCTCTGATAATAAACAAAGATATTTGATTTTGAGAAAAATTGGTTGTGATGAAAAAATGATAAAGAAATCATTGTTTATACAAATTGGGATATTTTTTGCAGTACCACTTGTATTTGCAGTAATACATTCTATATTTGGTATACAATTTGCATTAAAAACAATGAGTGCTCTTGCAAGTGCAGAAGAACTTTTACCATCTATAATAGCTACAATTGCTATAATTGGTGGAATATATGGTACATATTTTATTGCAACATATATTGAAAGTAAAAATATAATTAAAGAATGCAACAATTAATTAAAATTCCCATAATATATATAAAAGAGCAGATTTGCTCTTTTTTTGTATTAAATTAAAATGTAGTTGAATACATAATCCATTAATAAATATAAATGTATGTTGTAGTACATATCTTATTATATTATGTAATTGTAGTGCTTGTATATAACCAAATAAATTTTACTAAGATTATTGACAATCACTAAAAATAGAGTATAATAAAAGTACAAATAGAGAAAATTCAATCAATTAATTTCTTTGCAGAGTTGATGTCTATTTGTACAAAAAATGTTATAATAGTACATCTATGATGTAATCAAAGAAAATAGAAGGCAAAGTCTATCTTCTTTTTATGTATAAATAAATTAAAATTGAATAAAATAGTAATGACCCGTGGGCAAACACAGGTCATTTAGTTATTTGTGTTTTTTAATTGCTAAAATTAGTCCAGTAATAGCACCAATAAATGTTATTAAGTCATCCATGAAGTAGTCACCACTTTTCTTGGATGGTGATTTTATTATAACATTTTAAATAACAATAATTAGTTATCAATAATATATAAATTATATAAAAATAGAAAATAAATATAAATGTGTAGTCCGTTTGGGATATTTTTTTATACTTGAAAAGTTATAATATTTGTAGTATAATATAACTCGTGAAAAAATAAATATAGATAGGGGTGAGCTATTTGAAAAGGACAACAAATACAGTACTTACAAATATGTGTATGATTGAAAATGATAATTGTGAAGTAGTAGTACAAGATAGAGTAGGAAAGTGGAGTGGTATAGCATTTCCAGGTGGTCATGTTGAAAATGATGAATCATTTCATGCATCAGTAATAAGAGAAATAAAAGAGGAAACAGGACTTATCATTAAAAATATAAAATTATGTGGTGTAAAAGATTGGTATGATAAGGAAAATGATATTAGAAATGTAATACTTTTATATAAAACAAAAGACTTTGAGGGAGAACTTCTAGATAATACGTATGAGGGAAAAGTTTTTTGGACAAAGTTTGATAATATACAAAATTTAAATACTGCAGATGGATTTGTTGAAAGCTTAGAAGTATTTAAAAATGATAATATAAATGAATTTTTCTTTGAAGAAACAAATACAGATAATTGGAAAAAAATATTGTTATAGAAAAGAGTAAGGTGTTTTATCACTTATTCTTTTTTTATGTTATGTGAAATCAAAAATATTGACTAAAAATCAATGTTGTGTTATAATTTATCTTGAATTATGGAGGAATTAATATGGCTAAAATACCAACAACAGTAGATGAAATGCAATATTTCGATTTTTATTGTGAACCTGGAAAAGAGGTTAATAATAGAATAAGCATTTCAAGTGGATTACCTTTAATTAGTGTTATAACTATTTGCAATTTAAATTTTGATAGAGAAAATATAATACAGATGATGAATTCACTTAAAAATCAAACATTTCCTTATTGGGAATGGATTATAGTAATTAATATTGAAGATCCATTTTTTCATGAAATAAGTAGTATGGATAATAGAATAAAATTAATTATAAATGATTATGAATCAATAGCTAAAGCAAAAATATTTGCAGTTAATAATAGTATTGCAGATTTGATTTTTAATTTTGATGAAAATAATTTATTAGATAAAACGATATTTGAATGTGGTTTTTTCACTTTGATGTTTAATAGTGAAGCTAGTTTTGCGTATTCTAATATAGTAGAATTTGGTTCAAAAGGATTGCTTGTAAATAATAATTTGAATATATCAGAAGAAAAGAAGAATAATATAATTTCATCAGGTGCTTTTATACGTAAAAATAAATTTTTAGAAGTAGAAAATTATGATAAATTATCAGATAATGCACCAAGAGCTTGGTATGTATGGTTAGATATGCTTAGCAGAGGTAGTATTCCTTTAAAAATGGGATTTTATGGCTTCTGGCATAGAAATTCCATAGAGTCTTTAAATATTAAAGAAAATAGGGAAAAAGTATTAAATTTATTGGGTGAAAAAATCAATAATTTAGATGATCAAACTGAAATTATTCAATTTGATGATAGTTATGAAGTTGATTATAAGAATGTACCAATAAAGATTGATTTAAGAAGAGATCCTATAGTTCCTAAAGATAATAAGAAAAGAATTCTATTTATTTTACCTTGGTCAGTTGTAGGTGGAGCAGATATTTTTAACTTTAATTTGATAAAAGGATTAAAAAATAAAGGATATGAAATTAGTGTAATCACTACTCAAAAATGTGATTATGCTTTAAGACAAGGTATAGAACAATATGTAGAAGAATATTTTGATCTAACTAGTTTTTTAAAAAGAAAAGACTGGGCATCTTTTATAGAATATATAATTAGAAGTAGAAGAATAAATTTAGTATTTTTAAGTAATAGCTATTATGGATATTATGTTTTACCATGGTTGAAGTGTCAGTTTAAGGATATACCATTTGTAGATTATATCCATGCAGAGAATTGGACTTTAAGAAATGGAGGATTTCCTAAAGATTCTAATGCAATAGCAGATTATTTAGATGCCACATATACTTGTACATCACATTTAAAAGATGTAATGTATGAAGATATGAAAAGAAGTGTTAAGAACGTAAAACCAGTATATATTGGAACCGATCCATCATTTTTTGACCCAAATATAGAAATAGAAAAGGTAAATGAGCTTGCAGAATACTATAAAGGAAAAAAAGTTATTTTATTTCCAAGTAGAATTGTACACTATAAACGTCCTCTTTTTGCAATAAAGGTTATAAAGAAAATTACTGAGATAAGAGATGATGTTAGACTTGCAATTGTAGGTGATGGCGTGGCTCTTGAAGAAGTAAAGAGATATATAATTGATAATAATTTACAAGATATTGTTACTTGTTTTGGTTTACAACAAGATGTAAGACCATTTTATAAAATCGCATCAGCTACTATAATATGTTCTCTAAGAGAAGGTTTAACTTTAACAACTTATGAATCTTTATCTATGGGGGTACCTATTGTCTCAGCAGATATTGGTGGTCAAAGCGAACTTATTGGTGAAGATTGTGGAGAGTTAATAAAGCCTTATCAGACAGCAGATGAACAATTCGACTTTAATTATTCTGATGAAGAAATACAAAAATATGCGGATGCTTTATTAAGAGTATTAAACAAATCTGAGACAACTAATATAAAGGAAAATTGTAGAAAAAAAATTATTAAAAATTTTACAATTGATAAGATGGTTGAAACATTAGATAAGGAATTTAGAAAAAATATTAAAAGTGGAAGTAGAGTACGTAAAAACTTATTAAGCAATATAGAACTCGCAGAGAGATACTTACTTGTCCATAGTGTTCTTGAGAGTAAAGATGAAAGGAAAAAATATTAATATGCAAAAGTTAATTAGTATTATAATTGCTATGTATAATGCACAAGAATATATACTAAAGTTGTTAGAATGCTTAAGAAGACAGACATATGATAACTTAGAAATAATAATTGTAGATGATGGATCTACAGATAATAGTTTAAATTTAGTTAAAAGTTGGGCAAATAATGATAATAGAATAAAAATAATTAGTATTTTAAATAGTGGTGTAAGTAATGCTAGAAATATTGGAATAGAGAATTCTATAGGAGAATACATTACTTTTTTAGATGCAGATGATTATATTGAATTTGATATGTATGAGAAATTTATAAATAATATAACTGAGAAAAATGCTGATGTTTTAAGAGGAAATTTTATTAGAGAAGATATAGGAGGAAATGTAATTTCAAATGGAAGTATGGTTGATTTATCAAATAGTATAGTAGATAATACAATTTTAAAAGAAAAATTACTACCATATATTTTTGATAATTTAATTCCAACATATACTCCTTTGATTTTGGCAAAATCTAGTTTAATAAAAGGTAAAATTAAATTTAGGACAGATATTCATATGATGGAAGATTTAATTTTTTGTTTAGAATTATTCTTTAGTACTTCTAATATATATTTTTTTGATTATAAAGCATATCATTATGTATATAATGAATCTAGTAGTAGTAAGAATAGAAAAAATATAATAAGAAATTTTAAAGATACTGTAAAGGTTGTAAATTTTTTAGAAGAATTTTTAGTAAAAGAAAATATAAATTCTTCTATTTTTGATAAAATGTATCATATATATTCTACTATGATAATAAAATACATTTTAAGAACATTTCAAAAGGATGATGAATATACAATATCTAAAGAATATATGATAGAACTACTAGAACAAACAGATGTTAGAAACATAATAAATAGAGCTAATTTTATAAAAGATAATGAAGTTATAAAAATTGCAGGGAATTATATAAAGATAAAAGATTATGATAAATTGTATAATTATGCTGTTAAAATTAAAAATTTAAACGCATAAAGAGGATATTTTTATAGATATCCTCTTAAATTTTTGTTATAAAAATTTTTTTGTAAAAATAATATATTTTAATGCACACAAAGTATACAATTGACAAAATTTTACAAAAAGTGTAATATATTAGTATATAAAAGAGAGGATGAGATAATTGATATATAGTATTGAAACATATTTTCTTGTTTATATGATATATTCTTTTGGCGGATGGTTACTAGAAGTTACATGTAAGCTTATAGAATGTAAGAAATTTATAAATAGAGGTTTTCTAATAGGACCATATTGTCCAATTTATGGTACAGGTGCAGTTTTAATGACTCTTTTTTTACAAAGATATATAGATGATCCATTAGTATTATTTGTAATGGCAATGGTTATATGTTCAATACTTGAGTATTTAACTAGTTATTTAATGGAGAAATTATTTAATGCTAGGTGGTGGGATTACAGCCATTATAAATTTAATATAAATGGTAGAATATGTTTAGAGACAACAATACCTTTTGGTATTTTTGGTTTTGGTATTATGTACCTTATTAACCCATTTATTTTTAAATATATAAATATGATACCAAATATTGGATTACATATAATATCTATTATTTTGTTAGTTACATTTTTAGTAGATAATATAGTATCTTTTAAGGTTATGTTTGATGTTAGAGGACTTACGAAAGAATTTAATAAGACAATTAAAGATAATACAGAAGAAATTACAGAAAAAGTAAAAGAAGTGCTTAAAAATAAATCAATTTTAGGAAAAAGACTATTAGGTGCTTTTCCAAACTTTGAGAGTGTAAAGATGAAAATAAGAGAGATTAAAAATAGTAGGTAGGATTATGGAAGAAAATTTAATAGAAACGAAAAGTAAATTTGCATATGGTTTTAATTTTTATAAAGTATTTTGGATATTTATGATTGGTTGTTTTTTTGGAGATATACATGAGGTATTACTACATTTTTTAAAACATGGTGAATGGGTTGCAAGAAGAGGAGTAATTTATGGCCCTCTAAATCCTGTTTATGGTTTTGGCGCTGCACTGTTTTTTATAGCAATGTATAAAATGAAAAACACTGTAAATATCTTCATTATAGGAAGTGTAATTGGAGGAGCTTTTGAATATATATGCTCTTTTATACAAGAAAAAGTATTTGGTACAATATCATGGGATTACAGTAATTATTTTTTAAATATTGAGGGAAGAACTAGTATATTTCATATGATATGTTGGGGTGTTCTTGCAGTAATATTTGTAAAATATGTCATGCCATTTGTAGAAAAACAAATTGAAAGAATACCAGTAAGGTTTGGAACTATATTTACATGGTGTTTAGTTGTATTTATGATATTTAATATGTTTATTTCAACAGTAGCATCAAGGAGACAATATGAAAGACATGAGGGAATTATGCCAAGAAATATATTTGAAAGAAAACTAGATGAAATATATACAGATGAAAGATTAAAACAGGTATATCAAAATACAATGGAAGTTCAAAATTAATGATAAAGTATAAACACATAAGTAATATTGCTTATGTGTTTATTTATATATAAAATAAAATTTTTTCTATCCCAAATATTATTAAAATTCATATAATATTTTAGGGGGTGGAATATGAAAATATTAGTATATAATAATGATACCAATAATATGGAAACTTATAATAGGGAGCTTAGTGATCCTATGCCTTATTCTAAAAATGATTATTTATCTGTAAGAGAGTTTAGAGGATCTTCTAAATCAGATACATTATGGACCGATAAAAGAACAATGGAGGCTTTTAGCAGACTAAGAGAATTATATGGATCTCCTATACATGTAGGATATGCTTTTAAAAGAATAGGGGAGGGTGGACATTCTAATATGTCACAACACTATGTTGGAACTGCACTAGATATAGGGCAAGGGATGAGTGATGAGGCTCGTGATAATATTAGAAATACAGCTATAAATAACAAAATATTTACATATGTAGAGCCAAAGTACTTAACTCCTACATGGGTACATGTAGATAAAAGAAATCCTACGCCTGCTTGTTCTACAGGTGGTTATCCCGTAATTAAGCAAGGTGCAAAAGGCGTATATGTTGCAACACTACAAGATGCTCTAAATACTTTGGGATATGGAGCAGGTGAAATTGATGGTATTTTTGGAAATAATACAAGAAATGCTGTAATTAGATTTCAAAGAGCAAGGGGACTTACACAAGATGGTATAGTTGGATGTAATACATGGAGGGCACTTACAACACAAGTCGCAAATAGTAGATAAATTAGAAAAATTTAAGATTTACTTTACTTATTAAACAGTGCATGATATAATACGTGTGGTTTTATTGTAGTAATGTTTAACTATAACATTAAGAAAGGGTGAACTAAATGAGTAATGCGTATGATGTAGTTATTATTGGTGCGGGTATTTCTGGTATTTGTACAGCTTATGAGCTTACTGAGGCACGGCCAGATCTGAAGATTGTCATTTTAGAACAGGGTAATGAAATTACAGATAGGGTATGTCCTATTATTGCAAAAAAGACTAAGAAATGTCTTAAATGTCCTAAATGTAGTATTATGAAAGGTTTTGGTGGTGCTGGAAGTTTCTCAGATGGTAAGTATAATATTACAACTGAGTTTGGCGGATGGCTAAATCGTTATATTTCTGATGAAGAAGTATTAGAACTTATTGATTATGTTGATAAAATTAATATTAAGTTTGGTGCTTGTAAGGAAGTGTATTCAACAGATACACCTGCTGCAAAAGAAATTGAGAGGCGCGCTATTGAAAATGATTTGCACCTGCTTCATGCAAAAGTAAAACATCTTGGTACTGAGAATAATTTTGAAATATTAAAGTCTATATATTTATATTTAAAAGACAAAGTTGAAATAAGATGTGGTGTTAAAGCAGAAAATATACTTTTATCAACTTATGGATATGTAGTAGAAACTCAAAATGATAAAATTTTTACAAAATATCTTGTAGCAGCACCAGGTAGAGCTGGAGCTGAATGGTTTAGTAATACTTGTAAAAAGCTTGATATTCCACTTATTAACAATCAGATAGATATTGGTGTTAGAGTGGAAGTACCCGCTATTGTATTAGAAGATGTTACTTCAAACATTTATGAAGCAAAAATTAAATATATGGCTAAATGTTATGGAAATATGGTAAGAACTTTTTGTATGAATCCATATGGTCATGTGGTAACTGAAAATGTGGATGGTATTGTGACTGTAAATGGTCATAGTTATTCTGATAAGGCACTTGGAAGTAATAATACTAATTTTGCACTTCTTGTAAGTGCTGAATTCACTGAGCCTTTCAATGATCCATATCAGTATGGAAAAAGAGTTGCATCATTTTCAAACTTGCTTGGAAATGGTATTATTGTACAAAGATTTGGTGATCTTCTAAAGGGAAGAAGAACTACAAAAAGAAGGCTTGAAAAGAGTTTTGTAAAGCCTACTTTAACATCTGCCGAGCCTGGCGATTTGAGTTATGTTCTTCCAAAAAGACCACTTGACTGTATTATTGAAATGATTGATGTATTAGATAAGTTTGCACCTGGAATTGCAAATGAAGATACACTACTTTATGGAGTAGAAGTGAAATTTTATAGTGCAAGACCAGAACTTACCAGTAATCTTGAAACAAAGTATAGGAATTTCTTTGCAATAGGAGATGGTGCTGGAGTTACAAGGGGACTTGCTCAGGCTGGTGCTAGTGGCATTCATGTTGCAAGAGAAATTTTAAGAAGATTATAATAGAGAAAATGCCCAAATGGGCATTTTTTCTATGCATGCTTGATTATTATGTAATCTTGTGGTATAATATATACGTAACTTGTGAAAATTTTTTTCTAATGAAAGGAATAAAGTATGTTAGTAGAAATAGTAAGTAAAGCAAAAGAGTTAAATATTGATAAAATTTATATATTTTCTCATGAGTATCCGGATGGTGATGCAATTGGATCATCTCTTGCTTTGGTTGAATGTTTTAGGAATTTAGGTTTTACCTCTAAATACGTAATTACCAAAGAAAATATGTGTCTTAAGAGTATTTTTGGAGAAATTGAGACAACAACAAACGTTGATGGAGAAAGGTTTATTGCTGTTATCTGTGATACTTCAACGGAAGATTTTTGTGAAAATGATATGCATAAAAAAGCAGAAGTAACTTTCAAAATTGATCATCACTTAAATAGTGAAAGGTTTGCTGATTATAACTTGATTGATAATGAGGCTGGTGCAACATGTCAGATTTTAGCTGACAGCGTGATAGGTGAAGGTTTTATTACTCCTACTATGGCAACCTATTTGTATACTGGAATTTATACAGATACAGGAAGGTTTGAGTTTTCACTTAGTAAACGGTTATTTTTGGCATGTGCAAAACTTATGAATTGTGGAGCTGATGTTACTTTAGTAACACGTGAAGTAAAAAAGATTGGATATTTTAAGTCAAAAATGATGGGATATATTTTATCAAACTATACTAGTTATGGTGATGGAATTGTTGGCTTAATAGTAAAACGGGAGGAATGTGAGAAAAACAAGTTTAATGCAAAGTCTATTGCAAAAAGTGTAAACACTTTAAAGGATATTGATTTCTCAGATGTATTCTTTATAGCGGCTCAGGACGAGAGTAACACAGTGTATGTTGAACTTAGAAGTGCTGAAACGGTAGATTTTGATGTGTGTAAGATTGCAAGAAATCATGGCGGTGGTGGACATTTTCATGCATCTGGATTTAATTTAAACAGTATTCGTGAAGTTCATCTTTTTATTAATGAGTTAAAAGAGTTATATCACAAAAGTAGAAGCTAGGCAAAAGCCTAGCTTTTGCTGTTGTATAAATTTTAATATAATGATATAATATATATTAGTAATACTTTGAAGTGAGGTGAAAAGAATGGGAGATAATGTAATACAAGAAAAAAATTCTACTTTAAGTCTATTTCCAAAAGTATTTTTATGGATGTTTATGGGACTTTTTGCTACTGGTATAGTATCATGGTTTACGTACACATCAGGACTTGTTGAAACACTTGCAACTAACTTTGGTTTTCAATTAGTAGCTATAATTGAAATAGTTGTAGTTATAGTATTTTCTTTATTTTTTAGAAAATTACCACCAATAGCTGCAAGTATACTATTTTTTATTTATGCTGTAGTAAATGGTGTAAGCTTGTCTACAATATTTTATGTATTTGAGCTAGGATCAATAGTTATAACTTTTTTTGCAAGTGCAGCAATATTTGGTATAACTGGATTTTTTGGTTATATAACAAAAGCAGATCTAAGCAAAGTATGGCCTATGCTATATATCACTCTTATAATTGGCGTTATAGTTAGTATAATAAATTTATTTATTGGAAATACGATGCTTGATATAATACTTACATGGATATTACTTTTTGTATTTTTTGGAATAACTGCATATGATATGCAAAGAATAAAGAAAATGTCAGAGATGGGATATGATACTACAGAAAAATTACACATATATGGTGCAATGGAATTATATCTTGATTTTATTAATATATTCTTAAAAATATTAAGATTGTTTGGAAAAAGAAAATAGTTAAAATACTTAGCAAATATGTACGTTTGCTAAGTATTTTTCTTTTCTTATTATTGCTTAAGTAAAATAATTATGATAGAATGTAGGTAAATTAAGTGAGGTTTATATGAAAGCTTTAGTAACTGGTGCGTCTTCTGGAATAGGGTATAATATAGCAAGATATTTAAGTGATATAGGATATGAATTAATTGTAGTTGCAAGAAGAAAAGATTGTTTAGAAAATTTAAAGAGAGAATGTAGTACAAAAGTAGAAATTATAGTACTTGATTTAAGTATAGAAGATAATGTGTATAAATTATATAGTTTGGTAAAGAATAAAAAAATAGATATGCTTGTAAATAATGCAGGAGTTGGAAGTTTTGGTAAGTTTGATTGTACAAGTATTTCTAGTGATATTTTTATGATAAATTTAAATATAACTACACTTCATATATTAACAAAACTATTCTTAAAAGATATGAAAAAAAGAAATAGTGGATATATACTAAATGTAGGTTCACTTGCTGGATTTTGTCCTGGTCCACTTATGAGTACGTATTATGCAACTAAGTCATATGTAGTAAGGTTAACACAAGCTATTTCGTATGAATTAAAAAAAGAAAAGTCTAAAGTTGTGATTAGTGTACTTTGTCCAGGACCTGTAAATACTCATTTTAATGATACACTTGGCATATCATTTGGAAAATTTACATTAAGTTCAAATTATGTAGCAAAATATGCGATTATGAAGTGTTTAAAGGGAAGAGTTGTAATTGTACCAGGTATAATTAATAAAATAGTTAGGTTATGTAATAAAATTATTCCTGATATAATTATAATGAAAATAAATTATATTATTCAGTTAAGCAAAAGAGGAAATGGCTAGATTTGTACATTTGTTATTTTATTAATTGAATATATGTGCAAACGTTGTATAAAAATGTAGAGATTTGTATTAATTTAGGAGGTAATTTTATGAAGATACAAAAATTTCCACAATCTTGTCTTTTAGTAGAGACAAATGGTAAAAAAATATTAATTGATCCAGGTACTTTAAAATACAAAGAAGAATACTTTGATATTTGGAATAGTGTAGATATTATTCTTATAACACATAAGCATCCAGATCATTGTAACGTTGAGGTATTAAAAAAATTAGATAAGAATATAAAAATATATTCAACTAGTGAGGTAAAAAATACATATAATGAATTAGATATTATAGTTATAAAAGAAAATGATATAATAGAGCTAGATAGTATAAAAATAGAAGTGGTTTATGCAATACATGGATATCAACCTTTACTTAAAGGAGATAAAGAGGTACATGAAAATGTTGGATATATAATTGATGATGGAGTTAGTAGACTATATACAACTAGTGATACAATATGTTTTAGAAATGATTATAAAGCTGATATATTATGTGTTCCTGTAACAGGGCATGGCCTTACAATGTCTGCTTTTGAAGCATCACTTTATGCAAAAGAGGTAGGAGCTGTACTTACTATTCCAATACATATGGATAATCCTATGTTTCCACCAGATTTTGATTATATAAGGGAAATGTTTGATAAAGTGAATTTAGAATATGATATTTTAGAAAATGATGAAATTATTGAAATAGAATAGCTAGTCTATTCTATTTTTTTATAATATTACATAAAAATTGACATTTATTAAATATTTGCTATAATATATATTATTGTGCTTTTGTACTTGATAAAATTTTATGGAGGAAGAAAATGAATATAGAAGAAAAAATTAAAGCGCTTGATAAATATGATTATCCAGTAAATAGATTTAGTAGAATTATTCGGGATTTTATAGATGATAAAACAGAGATAAAGCCTGTTTTAATTCGAAAAGGATTTTACTTAGATGATATCTCTTTATATAAAGAGGCGATTTCTAATATATCTGAACATGATAGTAATATAACTATTTTTTGTAAAATTATACATTATATTATGGATAAATTTGGTGTAATTTGTAGTAAAGAGAATAGGTGGAAAGTATTAAATTTAGACTATAAAGATGAATATGGATTTGAGCACCCTGTATCTATAAGAGAATTTGTAGGTAAAAATGCTGCTATGTGTTTTGAAAGAGCAACGTTTCTTCACAATACTTTAAAAATCCTTGACTTTGAATCAGCTGTTATAGTTGGCAAATTATATTCAAATGAGGAAGAAGAATATCATGCATATAATTTAGTTATTACCAATGATTCTAAATATGTACTTTTAGATTCAACTAATTTTATGCGTGGCACTAAAGATAAAAAAGCGTATCCTTGTATTTTTACTCTTACAAAGGAAGAGTATAAAGGAATTGTTTATGAGAATTCAAAATTTAGAGCAAGTAAAGAAAAAAATCCGTTATTAGTAGAATTTATGAATTTTGATTTAATGTATTGTTAAATTGAAAAATAAGTTTTTAGGAGAGGAATATGAACATAGAAGAAAGAGTATAGGATATTAAAATAAAGACTTGGGAGTTAATTTCCAAGTCTTCTTTCTATTAATTTTTCAAGGATTTGTACAGCATTTGTAGCAGCTCCTTTTCTAATGTTATCTGCAACACACCATATATTTAAACCATTTTTTACACTAAAATCACGTCTTATTCTACCAACAAATACTTCGTCCTTCCCATTTGCAAATGTATTTAGTGGATATATATTTTTTGCTATATCATCTAGTACAACAATACCATCACAAAGATTTAATTTTTGTTTTATTTCAAGTATGTCGAATTCATCTCTAAATTCTATATTAATACTTTCACTATGGCAATTCATAACAGGTACTCTAGCACATGTAGCAGTGATTTTTATACTATCATCATTTAGTATTTTTTTAGTTTCTTCAATCATTTTTACTTCTTCTTTGGTATATCCATTTTCAAGAAAAACATCTATATGAGGGAGACAGTTATTTACAATTTTATATGGAAATTTTTTACTTGTATTTTCTTCTAAATCGACAATTCCTTTATGTCCTGCCCCAGATACTGCTTGATAAGTACTATATATAACACGTTTTATTCCATATTCTTTTAATGCATTTAAAATAACGACAGCTTGAATTGTAGAACAGTTTGGATTTGCAATTATACCATTATTTTCAAATGCTTTTTCAATGTTTACTTCAGGAACTACTAATGGTACATCAGATTTCATTCTAAATGCAGAACTGTTATCTATTACAATACAGCCATTTTTGGCAGCTATAGGAGAGTATTTTTTACTTATATCACCACCAGCTGAAAATAGAGCAAAATTAAACCTATTATTGTCAAAGGAATGCTCATTTAATTCTTCTACAATAAAATCTTTACCTAAGAATTTTATAACTTTTCCTTTAGATCTTTTTGATGCAAGTAATACATATTCATCAATATTTAAATTTTTTTCTTCTAAAACCTTTAAAAAAGTAGAGCCAACAAGACCTGTAGCTCCAACTATTGCACAAGTTATCATATATTTCACCTCTATTACAAATATATGATATATAAATATATTTATGAAAAAAACAAGCAAAATGCTTGTTTTAAAATTTATGGATGTACTAACTTATAAAGGATGTCAGGATTTGTAGAAATTCTATAAACTGACATAGCAAAATCTGAAAAATACATAATTATTAAAAATATGGCTACTTTTTTTGTTATATGTTTTGGTACTATTTCTATTATTTTTAAAAGTAGACTATGAATGAAAAATACATATATTGTACCAAGTATTCCCCAACCTATAAGTATTGGAACTGTAGTGTAGTCAAGTATTGATAGAAAATGACCACTATAATTCCACATTTCTATACCAAAGAAATGAAAAGTAAGACCACATAAAAGTTCAAAAGCTCCCATTGTAATTGATGCGGTTATAAAAGTGTAGGGAATATTTTTTTTAGTAGGTTTTAGATTATAAAAGAGTATGTATAATATTAAAGCACCAAATCCATATATTGGACAATATGGTCCAATTAGCATGCCTCTTTTTACAATTCTTCCAACAGATAAGTATACATAGCAAGTTTCTACAAGATACCCTAACATAGAGCAAATTGTAAATATAAATACCATTTCTGTAAGTGATCTTTTTCTATTTTCAATGATTTCTCTTTTTCCAAAAGTTACAATTTTATATTTTTTATCTATAATTTTATCCATAATGTTCATCCTATTCTATTTTTGTAACAACTATCATCTAGTAAAACCTCTATATCATTTAAATAATACATAGGAGAAGGGCTCTCAAATTTAAATGTGTATTTTACAGCAAATAAAAGTTGTTTATATATTTTAAATTTTTTATTTGTTTCATTTTTACCATATTTTGAATCACCAATAATTGGGTGAGATATTTGTGAGAGTTGTGCTCTTATTTGATGCATTTTCCCAGTATGTATAATTACTTTAAGTATTGCAAAGTCATATTTTTTATTAGTAGATAGAACTTGATACTCAGTTATTATTTTTTTTGAGTTTTTAACTTTATTATCATATATTTTAGAAAAACCATCATTTTGTTTTACAATGTATTTTTCTAAAGTGTCATGGCTTTTTGAAAATTTAGAGTTTGCAACATATGCAATATACTCTTTTATAATATAACCATTTTTAAAGGCATCAAGCATTTCTTGGTATGCCATATCATTTTTAGCAAATATTACAAGCCCAGAAGTATTTCTATCAAGTCTATGACATATTTTATAACTGCTATTAATATTTTGTACTAAGTTTTCTAAAGTAGGCTCCATGCCACCAAGTTTTTTTATATCATTTTCACTAAAGTTTTCTATATTAGAAAGTATCCCTTGTGGTTTATTTATTATTAGTATATTTTCATCTTCATATACGATATTTAAATTTTTAGGTAAATCAAATAAATAAGTATCAGATATGTAGATATCTATTTTGTCATTTAAATTTATGTTAGTATCTTTGTTTATCTTTTGATCATTTAACCTAATATCTTTATTCCTAAGAGACTTAAATAATACTGAATTTTTTACACTTGGAAATATTCCTTTTATATATGATATTACACTTTTATTATTTTTTATATTTTCTACATATATAGTTCTCATATATTAATTATACCCAAGTTTTGGATAAAAAGCAATAATCTTAAATATATTAAGTTATTATGAAATTTATTATTTCTTCAATTTAAATAAATTTATATTTATAAGTTGACATAAGAATGAAAACGTGGTAAAATGTATATGCAACTAGATAAAATAAGAATAAAAATAATTTTTTAGGAGGCATAGTTTGAAAGAAATAATTAGAAAAATAAAACAAAAATAAAGAAAAAGGGCATA
>CAOYAN010000011.1:18628-60512 GCA_948562205.1 uncultured Clostridia bacterium | reverse complement strand
TAATGTTGAAGTATAAATTTTTTTATTTATACCCCAACATTTATTATAGAACCATAATTTGGTAGGCTTTGTTGTATATAAAATCTAAAAATGTGGAAAAACGTCATAAAATATTTCTAAAAATGTGATTTTAAACATTGAAATATTTCTAAAAATGTGATATGATATTATTAGGAGGTAGAAAATGGAAAGATTAAAGCGAAAAATCGATGATTATCTTATTCAATGGAAAAAAAATAAAAATAGATTACCCTTAATAATAAAAGGTGCAAGACAAATAGGAAAGACAAATGCAATTAGAAATTTTGGTAATAATAATTATAAAACATTTATTGAAATAAACTTTGCACTTCAGCCGCAATTTAAAACAATATTTGAAGAAGGGTTTGAAGTTAATAATATAATGAAAAATATAACATTAAAAATGCCAGAGTTAGAGTTGTATGAAAATAGTACCTTAATTTTTTTTGATGAAATGCAGGACTGTATAAGTACAGCAACATCTTTAAAAGCATTTAGAGAAGATGGCAGATATGATATTATTTGTTCAGGCTCTTTAATGGGAATTAATTATAAAGAAATTGAATCAAATAGTGTTGGAAATAAAGAAGATTATATTATGTGTTCCCTAGATTTTGAAGAATTTTTGTGGGCTAAGGGATATAAAGAGGAACAAATTAATGATTTATATAAACATATGATAGATTTAAAGCCATTAAGTAGTATACAATATGATGTTATGATGTCTAACTTTAAAGAATATATGATTGTTGGAGGAATGCCTGCAATAGTAAATCAATTTGTTAAAAATAAAAATTTTAGTGGAATTTTAAAAATGCAACAACAAATTTTACTAGATTATGAAGAAGATATTACTAAGTATGCAGGTGGATTAGATAAAACAAAGATATTGAACTGTTATAGAAAAATACCAGTATTTTTAGGAAATGAAAATAAAAAGTTTAAAATATCAAAAATTTCAGATGGAGCAAGAAATAGAGAATATATTGGGGTTATAGAATGGCTTTCAAATGCTGGAATTGTAAATGTTTGTTATGCAATGGAAAAAGCATGTCTTCCACTTAAGGGAAACTATAATCCTGACAATTATAGATTATATTTTGCAGATACAGGACTTTTGATTGGATCTTTAGATGAAGAAATTCAGGATGATTTAAGAAATAATGAAAATATGAATACATATAAGGGAGCTTTATATGAAAATATTATAAGTGATATGTTAGTAAAAGAAGGATATGATCTATATTTTTATAGAGACGATAGAAAGAAAATAGAAATGGATTTTATGGTAAGAGATAAAAATTCTTTAATACCTATTGAAGTTAAAGCAAACGATAATGCAACTATTTCACTTAACAATTTAATAAATAATAATTTGTATAAAGATATTAAGTATGGTATAAAATTATGTAATAAAAATATAGGGTTTAATGGAAAATTTTATACATTTCCTTATTTCTTAACATTTTTGCTTAAAAGATTTTTAAAAGAAAAATAATAAATTATAAAGGCGAGAAATATGAAGTATATTTTGTGTTTACTTCAAATTACTCGCCCCTTTCTTAGTTATTTAGCTAAAATTTCACAGTAGTGCCATATTTCAGCAAACATCCAATCAGGAAATTTAAATCTTTTTTCTTGATTAGTTTTAACATACTCTAAAAAGTTAGTACCATATTGTAGAGATCTTGCATACCAATCACATACCATTTCCATTATATCTATTTTTTTCATATCAGCACAATTTTTATAGTGCTCTGGATGATGTGAGTTATGTTTCCAGTGAAGTTTAATTGAATCTTTTTTTAGTTGTGAGAGTGAATTATTTGCATCTTTTAAACACGACTTATCATTAATTATCATTGATAATGCTCTTAGCTCATCTTCACATGTTATTTTAGAAAGATCATGTATTTTACCTCTTTCTATAAGTTCTTTTGCATGATTTTCAGCACCAATGGAGAAAAGATAGTCAGCTAATTTTCTTGTTGTTTTTTCTACATAACTTTTATGAATAAATGTGTCCTGAAACATTCTTTCATAATCAGTCATGTATGTAATATCACTATTAAACAAAAATTTCCACGAAACTTTATTTATTTTAGTATAATAACTAAGTGTTGTAAATCCATTTCCGTTTTTAAAATCAAGCCTAAAATCCAAGAAAATTAATTTACCATATTTTTGAAGTGTTAATTCTTCAATATTTATACCAAAAAAAGCAGGCTGAACAATACTTAAATTTCCAACGTTTGTTATAAGCAAATCTGTATTTTCTAGAGGTAAATATTCTTTAAATGAAAATCCAATATTTGCATCTGTTACTTCAGTTGCAAACAAATAGTTTACTACATCAGTAGAGAGTGCAATTTTTATTTTATCTTTTTTCTTAGAACAAGATTCAAATATATAAATTTCTGTTTTTAGAGTTGGATGCTTTACTTTAGTAAGCATTTCGTATTCATATGGAAATTCATTTAGATGTGTAATATCTAATATTTTACTATGCCAATCTTCTTTTAAATAAATAGTTGTTCCTTTTTTTAGTTCTAATGGGTCAATTAATTTTAACATGAACTACCTCCATAGATTATTAAAGCTATGTTTAATTTGTTACAAGCTGTATTATATCACTTGCCTATAATTAAGTCAAATATTTCTAAATAAAAAAATTAGAATATATGGTATATATGTTTACATAATGACTATTTTTAAAATAAAAATAAAAAAATAGCAAAAAAATGTTGCTTTTTTAAAATATGTATGCTATAATAAACAATGTAGTAAATGTTCCAGTAGCTCAGCTGGATAGAGCAACGGCCTTCTAAGCCGTGGGTCGGGCGTTCGAATCGCTTCTGGGACACCAATACATAGAACTAAGCAGGTTTTAGAGATTTTGCTTAGTTCTCTTTTTTGTGTTTCCCGACTTAGTTTATTAAATAAAAGGAATATATTTGTAAGTTAATAATTTTATTATATTACATAAAACTTGAAAAGAATTTTATTTTGTGTTACAATATATAAAATTTAATATTACTTAAAAATAATTTTAAAGGAGAATACTATGTTTGAAAAAATGAAATCAATATTTAGTAAAAGAAAAAAAGAAGAAAATGATAATGATAATATGGCAGAACAAAGACGGGATTTGATATTGGGTCTTAAAGCAGTTTTTGTGATAATTCCATTACTTAAGCCATATAATAATGAAAAAGATTTAGTTAAAATACCACATGAATATTTAAACATTATATCAAAAGTTTTAAATTCAGAAGATAATGAAATAATTCAGAACAAATTGTTTTTTGATGTTAAGCTATATCTTGAAGAGATTATAGAAAATGAAGGAATCTTTAGAATAGATAATTGTTATTTGGAAAAAACAAATATAGTGGAAAATTTTTGTTATAGTTTGTTAAATTAAAAATAATTAATAATAGATTAAGCTCCAAACACGTTAGTGAATGGAGCTTTTATCTTAATCTACAATAAGGATACGCTTAAGTTCTATATCATAGGTACCCATCATTGCCATGAAGTAGTATTCTTTTGTACCATAGCTATCAAGAACTAAAGTATCACCATCTTTCATTTGAACAAAAGTATCAATGCCAAATTGTCCTTTAGCAAATATTTGGCCAGTTGTTTTGTTAAAATATGCTGGAACATATACTAATATATTATCACAAGTCGAGCAACTGTCTTCATTACCTGTGAAGTATAACATATTTGCCACAGGCTGAAGTGTTTCTACTATCATTACTCTTCCATTACAAATATTACCTTTTTTTATTTTATCTTTGTTTATAAATTCGACTGGAAGCGAAGGTTTAATTTTAATTCCTTCTTTGATTGTGATTTTTCCTCTCTTATCAAATGCTACTTCTAATAGTCTTGTCATATTTTCCTCCTAATTTCAAATTATTGTATTATAATGAAAATTTATATGTTGATTATATCAAAAATTTTTCTAAAAGTCAAATTTATGTAATCTTTTGCTGTGAAAACTTAAAATTAATAAGTAAATTATAAATTAAATATTCATATTTTTAGTTGTTGACACATATGATATAATGATAAAAAATAAATCTTAAAAATTAAATAATTATTTAGTAGTTAATATATTTACATATAAAGTTTTAACCCAAGGAGAAAGGGGGATAAGAGTATGTTAAAAACGTATAAGAAGATTAGAAGAGGTAAAAAAAATGACACTTGTCCTTTCTGTTGGGGACTTGGATTTGTAGTTGATGATGATGGTTATACTTCTATCTGTCCTGGTTGTCTTGGAACTGGGCATCAAAAGTAAATGGGATATCAATATGGTATCCTATTTTTATATCTATATAGGTTGACATAAGAAAAACAATATGATATAATGTTTTAGTATAATATGAAAAATCAAACAAAATTTTGTTAGGAGGAAAAATAAATGTTGTATAAAAATTACAGAGGAAAGGTAGTAGGCACATCAATTGCTTTTTGTGTAAGAGATATTATTTCAGGTAGAAGAAAAATAGAAGATGTTGAAGTAATTATTGCTGGAACAAAGTTTGAAACAGTAGATGAAGTAATAGCGACATATAAAGAGACATACTGGAAAAAATATTTTGAGAAAGCAGCAAATGTATGTAGAACTTTATGGAATGAAGGAAAAATAATTCAGCCATGTTTGGAAAATCCTAAAGCATTACTTTTTGTTAAAGATGTTTGGTATGAAAATATGCAAGAGTTAATTGATTCGCAACTTCGTGTTGGACATGAAGAAATTGCAAAGTATTTAGAGGAAATAGATAATTTGTAAGGGCTGTACATCAGCCCTTTTATCATATTTATTGCACTATATAAGTTTTAATGTTATAATCTATTTATTAAAAACAGAAAAAATATATACAAGGAGGATATCTATTATGAGTAATGAGGTAATTCCAAGTAAAAAAGTTGCAATTGTTCCAGGAAGATATAAACTTTATCATTTTGGACATTTAATGGGGCATTTAAGTCTTTTGGAGGATATGGATCAGATAGTTATATTTGTAGGTTCTTGTTATGTTCATGGAACAGAAAGAAACTCAACACTTACTGTATTTATTATTAAAAGTATTGTTGGAGCATTAGAAGAGGCTGGTATTTCTTCTGATAGATATAAAATTAAGTGTCTAAAAGATTGTAGTACAGATGAAGAATGGTTTAGACTTATTCTTAAAGCTAGAGATAGGTTTAATGCTACTCATTTTGTAACAGGAAATGAGGAAGATATATTATCTAAAATTGATTCTATTGGATATAGTCTTGATATGGATATTATAAATCCTGAAAAACTTACAAAAATTAAGTATCATGGTACTGAGATAAGAAATCTTGTAAGGAGTGCAGATTTTGAAGGAATTAAAAAAAGAGTTCCAAAAACCACCAGACAGATTCTTTTTTCTACTTCTACCTTTGATGAAATTATTGCAGCAAGTGAAAATAGAGGTATAGATTTTGTACCAGGATATCAGACTGTTGATATGGTAATATTACTTAAAAATAAATCAGATGGTAAGATGTATGTTTTACTTGGAAAAAGAAATTCAAATAAGGAAGATTTTGCAAGCTATTTTGCTATTCCTGGTGGTGGAATTGATGATGATGAATTTGAAACACCATTTGATGCAGTTTTAAGAACTACAAGGGAAGAGACAGGCTATGATATTGAAATTTTAGATAATAGTGTTGAACCTGCAGTAGTTAAGATTTCAAATATTCCCGATAGTGGTATTAAGACTATGAGATTTGTTGGCCTTTATAGTACAGCAGATGAGAAAATTGCTGGAAAGAAAAAAGGGTCTAGTCAGTGCTTTAGTATTCTTATTGAAGGAGATGTAGACGAATATAGGGAATATTTAACAGAGGGCGAAGATTTAACTGAACTTGATTTCTATGATTTAGATATTGCACTTAGTATGGTACTTGCATATCAGCATAGTGAAATGATACAAAGAGCATTATTTATGTCTAAGGCTACTCCTTTAGTTAAGAAGGAATATGAAGAAAATAGAGTAGATACAAAGATTATATCAATTGTTGGTGGTAATAATAATTCAAGAGAAATTTTGTCCGCTGGTATTGATTATGTGTATAAACAACTTGGTATTACTTGTAAAGTGGCCGAAAATATTAGTGGTGATAAATTAAATTTATCAAGTCTTTCGAAAATTTCAAATAATGATTATGTATTTGATATGCAAAATCATATTATTCAAAGACTTCTTGGAAAAGAACAAGTGATCATAACATATTCACAGTTACCAATTGATATAGCATGTGATGATAATACTTTAGATGATGATAAAACATGGTATTTATTTGATCATTATGATACTTTTATTATTTATTTAGATGAATGTAAAGATAAAAAAGAAAATATTTTAAAGAGGAAATTAATTGATAAAAAATATGATGTTCATTTTGTAGAAGATCAGGAAGATGGTTTAAATGTGGCTATTGACTATGCTAAAACTACAATTGGAAGCAAAGCAGATGTCATTATTCCTAAGATTAGTTTAAAATAAAAAATAAGGACTCAAAAAGGTAAAACTTTTTGGGTTCTTTTTCTTAAAAATACTAAAATATAATTCTATAAAAAGAAAAAGTAGACTTTTTAAAGTTATTTATTTATCAAAATAATATATGTACGAAGTTTTCTTGAAACTGCTTATAAACTATGTTAAAATTAATATAATTTGAGGTATAAAATGATTGAGAAAATTAATTTTAGGAAAATATTAGATATTAGTATTATAGCTTTACTTTTTATTACTATTTTTAAGAGGGGTGGCTTTTACAAAAGTGATGTACTTGTAGTAAATCTTGTTATTACTGCAATTGGTATTACATATTTTTTTCTAACATCAATTGATAGAAAAAAAAGTGTAGTAAATATTGTCTCCGTTTTTTTATTTTTACTTTGTATATCGTATTTTTTACCAATACTATTTAAAAACTTTACTGATAAGTCAGATAGTATATTTGAAATGATAAGATATTTTAACCTTTATATAATATATAAAATTGTAAATGATAGCAATGATAAAAATATATATGAAAATGGAATAATAATAGTAACTTTAATAGAGTGTGTCATTGGTATAGATGGAATAGGAAATAGAATATTTAGTAATATTTTAAAATTATTTAATACTGGATATCTTGAAAAAGATTTTACTAGAATATCTGGTACAATTCAGTATGCAAATGTATTTGCAATACTTTGTGCAATATCACTTTTGATTTTAGTATTTAGATTGGTAAAAAAAGAAAAAATGTATATAAATGCTACTTGTTTTACATTTATATTTTCTGTTTTACTACTTACAGAATCTAGAGCTGTTACAATATTATTTGTTATATTTTTAGTATATTATATAATATCTTGTATTATAAAAAAAAGAGAGAATATAAAGTGTGTAAGTATTGTAGTGTTTTTAAATATAGTTATTAGTATAATATTTACAACAATTATATATAACTTTTGTATGTATAACTTTAGTATATATATGGTGAGCTTTGGAGCTATTTTTTGCACATTATTTATAAATTATATATTATATAAATATAATGAGAATATATTAAAAATAGTAAATATAAAATTTTGTATAAGTATTTTTGCAATATTATTTTTTGTATATATAGTACTTGCCCTAAATTTAGATGTACCTATATATTTATCTGATAACACAAGAGATATTGAAGTAACAAGAAACATATATAATGTTAGGAAAGGAAGTATTAATAATATTAAATTTAAAGTAGATGAAAATGTAACTAATAGCAAGTATAGAATAAAACTTTTTGAAGTGCTTGATAATTTAGAGGTAATTAATATAAGAGAAGTTGGATATTTTAGTACATCTACTGGTATATTTGATATTGATTTTGAACTTGATAAAAATGTGAAATATCTAAAAATTAGTATTGAATGTGAAGAGGGAAATATCACATTAAAAGATATGTATGTAAATGAAGAGAAGATAAAACTAAATTATGTACTAATTCCAAGTAGTATAGTATATAAAATACAAGATATATTGAATGGATCAACTAGTATAACAGATAGATATGAATTTTCAAAAGATGCAATAAGTATTATTACATCATCTGCTAAAAATTTTGTTATAGGTATTGGTGGAGAAGGATTTAAAAATACATATGAGTTATATCAAACTAAAAAATATGTATCTAGTGAAGTACATAATTCCTTTTTACAAATATTTGTAGAATCAGGATGTATTGGATTTTTTTGTATTATTTTTGTAGTTTCTTATACTATTATTAAAAGTAAAAATAAAGAGAATACAATACTGTTATTATTATTTGTAATACACTCATTAATTGATTTGGAATTATCATATTTTTCTATGATTTATCTATTTGGTATTTTACTTGCAATATGTGATATTAAAGATGAGTTTTTGATTAGATTAAAAGTTACAAAATACATTTATATATTAGTTATACCTATATTATTTATTATATTCATAATATTATTTAAAGCAAATATAGCTTATGGAATTAATATATCTGAAAATAATAATGATAATATATATAAGCAAAAAGAGGTTGTAAAAATTCTTGAGACAAGAGTATTATTAGATAGCGTAGATGTAGAATATAGAACTAAGTTAAATGAAGAGTATGAAAAATATTTAAAATTACTTTTAAATAAATACTCATTTAATAAGGATGATAATATAAAAGATGAGATAAAATATGTGATAGTTAGTATTAAGAGCAATACAGATATTATGTTTAAAAATAGTAAATATAATAAATATGTTATAGCAAATGTTTGTAATGTATATTTTGATAATTTTTATTATTTTACAAAGATTAACTATCCTTTAGATAATGATATAGGATACGTAGAATATTTAAATTTTATTTTAAATTGTTTAAATGAGTTAGAAAAACATAAATATAATGATGTTGCAATAAGTGGTGTAGAAGAATTATATAATGATTATTATATAGAATTAAAAAACAAGAATAAAGAGATAAATAGTTTAAAAATACAAGATTTTATTCAAATATTAGAAGAAAAAGTAAAATAAAACAAAATAAAAAATAGATTTTTTTGATAATATAATAAAAAGTAAATTTTTCAAACTTGTCTTTTTATAAAATGTATGATATAATTGTTACATAATTATTTTAAATTGATTAGGAGGAGACAAAAATGGGTTGGATAGACTGGACAATATCAATTCTTACAATAGTTGTTGGTGTTATATTAACAATAGTTGTAATGCTACAAAATAGTAAAGAAGGTCAATCTTCAGTTACAGGTTCAAATACTTTTTATGGATCAAATAAAGGTAAAACTTTAGATGGAGTTCTTTCAAAGTATACAGTTGTACTTGCAATGACATTTTGCATACTTTGTGTACTTACTACTATTTCAATAATGCATTAAGAGAGGAAATAAATGGAAAATATAAAAGAAAATGATAAATATTTAAAAAGAAAGGAAGCTCTAACTTCCTTTTTTTCAGATAAGAATTATAAACTTCTTACAATGAAACAAATTGCAGTAATATTTAATGTTAAGAAAAATGAACTAAATATATTAGAAAATGTTTTAAATGAATTAGTTGAAGATGGAATAGTATATATAGATGATAGTAAAAGATATGTACCCCTATCAAATTCTAATTTTATTAAATGTAAATATCAAGCAAAATCCACATCATTTGGTTTTGGTATTGTAGAAAATGGTGAAGATATATATATATCTTCAAATAACTTAGATACTGCAATGGATGGAGATGATGTACTAGTAGAAATTACTGTTCCAAAAGGAAATTCTAGTAAAAGTAGAGAAGGTAGAATTGTAAAAATTTTAAAGAGATCAACTAGTACTATAATAGGACGCTTTATAAAAAGTAAAAGTTTTGGCTTTGTTGAGCCAATAGACAAAAAGATAAATGATATATATATTCCTAAAAAGTATATTTCATCAGCAAAAGAAAATGATTTTGTAGAAGTAAAAATAGAAAAATATGCAACAAATACAAGTAAAGCTGAGGGGAAAATATTAAGAGTTATTGGAAATATGGCTGATACAAATATAGAAGTAAAGGCACTATATGCATCATATGCACTTGATAAAATGGAAAAGTTTAGTATAAAAATAGAAGAAGAGCTAAAATCTATACCAGATGAAGTATTAGATAGTGATATTATAAATAGAGTAGATAGGACAAGTGATGTTACAGTTACAATAGACTCTGAGGATGCAAAAGATTTAGATGATGCAGTATCGGTTAAAAAATTAGAAAATGGAAACTATATGTTATCTGTATATATTGCTGATGTAAGTCATTATGTAAGAGAAAACACAGAATTAAATAAAGAGGCAATTTATAGGGGGACTAGTATATATATTCCTGGAACTGTTATACCAATGTTACCTAAGAAACTTTCAAACGGTATATGTAGTCTAAATGCAGGTGTTAAAAGACTTGCATTAGGTGTAGATATGGAGATTGATTTATCAGGAAATGTTATATCTAGTGATGTATTTAAGGCTTTAATAAAAGTAAGTAAAAAAATGACTTATGAAAAAGTATATAAAGTTTTAATAAATGAAGATGAGGAAGTATTAAAAGAGTATGAAAAATATAAAGATAATATTTTCTTAATGAGAGAGATTGCATCTATTTTAAATAAAAAAAGAGTAGATGAGGGGAGTATTAACTTTGATATTCCTGAAACAAAAGTAGTTTTAGACGAAAATGGAGAAGTAATTGATATTAAAGCATATGAAATAACTATAGCTAACAAAATTATAGAAGAATTTATGCTTGTTACAAATATGACTATAGCAGAAAAGTTTTTCTTTTTGGATATGCCATTTATATATAGAATTCATGAGACTCCTGATGAAGAAAAATTAAGGGATTTAAATGAAATATTATCTATGTATAAAAAAAGGATTAAGGGAGTAAAAAACTTACATCCAAAAGTATTATCTGAAATGTTAGAGTCTATAGAAGATGAAAGTGAGAAAAAAGTAATCTCTGATTTTACACTTAGAACTTTAAAACTTGCAAGATATAGTAATGAATGTTTAGGACATTTTGGACTTGCTGCAAAATATTATTGTCATTTTACATCTCCAATAAGAAGATATCCAGATTTATTTATTCATAGAATTATCTCTAAGTGTATAGAAAGTAATTATATGATGTCAGATAAAGATATAGCAAAATATATGAAACAAGCTGAAAAATATGCTAAAAGCTCATCTGATACTGAAAAACAATCAACAATTATTGAAAGAGATTTTGATAATTTATATACAGCATTATATATGTCTAGATTTATTGGAAAAGAATATGAAGCAGTTATATCATCTGTAACTTCATTTGGAATGTTTGTAAAACTTGATAATACTGTTGAAGGTCTTGTTTCATTTCCTAATATTTGTGATGGTGATTATTATATATTTGATGAGAAAAAACATATATTAATTGGTGAGAGAAGTGGTAAAATTTATAAAGTGGGAGATAAGGTTAGAGTTATTCTTGATTTTGTAAATGTAAGGCTAAAGCAAATTGATTTTGCAATATATAAGAGGTGATTTTATGGAACATAATACTACTGTAAGAAAAAGGACAAGTAGTAGTGAAACTAATGAGAAAAATAAAATAAATTTTATTGATAAAAAGATTAATAGACTAAGAAGAAAAAAAAGCAGCAAAATAGCTATGTTAATAGTAGATTTTTATGATTTTTATAAAAAAGAGATTTTAAGAAAACATCTTTTGTTATATGTAATATCTTTAGTACTATTTTTTGTGATGTTAGTGTATTTTTCTAAATCAAATAATATAGCAAATGAGGTATCAGAAATTATAAAAAATAGTTCTAATTTTAATTTAATTGGAAAAGTAGCAAATTTTAAAAATATTTTTACTGATAAATTATTAGTTAATTTGATTTTACTGATATCAGGTATTACACCATATATATATATTCCTATTTTAGGTGTAATGTATTCATATACTTTAGTACTTAATATAATTTTTGCATTTAATAATATAGCATCAAATATGAATACAACTTTTATGACAATTGGATCAATTGTTCAAATGTTCGGTATTTCTTTTACGTCTGCTATGGGAATATATTTATGTAAGATAGCTACAAAAAAATTTAGATATAATCAAAAAGTAAATTTTACATTTAATGATGTAAAAAAAGAATATTATACAATAAAAAAAGATGAGAAAAAATTAAGGGAAGTATTAGAAAAAGAGGATAAAAGAATAGAAAAAATAGAAAAATTAAATGTTAAAATACCATATAAAAATTTAATAATATCTTTTGTAATAAGTAGTTTAATTATTATAATCGGTGGTTTTATAACATTAATTTAAGGGGGCAAAATGAGAACACGTAATAATCCGAATGCTAAAAATGAATTACTTGCATGTAATAGATTTTTAGAAAAAAAAGAAGATTTGCAAAAATTGTTAAAACAAAAAGGTAATAAAAAAATATATCTTGAAATAGGAATGGGAAAAGGAGATTTTATATCTAGACTTGCAAACAATAACAGAGAAAGCATATATATAGGAGTGGAGTTATCAGTATCTGTACTTGCTCTTGCCATAAAAAAGATATCAAGATATGAGAGTGAAAATAATATCAACTTAGATAATTTATATTTTATGTCTTTTGATGCATTAAAGATTATGGAATATTTTGAAAAAGGACAAATTGAAAAAATATATTTAAACTTTAGTGATCCATGGCCTAAGAAAAAGCATACTAAAAGAAGACTTACTCATGAGAATTTTTTAAAAGAGTATAAAGAAGTTTTAAGAGAAAATGGTATAATTGAATTTAAAACAGACAATAGATTACTTTTTGAATTTAGTTTAGTTAGTATGCAAAATTTTGGTATGAAGTTTTTAGAAGTATATTTAGATCTTCATAAAACTAATGTAGATAATATAGTTACAGAGTATGAGGCAAAGTTTTCACCTAAAGGACCAATTTATAAATTAGTTGCACAAATGTAGATATATTTTGAAAAATTTTCCATTTTTTTATAAAATATTGTATAAAATGTTGACAAAATGATAAAAATATAATAAAATAATAGAGCAACTGATGGTGGATATAGTTCAGTTGGTAGAGCGCCAGTTTGTGGCACTGGTTGTCATGGGTTCGAGTCCCATTATCCACCCCAGTAATCTATGTTATATATTGGGCTGTCGCCAAGCGGTAAGGCACCAGACTTTGACTCTGGCATTTCGTAGGTTCGAATCCTGCCAGCCCAGCCAAAATACTAGATTTTACCTAGTTTTTATTATGTTTTAAAGTGGTGTAAAAGGCTTGTTTTAAGCCTTTTATATTTTTTGTAATTTTCATATTTATATAGATGATGTAAAAAATCGTTCGCGTTGCAGTAATTTTAAGAAGCAAGTTAAAATATTTTTAGTAATTTATTTTTATTATTTTATCCTTATTTTTATCTAAAACAGTAGTATTTTCTTTTTTTAAATGTTATAATATAAAAAGATAATAGATAAAGGAGCGTGAATTTTTATGATGTATCCATACGTAAAATATGCAGATGGAACAGAAGTTGTTTTCTCACATATTATGAAGAATGAAAATGGTGAAGAAATTATCCATGTTCATTTTGAACGCCCTACCGATGATGGTTTTGATAGCATAAGATTTGAACTTCCAAGTTGTAAAATATTATATAAAGACGGTCATTATACTGACGAAGAAATAGATGTATTTAAGTCAGTTGTGGAAAGAGGTCTACCTTCTTTTTATAGGTGGGCTAGACAAGGAGGAATTCAAATTGCCTAATTTATTAGAACTATTACGGTTATAAAATATATTTTTGGTCAAGCGAATTAAATGAACCTATTCATGTTCATATTTCAAAAGGTAGACCTGTTCAAAATTCTACAAAAGTATGGCTTACTAAAAGTGGCGGTTGTACTTTAGCTAATAATAAAAGCAATATTTCAAGTCATGATTTAAGTGAGTTATTAGAAACTATTGGTAACAACTATTTCTATATAATTGCAGAGTGGAAAAAACATTTTCCAGATGAAGAAATTAAGTTTTATAATTAAGTATTCAATTGGTGGTAACTTTGAGTAATTTATTTTAATTTTTTTCTTTCAAAAGGACTTATAACAAGCAAAGGTTAAAACATTAAAATAATATGGTGTATCTTGTCTGCTAAGACAATTAATTTTAAATAAGAGTTGATCGTTTCTTAAGAGACGATCTTTTTTCGTATAAAAATGTTGTTAATAATAATAAAATTTAGTATAATAATATAGTAAATTAATTAAAGTTATAAGTTAAGGAGTAAAAATGGTTAAACTTGTTGAATTTAAAGAAGAAAATTTTAAAGATTATATTAAGTTATATAATGAATTTGTAGAAGGTAAAAGTGACTTAATACCTGATGTTTTAGAATTAGAGTGTAATAATATTGATGATTATAAAAATATATTAGTAGAATTAGAAAATAGAAAAAATGGGAAACATGAAGATATAGATTGGTATAGAGATGGTCATTATTTCTTAGCTTATGATGAAGATAAGTTAATTGGAATTGGCTGTATTAGAAATAATTTAACAAAAAAAGGTTATGATATTTGGGGAAATATAGCTTATGGGGTAAGACCATCTGAAAGAAAAAAAGGGTATGGCACAAAAATAGCTAAGAATTTAATAGAAAAATGTAAAGATATAGGAATAGAGGAAATAATATTATGCCATTATGAAGATAATGTTATTTCTCCTAAAATATTTATGAAAATAGGTGCAAAATATGTTAATAGTATAACTTCAACTGTTAGTAATAAAAATATTAAAAGATATAATATAGTTATAAAAAAGTAAAATTACTAAAAGATATTGATAATACTCCTGATAAATTATACATATTAGATGGTAATGTACTAAATTATACTGATTAAGATTATATATTTTAAATTTTTTTACTCAAAAAATGAAAACTTGAGTCTTTTTTTAATTCAAGTCTCATTTTTTGAGTGACTTTTTAAAGCTTTCTTTTTGCTATAACAATTTAGGTAGAAATTTTGAGTATAACTTAAGTTTTTTACGTTTATAAAAGTTTTTGTATATTATTTTAATCTAATAATATTTCAGGGTTATATGTATTATCCTTTAACACATTTAAATAGTCAAGATTATTTTTTTCAGAAAGATTATTGTATGAAATAGTTTTTTCTATTTTATATTTTTTTCGATAAATGTTAAACATATAATATTTTGCTTTATCCATCAAAATATTAAATAATACATTTATATCAAAATAAAAATTTTGAACTATATTACCACATCGTAAATAAAGCTCATTCATAGCTTCCTGTACTAAATCTTCTTTATAAATATTACATCCAATTATTATAGAAACCTTATTAGCTACTTTTTTTAATCTTTGCATTATTTCATAATAATGTTTATCTACAAAATCATTAGGAATTTTAGTATCTGCACTAATCCAAAAACCTTTTGAACTTTTTTCTATTATCATAATATTAAATTTATAATGTTTAGGATTATCATTGTAATACTTTGCAAATTGATTAATAGTTATACCTCTTTTTTTGCACACACTTTCAATTCTATTTATAGAAAAATATTGATTTCCTTTTATTTGATATTTTAAATCTATTTTGATCAAATCAACAATATGTTTTATATACATATCTTTAATTATTACTTCATAGGTCATATCATTTTTCATCTTTTTATATTTATATACTGTGATTCCAAGCATTTCTAAAAGAGGATAAGCTTTTATATTTAATTTGTTTTTTAAATTATTAAATTCATTATAATTAAGTTTTGTTTGTACTAGTAGTCCTTTATTCCTTATTTCATAATATTTATTAAAATTTAATTTAGTATTTATTTGATATCCATTTTTTAATTTACTCATTGTAGTATTGTTGATTTGAAACATGCACTTTAAGTCTTGTATAGATATATTTTCTTTAGTACATATAATATTAATTAGTTTCATGTCTATATTACTGTTTTCTACTAGTTTATATTTTTTTAAAATTTTTTCTAAAATATTGTTTATTATCATTATTTTAAACTCTCCTATCTACAAATTTTTTCATATTTATAAGCCCTCCTTCCTAAAATATAAATTTGTTTGAAAATAAATATAAATTATAATTATTTCTCCCACTTTTACTATGAATAAAAATTTATATTTTAATATTTTAAGATATTTTTTGACTTTTTTCAACACTACATATAAACTTTGACTTTTCTAATACTATTTTAGTTAGGCGGTTTAATTTAAAAAATATAAAATTAAATCATTATCTTTAAAAATTAGATGATAATTTAGAAAAATAAATATATATATAGTTAATATTTAGAATTTTAAAATGTAACAAATTTTTAATGTTAGAATTAAAAATATTGTGAATTATATTAAAATTTGCTATAATACCTATTAAAGTATAAAAAATATTTCTACTTACAATATTGAAAAAATTATATAAATATATCAAGTATAAGAAAGTTAAGTAGTTATGAATATAGGAGATAGAATGGGACGAGTTAAATTTTATTCAATATATGATATGAATATAAGTGAAAATTTATCGAATATTAAGAAGATTGTGGAGAATTTTAATAATGAAAAAACAGAATATAATATAAATGATATAATTGAGTTTTATAATATAACAAAATATATTGATACTAAATGTTATAAAAATTGTTTACTAGATTGGACAGAAAGGGATATTTTAAAAATTGAGAAAACTGTAAAAAAGTATAAATCAATTATATCTTGCTATTTAAAATCAATATCTAACGAAACAATAATTGTTATATACAAAGAAATAGATTATTGTTATAAAGGGGATTTTTTTGAATTATTAGAAAAATATAAAATCTATGAAAAAATATCAGAACAAGCATTTGATATATTACTACACACAAAAAGTGTATTTTTAGAATATATATTATATAATAAAAAAATGACATACTATTATGGTAATATAATAAGACAACGTTTTTTTGAAGATATTGAATCTGCAGAAATTATCTTAGATTATTATGAAGCAAAGAGTATAAATAATGAAAAAACTATATATTTTCCAAAGGTATTAACATCACAAGATAAAGAGGAAATTATAAAAAAATATGTAAATAGTGAAAATCCAAATTTAAATTATTTAATATTAATTAATAATATTAGAAATAGAGAAGAATTATCAATATCAGATAAAACCCGACTAGAATCTATAAGGAAAACAAAAATTGAAAATAATAAATTATTTGATAAAAATAATGGATTTGAATATGGTGTAGAAGTACGATTTTCTAATAAGCAACATGATATAATAGAGTTTAGTGAAAAAAAGCATATTTTAAAATATTCATATGATATAAAATGGATACATGAGAATAAAGATTATAATACAATATTAAATAATTTTATTTATTTATTTATTTGAATATGTAGATAATCAAGCGAGAGTAACACTTGTAAGTAAGAAAAGTGAGTTAGGCTTTTCTGAAAAATTTTTTGGTATAAAATCTAGGAATGAATATGAAACAGGTATTACATTTAATGTGAAATATATGTTATCTACTATGCAGATAATAGGATATTATAGGCAACTAAATAAACTTAATATTAGATTAGAAGATATAATAGAATGGTTCTTTAAAGTATATATTTTAGAAGAATTTAATATAGAAAATTATAATGTAACAATGCCATCAAAAGGTTCTACGTATTTTGAAAAGTGTAAATCAATATTACCAGAGATCGATTATATTTTAAAACAGTATAATTTATTAGCAGAAGATGGGAATATAAATCAAGAACTATTAGAAATATCGTCAACACCAGTACTATTTGAAAAATCAAATAGCTTAATTAATGGCAAATATATTTATGCAAATTATAAATCAAATGAATTTAATAATTTATGCTATTATTTCTTTTCAGATCAGTGTGTGTTGCGTTATACCCCAAAGATTAAAAGTAAGTATAAAAACTTTTATAAGTTATTAATAAATGAAAATGTAACAATAAATGACTATCCAATGCCTTGTCAAATGATTTTAAATAATATAATTAACCAAGGATATATTTTTATTGATTCAAATGGATATATAAAGATTAAAGATAAAAAATTATTAGTTATTGTAAAGGATTTAAATGATAATGAAGTCATTTGCTATTGGAAATATCCATTAGAATATAGAAATAAAATAGATGAACTAGTAAAAAGAAATATGCTAAAAAAAGAAAGCTGTCTATTTTCTAAACCAGAACAAGATTATTTTAATTATTATTTAAATCAAAGAAGTTTTAGTAATTCACTTGATTTGAGAAATAAGTATTTACATGGCAATAAATTAAAATATAATGATGAAGATACTCATTATAAAAATTATATGGTTTTTGTAAAAATAATTATATTAATTATAATAAAAATAAATGATGAACTATGTATGCAAGAAGAATTAAAAAATAATAAAGAAAATGAAAATAAAACTAATTGTATATAAAATAAAGAAAAACTAAATGAATATTTTATACAAGAAGTTATAGCATTTTTTAATCATTGAGAAGCTAAAAATATTTATATTGGTATAAATAAAGTTGGGAAAATTATAGAATTGATAATATTGATCAAATACAATTACAAATTTTAGAATGAATAAATTATTGTGTAAAAGAAAATATTAATAAAAAAAGGTGGAGAAGAAATAATTGAATTTACTACAATTATAATATATTAATCTTAAAACATATAAAAACCAAAAGTAACTTTTGATAATTAGAGGTTACTTTTTCTTTTTGTATTTAAGTATTTTTACAAGATAAGATTAAAAACATTGAAATAAATATAAAAAAGTTATATAATAACTATGTTAGTAAAATTATAGTTGGAGGTGAAAATAGTGCTAATAAGTGTAGATAAAATGAGATTATTAAAATCTGAAAGTCCTGAAATGAAATTTAAACTTTTAAAGCCTAACATAGAAAGATTTTTTAGAGATTATATCTACTATTTTAATTTATATGATAGAGATGAACTAATAATTGACTCAGGATATTTACCATATCATTATTTAGATGAAAATGTTCTAGCTAAGGTAGTTGATTTATTAGAGAATGAACTAGGTTATGCAATTATAATAGTTAAAACTACAAATACTAATCAAATGGGATATAAACCTGGGGATTTAATAAATATTAGACTATTTGATCCTAAAGATGCAAATCCTAAGGATATTGATGATTATTTTAATTTGAAAATGTTTCAGCCACTTTATTCATCAATGCATAATTATAACAATATACATGGTAATTTAGATAGTATGAATTCATATGTATCATGTCTAAATGTATCAACTAATTTACTGCTTAAAGATAAAAATATAAATTAATAAATTATAAAATAGAATTATTATGACAAAATGTTATAGTAATATATAGATGGAGGATAGTGTGAGAAGTGTAAAACATATAAATGAAGAAGATTTTAATATTGTAATAAGAAGAAATGGAGTAATTCTTTCTGCACCACATGCAACAAAGCAAATTAGAGATGGAAAAGTAAAAAAATGTGAAACGAAGACAAAATATATAGCTGATAAGGTAGCTAAAAAAACAAATAGCTGTTGTATATATAAAACAATGTGTTTAGGTGATGATGCAAATTATGATGATTATTCATATTATAGAGAAAAATGTGCTAAAGTTATAAAAGAGCATAATATAAAGTTTTTGCTTGATGTACATGGTATGTCTGCAGAAAGAGAAGAAGATATTTGTATTGGAATTGCAAATGGCAAGAATATAAATGGTAGAGAAGATATTTTAGAAAATATTATAAGAAGATTTAGGAAAAATAAATTTGAAAATGTTAGTGTTGATGTACCATTTTCTTCTAGTGGGAATAATTGTGTATCATCATATATACATGATAAATGTGATATTGTAACATTTCAAATTGAAGTAAATTATAAATATTTATCTTCTGTTTATCCTGAGTATGATTTGATGCGAGTTGTATCTGCGTTTAAAGATGTAGTTGAATATTTAAAAAGAGTATTGAATAGAGGACAAATTTAATGTATAATATATATACATTAAAATATTGAGGTATCGCCAAGCGGTAAGGCATCGGACTCTGACTCCGACATTTCGCTGGTTCGAATCCAGCTACCCCAGCCAAAATAACTTAAAAAATATAATCCAGTTTATTAGACAAAAAAAGTTTAGTAAAATGGATTATTTTTTCTATGGAGTTAAATGTATGAAAAATATAAAATTAAACAAATATGAATACTTCGTTGCTCTTTTGGGGAAAGTTTATTTGCAACTTTTTATGCCTAAAAATAATGTTGGAGTGCATTTATACACCCCAACAAATATTTTATAACCGTTTTTTCCTATTATTTATATGTATCTATTATATACTTTATTTGTGATTCTGTTAATCTATTATTTAATTTTGCAAGTTGCAATAATGTCATTATATTATTCCATTTTGTAACTGGTTTTCCCTTTTCTATATATTCTATAATTTCTTCAAAAATATAAAATGGAATATTAAAATCTCTATTCATAAGTATTACCCTTTCTTTTTCTGTTTTAATTATACCATTTTTTTATCTTTTCTGCAAGTATCTTGCGAAAATATGATAAAAACTTATATTTTTGGGATAATAAATATAGGTGATTTTATGCTAATAGGACAAATATTAAAAAATATGAGATTATCTGCTGGACTTTCTCAAGTAAAACTTGCTAAAAAGTTAAATATGGCAGATACTACAATTTCAAGTTACGAAAGAGAAAATAGTCAACCAGATTTTGATACGATAGTAAAAATATCTAAAATTTGTGGATATGAGATACTGTTTATAGATAAAAATAAAAATCTCCTTACTATAGATGAAATGAGAGAAGAAAGAGATTATTAATAATAAATTTGCTGCAATGTTTTTTACATGGCAGTTTTTTCTTTTTTGCAACAGAAATTTCTAATATATAATTATATATTTTATAAAAAAGTAAGAAAAATTATTTATTAATAGTAAAAAATTTGATATAATACATGAAAATAGATTTTAAGTGGAGGATGTCTATGATAGAAAATATACAAAATATAGCAAGTAAATTAAAAATAGAAGATAAATATATAGATTGTTATGGAAAGTATAGTGCTAAAATTTCTTTAGATTATTATGAAAAGATAAAGAAAAGGGATAATGCAAAACTAATTTTAATGACTTCTATAAATCCAACTCCTCTAGGTGAGGGAAAGACAACACAGTCTATTGGACTTGCAATGGCAATGAATAAAATAGGAAAAGATACTATTGCAGTCTTAAGAGAACCATCACTAGGTCCTGTTTTTGGCATAAAAGGTGGGGCTGTTGGTGGTGGAAAGGCCATAATAGAACCAAAGGAAGACATAGATTTACATTTTACGGGAGATTTTCATGCAATAACTAGTGCAAACAATTTACTTTGTGCTGTTGTAGATAATAGTATATTTCAAGGAAATAATTTAAACATAAATCCAGATACAATATGTATAAAAAGAGCAATTGATATGAATGATAGAAGTCTTAGAGATATTACAATTGAAAAAAATTCTGTAAATAATTTATCATATAAAACTGGGTTTGAAATAACTGCTGCATGTGAACTTATGGCAATATGTTGTCTTGCAGAAAATATGGAAGATTTGAAAAATAGGATAGATAATATACTTGTAGCATATAATTTTGATGGTAATCCAGTATATGCTAAAGAGTTTGAAGTGACAGGTGCAATGCTTGCATTATTAAAAAAGGCAATGTGTCCTAATTTAGTACAAACTGCAGAAAATACACCATGTATTTTGCATCTTGGACCATTTGCAAATATTGCTCATGGATGTAATTCTTTAGTTGCTACAAGATTTGGTTTAAAACTTGCTAATTATTGTATAACAGAAGCTGGATTCGGTGCAGATCTTGGAGCAGAAAAATTTTTAGATATTAAATGTAGACAGGGAAATCTTATACCAGATCTTACGGTTATAGTTGTTACAATGAAAGCTTTAAAATATCATGCTGGTATAAAACTTGAGGAAATAAAAAATGAAAATGTATATGCTGTAAGAAAAGGAATACTTAATTTAGAAAAACATATTGAGAGTATTCAAAAGTTTGGACTTCCTATTGTCGTTTGTATTAATAAATTTGATGGTGATAGTATAAAAGAAATAGAGTATGTAAAAGAATTTTGTATAAAAAAAGGAATAAAAACGGAAGTGTCTACTGTATATTCTGATGGTTCTGATGGTGGAATTAATCTTGCAAAAACGGTATGTAAAGTATTAGAAGAAGAAAAATCAAATTTTAAATATATATATTCAAATGAAGATAGCATTGAGGAAAAAATAAAAAAAGTTGCAAAAAATATTTATGGTGCAAAAGATGTAAAATATTTAGATGAGGCAGTAAAAGATCTTAAAAAAATAAATAAGTTAGGAGTTAATAATTTACCAATATGTATAGCAAAGACACCAAATTCTTTATCAGATGACCCTAAACTTTTAGGTAGACCTAAAGATTATAATATTACTATAAAAGGCCTTAAAATATCTAGTGGCGCTAAATTTATTGTAGTTTATGTAGGTAATATTACAACTATGCCAGGCCTTGGAAAAAATTCTAGATATAAAGAGTTTACACTATAAATATTTTTAAAATATTTATGTAATATATATTTACAATTTTTTTAATTTAGTGTAATATAGTATATATAGATATGATAAGGAGAGAAGATTCTATGCAATTAAGTTTAATTATGCAAAAAAATAATGAGGATACACTTGCTAAAAAAATTATAGCATGTTTTGAAAAGAAGCCTAAAAAGGCATACTTTTTCTTTGGAAATTTAAAAGAAAATGGTTTTAAAATATTAGAAGAGGAATTAATTGATACAGATACAAAGTATTATTTTGTAATAGGTATAGACAAAAAACATACAACAAGAGTTATGTTAGATAGTATTTTAGATTATACTAAGGATGCATATTATTATTCAAATAATGGACTTGTAGAGTTTACTAGTAATATATGTATATTTGAATATACAAATGAGGTATATATGTATGTAGGATCTTCAAATATGTCTGAGAGTGGTATTAATGATGATTTATCAGTTTATTCTGAGATAATATTTGATCTTAAAGATAAAGATGAAAAAGCAAATTATAAGACTCAATTAAAGGAACTTACAAAAAAAGTAGAGACTGAGGAGTTTACTAAACTTAATAGATCAGAAATTGATAGACTTGTAGATGAAAAAGAAATATTTACTACAAGACAATATAACCATAATGTAAAGAGTATATCTGAACTTTTAGGCAATTCTAAAATGGAAGCTAAAAAGGAAATGTCAAAAGAGGAAATTGATGATGTGTATGTTCAGGATAAAGAAATACCAAAAGTAGATCTATCTGATTTATCTTTAGATATAGATTTATCTGATGTAGAAGATGTTATTGTACCTACTCAAGAAATGGATAAAAAAGAAAATAAATCAGGTAAAGAAAAAGAGATAGAAGTTACATATAATGAAGATGATTTTAATGCTATGTCAAGTTTAGATGAGATAAATGAATTAATTTCTTCTACAAATGAAGAAAAAGAAGAGGAAGTAAAACTTGATGTAAATAATGAGCTATATGATGCTTCTATGGTAGATGAAGTAATTGATACTGATAGTACAATAGATTTAAATGATATGTTATTTTCTAAAGCTGATGTTAAGCTTGATATTGAAAGTCTAAGAAAAGAAGAAAAGGAAACAAAAGAGAAAAATGAATTTGATGAGGAAGAAGAATTAGTACAAGTTAAAAAAGTTAACTTAAATAATGTTTCAAATTTTATATTTGAACTTCCATCAAGACCATCAAAAGAACAAGATCAAAATATAATTAAAATACCTAACTATATACGTACAATGATACCAGAGTTTTTCGGATTTAATGAGAAAGTAAAAAATCTTGAAATAAATGGTGTAATGCATAAGATAAGAGATATAAAAATAGAAGTGGTAGATGTAAAAACAGGAGCTAAGTATACAGATAGAAATGCAAGAATAACATATAAAAATGGACAATCATACATTACATATACATCAGATACATTTAAAAATATAATTTATTCTGAAAAAGATATAGTAAGGATTATAAAACTTGCAAGTGATATATATCATATTGAAATTATTTCAAAAGATATGCAAGAGTATAAATTATGGAGTAAAATATGTAATCAAAAATTTAAAGCAACTACTAGAAAATATGGAATGATGTAAAAATAAGGCTGGCTACAATTAAGTAGCCAGCACTTTTATGCGTAAAGTAAGAATATTGCCATTGGATTTTGTGAGTTTACGACTTCAAGTAACTCATGTCCTTTAAGTAATATAATATCTTCGATTGTGATAAAGTCAAGTGCGTAAAGAATCTTTTTAAGAAGAGTAGATCGCTTAATCCGAATTTTATTTGCACGCTTTGGAAAGAAAGTATCTTCAATATAGTAGATTAACTCTTCAATAAGATCCGCGTCATAAAAAGTTGCATTTTGTACTTCTTTTAAGAAGTCTTTGTACTCTGGTGCTCTAACTTCCATTTCATCATGAAATTTTTCTGAATAAATCTTCATTCTTAAACCTCCATTAATTAATAGGTAATATAAAATAATTTAAGATATTATATCATCTAAATTATGTAAAGTCAACCTTAAGTTTTAAAGTTTAAATAATTTCTGGAAATTTCTTGAATTATTGCATTCTTTGTAATATAATGTAGAAGTAAAAAGGGGAATTGATATGCAGTTAAAAAAATTAGAAATACAAGGATTTAAATCTTTTGCAGATAAAACAGAAGTGCTATTTTTAGATGGTGTAACTACAATAGTTGGACCAAATGGAAGTGGAAAAAGTAATATTTCTGATGCTATAAAATGGGTACTAGGTGAACAAAGTGCAAAAAATCTTCGTGGTTCTAAAATGGAAGATGTTATATTTGCAGGTACTCAGGCTAGAAAAAAAGTTGGCTTTGCTGAAGTTTCTATGTATCTTGATAACAGTGACTCAGAACTTCCAGTTGAATTTAGTGAAGTTGTTGTTACAAGAAGAGTATATAGAACAGGAGAGAGTAATTATTTAATCAATGGCACAGAATGTAGATTAAAAGATATACAAGAACTATTTATGGATACAGGACTTGGAAAAGATGGATATAGTATTGTATCTCAAGGAAAAATAGATGAAATACTTTCATCTAAATCTGATGAGAGACGTCATATATTTGAGGAAGCATCTGGAATTGTTAAATATAGAACTAGAAAAGATGAAGCAACAAGAAAATTAGAAAATACTGAAAATACTCTTATTCGTGTTACAGATATAATTACAGAAATTGAAAATACAATTGGACCATTAGAGAAAAAAGCAGAAGTCGCAAAAGAGTATTTAAAACTAAGGGATGAACTAAAAAGCTTAGATATAAAAATATTTATACAAAGTGTTGATAGAAATGCAGAAAGTTTAAAAAAATTAGAGGATACTATTGATATATTAAAAAATGATATTTTAGTTGAAGAGACTAATAGTAGTAAAATAGAAGAAGTAAAACATAATATAAAAGAGGATATACTAAAAATTAGTGATGAACTTGAAAAAGCTAAGGAAAAATATTACTTAGTTGAAACTGAAACTGAAAAATTAAATTCTAGAATTGAGATATTAAATGCAAGTATTGATACTTCTAATCAAAATGTTGAAAGATTAAAAAATGAAATTTTAGAGGATACCGAAAAAATTGAATTATTAAAAGAAGAAATAGAGAAGAGAATAAAAAAACGTGATTCAGTGTCAGAGAATAAAATAAAATTTGAAAATGAGCTTTTACAAAAGCAAAGCGAACTTGAAAAGATGATGTCAACTTTAGATAATCGTGGACTTGAAATAGAAAATCTAAAAAAACAAATAGATATACAAATGGAAGAAAAATATGAGCTTAGAGAAACTATTAGCAGTATAAGTGCAACAATGGATGCAAATGAAAAACAAATTGCAGAAAAGATAAAACAAGATGAGAAAAGTATTACTCAAAAAGATAGTTTAAATGCTCATAAAAATGATATATATTTAGAGTTAAGTAGTAAATCTAATGAATTAAAAAGTATAAATGAAGATTATGAAAAATTACAAAATAAAATAGAGAGTGTAAATTTAAATATAGAAAATATCTCTAAGGAGTCATCAGGTCTTAACCAAGATATTATGACACTTAAGGCAAAACTAAATTATATGTTAAATTTAGAGGCTGAAAATGAAGGATATAATAAAAGTGTAAAGGCTGTTCTTGATTTTGCCAAATCAAATAATAGTTCTAAAGTTTATGGTACAGTTGCAAGTCTTATATCTACAGAGGATAAGTATGAGTATGCTATTGAAATTGCACTTGGTGGATTTTTACAAAATGTTGTTGTGGAAAGTGATAAAGAGGCAAAAGAGCTTATATCATATTTAAATGAAAATTCACTTGGTAGAGTAACATTTCTACCTCTTGATAGTATTGTTAGGGCAGATAGTGTAAATGAAGCTAAACTTAGTAAATTTGATGGCTTTATAGGTGTTGCTTCAAAACTTGTAAAATTTGATGATAAGTATAAAAATGCTATAGAGCTTGCATTAAATAATACTATTGTTGTAGATAATATAGATAATGCAATTAGTATTTCAAAGAAACTTAAAAATACTTTAAGAATTGTTACTCTATCAGGAGAACTTATTGGAACTACTGGTAGTATGACTGGCGGTAAAGTAAAAAATAAATCTGCGGGTCTAATAGGTAGACAAGAAAAAATTTCTAATTTAAAAGAAGTGATTTTAAAAAAAGAAAAAGCGTATACGAAGTTTAAAGATGAAATAAACTGTATACAAAAGGAAAAAGAAGAGGCTCAAAATTCTTTAAATGAAATTACAATTAAAAAAGATAATCTAAATATTGAAGTCGCAACATTTACTGAAAAATATGAGAATATAAAAAGAGATATTGAAAGAATGGAGACTCAAAAAGAAAATAGTAATAAACTTCTTGAAAGTCTAAAAGAAGAAAATACTAAAATACTAGAGGATATAAAACAAAAAGAAGATAGAATTAGCATTATTGATGAAGATAATTCATCTAAACAAGAAATAATAGATGAATATGCTAGATTTAATAAGGAAAAACAAAAAGAAATTGATTTCTTAAATGAAGATGTTGTAAATCTTAAAATTTCTCTTTCCTCTTTTGATGAGAGCGTTGCCTCTATTGATGAAATGAAAGAGAAGATAGAACAAGATATTTTAAATTTTGAAAATGGAATAGTAAAGAAGAGGGAACAAATTGAAAACTCTACTAGTAGCGTTGTTCTAAGTTTAAAGGAAATAGAAGAAATAAAAGAAGAAATAAAAGAAAAATCTAAGTTTAAAATAGAGTTTTTAGAGTTTACAGATAATCTTAAACTAAAAAAAGAATCTAAGGAATTAGAACAAGAAAAATTAAATAATGATACTATTGAAAATGTTAAAAGACAAGAAAAATTAAAACAAGAAATTGAAAAAGTTGAGGCAAGAAAAATTAAATTTAATATTGAAATAGAAAACTTAAAAAACAAAATGTGGGAAGACTATGAAATTACTATATCAAATGCTAGAAGTCTTGCAGAAAATATTGATGTAGAAGAAAAAGATATAGTAAAAAAAGCAGATAAAATAAGAAAGAATATAAAAGATCTAGGTGAAGTAAATGTAAGTGCAATAGAAGAATATAAAAATACTAAAGAAAGATATGATTTTATTACAAAGCAAAAAAATGATCTTGAAGAAACTAAATCAAAACTAAATAATCTTATAAACAATATGACTAGTATTATGAAGCAACAGTTTACAAAACAGTTTAAAATTATTACTGAAAACTTTAATGAGACTTTCAAAGAATTGTTTGGTGGAGGAAAAGCAGAATTAAAACTTTCTGATGAGTCAAATGTACTAACTTGTGGAATTGATATAGAAGTTCAACCACCTGGAAAGAAGCTTCAAAATATGATGCTTTTATCTGGCGGAGAAAGAGCACTTACGGCAACAGCTCTGCTATTTGCAATACTTAAAATGAAATCACCACCTTTTTGTATATTAGATGAAATTGAGGCTGCTTTAGATGATGTTAATGTACATCGTTTTGCTGAATATATTAAAAAATATTCTAAGAAAAATCAGTTTATTGTAATTACACATAGAAAAGGTACAATGGAGGTTGCATCTTCTGTGTATGGTATTACAATGCAAGAATATGGTATATCTAAGGTGGTTTCAATGAAACTTGGATAGATAATATATGTAATATATAAAATATAATACAAAAATTAAAAAAATATATATAATAAATAAAAAATCTTGAACAAAGTTTCAAGATTTTCTTATAATATAAGGAGATAGAATATGAGAGTTACACATCCATTTGAACCAATATATGATAAAAATAGTAAAATATTAATACTTGGGAGTTTTCCATCTGTAAAGTCTAGAGAAGCAAGTTTTTATTATGCGCATACTCAAAATAGATTTTGGAAAGTTTTACAAAAAATATATAATTATAACAAAGAGCTTATAACTAAAGAGGATAAAATTAAATTTTTACTTGCTAATAATACTGCTATATGGGATAGTATAAAAGAATGTGATATAGAGAATTCAGATGACAGTAGTATAAAAAATGTTATACCAAATGATATAGAAAAAATACTTAAAAATAGTAATGTAGAAAAGATATTTTGTAATGGGAATAAATCATATGAAGTATTTAAAAAATATCATAAAAATATTAAGTTTAAAGTAGATGTTCTGCCATCTACTAGTCCTGCTAATGCAAGATATACACTTGATAAATTAGTTGATGTTTGGAGTGAAAAAATAAAATAGTACTTGAAAAAAGTTTAAATAAATGATAGGATAAATATGTAATCAAAAGAAAACAAAAAATAAAAAGAAAGGAAAATGATTATGGAAACTAAAGTTAGTACAAGTATGATTGAACTACACACACACACACACACACGTAATATTTAAAAACACAAAGAAAAATGAAATAACAAGGGGGAAATATGCCCTAAAATATATAGACTGATACTAGATGATAGTACCAGTCGTTTTTATGTTAAAAAAAGTATAATATGTCATGGATTTTTGGATAATAAGTCATTACAAAATGTTTTAAAATGGTAGATTACATAAAAAGGTGAGATAATGGAATAGGAGGAAATTTGATATATGGAAGAAATTAACAAAAATAATAACAAAATAGATAAAAAAAATAAAAGGAAAAAGAACAAAGTAAAAAGACAAATATCAATATTTACAATAATGTTATGGATATTTTTAATAAGTACAATGATAATAATAACAGTAAATAGTACAAAGAAAACAAATGCATTAGAAGTAGAAGATGAAAACTGGAATATACAGCTAGTAATGTATGATAGAAGTAGTGATACACCAAATCAAGCAATAACAGAATTTATTTGGAATGCAACAAAAATAAAGGAAACAAAGCAATTATGTATGCAAATAAATTATGCATGTACAACAAATAAGGGGTATCAGCCAGGAGAGATAGAAATAACAATACCAGGAATTAGTAAAGAGAGTTTTAGTGAGTATTGGAGAAATTATGAAATGAAATATAGTAGTTATACTACATATTATGACTATTGGCTAAAAAATAATATAGTAATAGCAGCAGATAAAACAACTGATATAACTAAAATATATGATTGGAGCTATAGTTATAATGAGGAAACTAATATATATACATTTATAAATAATAGTATAGTAGAGCCAAATGAACACTTTGAGGGAGTAATACAGATAGTATATAATTTATCGCCAGAGTTTAAAATAAAAACAGATTTAGAATTTAGGACAAAAATAAAAGAAAATATAGAAAATGCAGAAGAAATAATAACAAGAGAGTCAAATATATGCAATTTTCATTATACTGCAACAAAGAAATCATATACATTAAAAAATAATGCAACGGCGGGAGTAAAAGCTGATTATACAAAAATAGAAGACATATTAGATGATTATTATTGGGTTAGATATGCTTATAGATCCTCAAGTAGTTATTATATAATATTTGCACTAGATGAAAATGGGTATAATTTTAGTAATTTTAATAATTGTATAAAATTAAATTTGTCAGAAGGTGTGGTTATATATGATAAAAATTTAAATAAAGTAGAACCAAAAGAAAATAACACATATTATTATTTAGAATCTACAAGTTATTATTATATAGGATATCCAAAGAATGAATATAATGAAGGAGATAGTGTAGAAAATATAGTAGAATTATGGGGAAGATATGAAGATGAAGAAGAAATGCAAAAATTAGCAGAGGCAAGTAGTATAGTAAATTTAGTAGCATTTGATTTCGAATATAAGGGAAACTTATATGGAATAAACAAAAATACACCTATGGGTGAAAAATTATATTTTAATAAAGTAAAAAATAATGGAGAGATATCAAGTTGGAATCTAGGCTATAATGTATTTTATACAGATAGTATAATAGATGTAGAGATAGGAGATGATCTTTTATATATAACAAGAGGAAATGGAGAAGTAACAAAGTTAAATGATAATGAGTATAATTTTACACAGATAAATATACCAATATTTTATACATATAATAAGTATAATGAAAGTGTAGGAGATAAATTAATAGGATATGAATTTGAAATACAAGTAAGATATAAGGATACAAATGAGTATTTAACATATAGTGAAGGTATAACAAGTGATGAAAACCAATATATCATATTTGATAGAAATGATATAGTTGGAGTAAAAATAGTAATAAAAGATTTGGATAAAACATTATATTCGATTTATGATAAAGGAAAAATAGATATTAATATTCTTATACATACAAAAGACTGTATAGTAAATGGAATAATATATAACTTTGGATATTTACAAGTATATAAGAAAGATAATGAAGGAAATAGAATTTTAGCAAATGAAGAAACAGTTGATAGTTATAAAACACCATCAACATTAAAAATAGCAGAATATGATATGAATACATATGGAAAATATATGCAAAGAAATTATTATGTGATTGATATAATTGATGGAGATTTTATATTAGATACAAGTAAAAGATCTACAATAAAAAATAATGTAAAAGAAGAAAAATATGAAGTAAAGTATACTATAACAAGTATTTTAGATTTAGCTTATTATGATGTAAATAAAGATGTAATCATAAAACAATATGATATATTGCCAAATGGTATGAATTTAGCAATGAATAAAGAAGAAATAAAAAATAATATAAGTATAAATAGAGATTTATATAGTTATCTAAAGTTAAAAGATGGGACAACATTTGATTCATATAAAGAATTTGAAAATTATTTAAAGAAAAATACTACAATAGATATAGACTATAATTATAAAAATAGTGGAAGAACAAAAGTAAGTATAATATATAATCTAAATGAAATAGATTGGAGCTATTATTTAGAAAATAATTTTACTGGTAGTGCTTATGATAGTGGAATATACATAGAAATAAAAACAGAAATACCATATGATAGTATATTGGAATATGGAACAAGTTATACCAATAGGGGATATGCAATGTGGAATAATCAAGAATATGAATATTATGGTAATACGATTTATAGAGATGATGGTCAATATGACCCATTAGCAAGAGATATAGATAATGATGGAGATATAGAAGAAAAATTATATGTTTACTTAAATTATCTCGATATAACTCATGCAGTATCATCACAGCAAGCAGTAATAAAACAAGTAAGAACTGATCTTACAAAAGGAAAATTTGTAGAAGAAACAGCAGAAGCAACAGCTGGAAGTGAATATACATATAAACTAAGAGTAACAACAGGAGCAAATAGCTTAAAAGACTTAATAATATATGATACACTTGAAACAATATATGATGAAAATGGTAATGATATAAGTAGTGGATGGAAAGGTAAATTTTTAGGAGTAGATACATCATATGCAGTGTCAAAAGGATATGCCCCTAAAGTATATTACTCAGTGGAACGAAGTCCTGGAAAATTAACAGAAGTACCAGAAAAATGGATGGAACTAACAGATGATGTAGATAAAACTCGTGTTAAATCAATATGTGTAGATTTAAGATATAAAGCTGATGGAACAGAGATGGAACTATCTGGAAATAATGTAGTATTTGTATTAATAAATATGCAAGCACCAGAAGATAATACAATACTTACATCAGCAAATAATATGTTTAGCACAAATTGGAGAGCAAAAGATCCATTAGGAGAAGTAATAGATAATGTAGAGGGAATATATTCAAATCAAGTAAATGTAGAAATACACAAAGAAGATATAAGAACTGAAGTAAGTGGAATAAAGACATGGGAAGATGAAAATGATAAGCGTGGATTAAGACCAGAAAGTATAACAGTAAAGCTATTACAAGATGGACAGGAATATGAGACTAAAACAGTAACAGAAGCAGATAATTGGCAATATACATTTGAAAATATACCAGTATATGCAAGTAATACAAGAGAATATGAGTATGAAATAGTAGAGGACGAAGTACAAAATTATGAAACAAGATATGAAGGATATAATATAACAAATAGTATAAAGCTAAAGGATATAGAAGTAACAAAGATATGGGAAGATAATAACAATAAAGCAAATAAAAGACCAAGTAGTATAATATTACAAATATATAATGGAGAGAGATTAATTACAGAAGCAGAGGTAAATGAAGAAAGTGAATGGAAACATACATTTACAAATTTACAAAAATATAGAGAAGATGGAAGTGAAATAGAATATAGAGTAGATGAAAAAAGTTTTGCAACAGAAAAATTCTATATAAAAGAGATAGTAGGAAATGTGATAACAAATAGATTTGTAGTACCAGAGGATACAATAGATTTTGGTGTAATGAAAATATGGGAAGATAATAATGATGAAGCAGGAAAAAGACCAGCAGGCCTAGATATAAAAATAATGAATTCAAAAGGTGAACTAGTAAAAAATGTTGGTTTAATGTCACCTATATGGTATAATAGTTATAAATTACCTAAATATGATGAATTAGGAAATGAAGAAAAATATTTTATGATAGAAGAAGTTGATAGTAAGTTTTATATAAGAATAAGTGGTAGTGCTAACTCAGCAACGAATAAATTTTTAGTACCAAATGATAAGGAAACAATATATATAAAAAAGATATGGGATGATAATAACAATGAAGCAGGAAAAAGACCAGAAAGCATTACATTACAAGTAAAAGATGGAGAAAGAGTAGTACAAGAAATAGAAGCAAATGGAGAAAGAGGATGGGAGTATATAATTGAAGTTCCAAAGTATGATAGTTTAGGAAATGAAATAGAATATACAATAGATGAAGAATATACAAATAAGTTTTATATAAAAGAAATAGTAGGAAATACTATAACAAATAGATTTGTAGTACCAGAAGATAAAATAAAAATAGTAGGAACAAAAGTATGGGAAGATAATGAAAATTTTGCAAGAAAGAGAGCAGAGAGTGTAATACTACAAGTAATAGCAAATAATGAAGTAGTAACAGAGCATGAAGTAAATGAGGCAAATAATTGGAGATATGAGTTTGAACTAGCAAAATATGACAGATATGGAAATGAGATAGAATATCATATAGATGAAAGAGATGTAGGAAGTAAATTTTATGAAAAGGAACTAACAAATGCAACAACAGTAACAAATAAATTTAAAGTACCAGATGAGATGATAAACTTGGAAGTAATGAAAATATGGGATGACAATGAAAATGAAGCAGGAAAAAGGCCAGAAAGTATAACATTACAAATAAAAAATAATGGAGTAGTAGTAGCAGAACAAGTAGTAAGTAGTGCTAATGAGTGGAAACATACATTTGAACTTGCAAAATACAATGAAACAGGAGATGAAATAGAATATACAGTAGATGAAAAAGAACTTGATGAAGAGTCAAGTAAATTTTATATAAAAGAAATAGTAGGAAACGTTATAACAAATAAGTTTGTAGTACTAGAAGATAGAATAAAGATAGTAGGAAAAAAAGTATGGAATGATAATGGAAATGCAGGTGGAAAAAGAGATACAAGTGTAATATTACAACTAAAAGTTGGAGAAAACATTATAGCAGAAGCAGAAGTAAGTGACAGAAATAATTGGAGTTATGAGTTTGAAGTGCCAAAATATGATGAATTAGGAAATGAGATAGAATACTATATAGATGAAAGATATAGTGGAAATAAATTCTATAAAAAAGTAATTACAGATAAAAATACAATAACAAATGAGTTTGTGGTACCAGAAGAAAAAGTTCTTGTAAAAGCAGTAAAAAAATGGGAAGATAACAATAATGAGTATGGTAAACGACCAGAAAGTGTAGTATTACAAGTATATAATAAAGATAAGCTAGTTGCAGAAGAAAAAGTGTCTGCTAACAATAATTGGTCATATGAATTCAAACTACCAAAGTATGATGAATATGGAGATGAGATAGAGTATACAGTAGATGAAAAAGGAACATATAAATATTATGAAAAGAGGCTAGAAGGAAATACAGTAATAAATAAGTGTATATATGAACCAATTGTAGATACAAATGATATAAATATATTAATGTATGTAGGCATTTTCATTATAGCAGTAGTAGGATTAATTATTGGAGTAAGTTTTGTAAGAAAAAATAAAAGATTTGTAAAATAATGTTATTTAGAGGAGTTTTTACTCCTCTTTATTTGCATTTTAAACAAACGTTTGATATAATTTTTTTGGTGATATAATGAGAAGTATACTACATTGTGACTTAAATGGCTTTTTTGCATCTGTTGAATGTCTAAGAAATCCTAAACTAAAAAATATACCAATGGCAGTATCAGGAGATCCTAAACTTAGACATGGTATAATACTTGCTAAAAATGAAATTGCTAAAAAATATGGTATTTATACACCTGAGACTGTATATTCTGCAAAGAAAAAATGTCCAAATTTAGTTTTAGTGAGACCACATATGGATGAGTATAAAAAGTATTCAAAACTTGTAAATGAAATATATTTAAAATATACAGATAGAGTAGAACCTTTTAGTATAGATGAATCATTTTTAGATATAACAGAAAGTATAAAACTTTTTGGAAGTCCAAGACAGATAGCATATAAAATAAAGGAGGAAGTAAAAAATACATTAGGACTTACAATATCTGTCGGAGTATCTTTTAATAAAATATTTGCTAAAATGGGAAGTGATATGAAAAAACCTGATGCTATAACTGTTATAGATTATGAGCATTTTAGAGATATTATACATCCTCTACCAGTTGAAGATATGCTATTTGTTGGAAAGTCAACAAAAGAGACCTTAAGAAAAATGAGAATATACAAAATTGGAGATATAGCAGAATATGATGTAGCAAAACTTATAAAAAAACTTGGAAAAATGGGTATTCAATTATATAATTATGCTAATGGAATAGATAATGATGAAGTAGAATTTTTTGGTACAAAACATGATCCTAAGAGCATAAGTCGTGGTATAACTTTTGCACAAGATATATCAGATTTAAAATATCTTATGAATATTTTAGATAATTTATGTGAGGAAGTAGTTAGAACTTTAAGAATAAATAAAATGAAATGTTCTAATGTTTGTGTAAGTATAAAGTATAGTAATTTTAGTGTTATAAATAGGCAAAGAAAAATATTTAAAACTGATTTGTTTCAAGAAATATTAAAAGTAGCTAAAGAAATATTGAAAGAAAATTATAATTCATTTCCAGTAAGAAAACTAACAGTCGGATTATCTTTGCTAGAATCTATAGATGATGAAGTACAATTAGACTTATTTACTATACAAAATGAGAATACAAAAAATGTCTTAAATAGTAGAATTGAAGAGGCAAACAAAATTGTAGATGATATGCAAAATAAATTTGGTACAGAAAAAATAAAATTTGGAACTCTTATTAAAAAAGAATGAAAAGAAATTTTTATTATGTGTTTGATTATAATAAAATTTAAACCTTTATTATGTAATATACATTTCAATATTACTCTGAATTGACGTATATTGAAAAATATGTTATAATATAGCACGAAGAAATGATTACCAACTTTAAATAAAGGAGGAGTAATAATGATTTGTACTATTTTAATGTATTTATTCTTAATTCTTGGGTTGGTGTTTTTGTATTTAGCTTTAAAAAAAGGAGAAACAACATATATGGCCTTGTGTGTTATGTTTTTTATGTTGACCACACTAATTTTTATGAGTAAACTAGTTTAAGTATATAAGTAAAAAATTAAAATTCGGAGGAAAATATGGAAAAAGAAATTGTAATTGAAGAGTACAGTAAAAAATCTTTTGAAATGTTAAATATATTAAAATGTATGATGATATTTTTGGTAGTATTATGGCTTATAACACTTGTAATAATTAAATTTAATTCAGCAAATGATATCGTATACATGGTCAGTACAGGTATTATGTTGATTTGGTGGTTAAGTTATAATATATATGAATTTATTAAAAAGATGAAATAATTTTTATGTAAAAAGAGGATGTATAGTTAATTTACATCCTCTAAGTTTTATTTATTTGTAATTTCTTCCATAAGTAAAAGATAATTCCATTTTCTATCTATTTCTTCTTGCATAGCTTTTATCATCCATTCATTTCCATCTTGAAACATATGTCTAAATCTTTTTTGAGTTTTTAGAAATTCTTCTATAGGTAGTTTGTTTGCAGGTTTATAAGTAATTTTGTATTTTCCATTTTCAACTTCATAAAGAGGCCAAAAACAAGTATTTACTGCAAGTCTTTCAATCTCTGCTAAATCATCAGTAGGATATCCCCAACCCCTAGGGCAAGGAGCAAATACTGACATGTATGTTGGTCCTTCTGTATATATTGCTTTTTCACTTTTTTCATATAAGTCTTTAAGATTACCTATAAGAGCAGTTTGAGCAACATATGGAATATTGTGTTTTACCATAATTTCAGTCAAATCTTTTCTTTGTTCTAATTTTCCTGGAAGTACTTTACCTGCTGGAGATGTTGTAGTGTCTGCAAAGTGTGGAGTAGAGGAAGAACGTTGTGTTCCAGTATTCATATATGCGCCATTATCATAGCATACATATGTAATATCATGTCCTCTTTCCATAGCGCCAGATAAGGATTGAAAACCTATATCTAGAGTACCACCATCACCACCAAAAGCAATAAATTTTGTAGTTTTATCTTTTGATAATTTTCCTGATTTTTTAAGAGCTTTATACGATCTCTCAGCACCAGATAAGGTAGCTGCTGCACATTCAAAAGCTGTATGTATAAATGATACATTATTCCAAGAAGTATAAGGAAAAATACAAGTAGAAACTTCTAAGCAGCCAGTAGCACATGCAATAACAGCGTTATCATCTTCTTTAAGTGCACTAAGTATACCTCGTACAGCAGGAGGGGCTCCACAACCAGCACACATTCTATGACCTGAAACAAGTCTTGATTCTTTTTTTACCACTTCTTTTAAATTATATGCCATATTTAAACCTCCTAATCATTTAATCCTAAATAATGAGTTACATTATCTATTTTTTTAGTTTTAGCTATATTCTCTAAATTTTTATACACTTCTTCTATATCAGTTTCTTTTACATCACAGCCACCTAGACCATATATATAGTTTACAGTTGGAACATTTAGTGATGCAGTATACATAGCAGAAGTTATTTCAGAAAATAGTGGAGCAGAAAATCCATTTATACTATCACATTTATCCATAATAGCTAGAGCTTTCAAGTGTTTTAGATCATTTGTAATATCACATGGTAGTGGTCTAAATACCCTAGGTTTTATAACACTTGCTTTTATACCTTTTTTTCTTAATTTATCTACTGTATCTTTAACAGTGCCTGCTGTTGAATTTAATACTATAATTCCAAGTTCTGCATCATCCATCATATATTTTTCATATAAATCATATTTTCTACCAGTAATTTTATGAAATTCTTCAGATACATCTAAAATAATATCTTTTGCTTTTCTCATAGCTTCAGCAAGTTCTACTCTTGCTTTAAAATAATCTTTTTGAAGTGCTAAGGGTCCCATTGATATATTTCTTTTTTCATCTAATAAATATTCAGATGGTGTGTAATTACCAATAAAGTTTTTTACTTCATCATTTTCCATTAGAGTTATATTTTCAACAGAATGAGAAGTTATAAATCCATCATAACATACCATAACAGGTATTTTAGCTTTTTCTGTTATTTTTATTGCCATAATTGTATTATCATAGGCTTCTTGATTGTTTTCACAATAGAGTTGTATAAATCCTGCATCTCTAACACCCATTGAGTCTGAGTGATCATTATGAATATTTAGTGGTGCAGATAAAGCTCTATTCCCACATATGAGTGTAAGTGGTAGTCTCATACCAGATGCAATATATAACATTTCAAACATGAGAGCTAGTCCTTGTGAAGATGTAGCACTCATAACTCTACCACCAGAAGCTGCTGCTCCTATAGTTGCTGACATAGCACTATGCTCACTTTCTACAGGTATAAACTCTGTTGTAACACTTCCATTTGCAACAAAATTTGAAAAATATTGAGGTATTTCTGTAGAAGGTGTAATAGGGTAGGCTGCTACAACATCTGGGTTTATTTGTTTCATAGCGGTAGCTACTGCTTCATTACCACTTAATCTTTCTCTAATTGCCATTTATATCATCCTTTCTATTTAGTCCATTTTCTATTTATATTTATTTTCTCTTTTTCTTTAATTGCATCAAACATATTGATGTTTAATTTATTACATATTGAAGTAAGAACTATAAAGCAGTCTGCAATTTCACTTTCAATAGTGTCATAGTTATATAGTTTATCTTTGTCAGATTCCATACTAGTAGCATCTTTTCTTATAGCTTTTGCAAGTTCTCCAATTTCTTCTGTAAGTAGTAACATTGTTTGTTCAACATTTTGGTTAGAAAATCCTCTAATATCAATTACATTTTTTATATAGTGTTGAATGTCATTTAAAGAGGAATTTTCATCTAAATTAGATAGAAGTTTTATTTGTTTATTTTCCATTATTTTTCATCTCTATTGCTTTAAATGGACAAACTTTAGCACATACTCCACATCCTTTACAATAATCTAGTTCTATTCTATCTAATATTCCATCTTTTTGCTTTATACAATTTTCAGGACAGTAGGGGATGCATAACATACAAGATTTACACAAGTCTTTACTGTGTGATGGATATCTATTTTTCCAACTGCCAGTTTTAAATTCCATAGAATTTCCATCTTTTAGAATGCAAGCCCCAAGACCAAATTCTTTTTTCATCTTATTTACCTCCAATAACTTCATCATATCCTCTAGTTATAGCTATCATATTAGGCTCTATAACTTCAGGCTTTCTTGCAAATTTATGTTTGAATGATTCTTTCATATCTTTTAATAATGCATCTTTTGTCATTATATTTGTAATTTTTATAATTGCTGCAAGCATAGCAGTATTAGGATAGTTTGCCCTAAGACATTCTCTACTTATTTTTGAAGCATCAATTGTGAATATCTTTCCTTTATATCCATTTAATTTTTTAGATATTTCCATTATATCTTTATTTGTATTTATTAAAATTGCACCATCTTTTTTTAAACCCTTTGTAACATCAACAGTTTCAAGTAATGAATCATCTACTACTACTACATAATCAGGCTCATAAATATTAGAGTGAATTCGTATTTCATTTTCACTTATACGATTGTATGCTGTAATAGGAGCTCCCATTCTTTCTGGTCCATATTCTGGAAAGCCTTGAATAAATTTACCAGTATTAAACGCTGCATCAGCAAGTAATAGTGATGCAGTTTTTGCACCTTGACCACCACGTCCATGCCATCTTATCTCTATCATAAATTCCCTCCTTATTTAATTATATTAATACACAAATAGTATATAACTATTTTTAGCCTTAGTCAAGAAAAAAGAGCCATAAAAGCTCTTTAAATTAAGATATTGAGATACCTGCACTTGCATATCCTTGAATACTATTTTGAAATCTCTCCCCAGCAGATCTTGAAGAAAATACAACAAGTAATCTTGTTTCAGCTGTAATAGGAATATTAAGGTTTTGAATAATTCCTTTAACTGAAGTTCCTTCTATTACATTTCCAGTTAAATTAGGGAAAAGTGTTATTACTACACCAGGTATTTCATTAAATATGTTATCATTTGTTGTAGATCTATATATTCTAGCAGTTATTGTAGCAGTTGTACCTGTAAGATCAAGTGGTGTTGAAGTGCTAAAATATGCAGAAAATGCAGTTATTGTACCAGAAACTGGCATTGAAAATGAATAGTTATCTAAGCTTGTTAAATTAAGAGATGGAGCAAGAGCAATGTTACTTGCTGTACCATTTCCAAAACCAATAAAACTTGCAACACCATCAACATTTTCATTATTTGTTGTAAGTGTTATAGGTCTTCCAGAAGCAAAAGGAATTATAGCATTTGCTATAGAAACAGGACCAGTAGCACCAGTAGCTCCAGTGGCACCAGTAGCACCAGTAGCTCCAGTTGGTCCAGTGATACTAAGACCAGTAGGACCAGTTACTCCAGTAGCTCCTGTTGGCCCAGTAGCTCCTGTGTTTCCTTGAGCACCTTGTAAACCTTGAACGCCTTGAATACCCTGTGGACCAGTAGGTCCAATTATACCAGTGGCTCCAGTGGGACCAGTAGCACCTTGGATACCTTGAAGCCCTTGAGGTCCTTGTGGCCCAATAGGCCCTATAGGACCAGCAGCTCCAGTAGCGCCAGTTGGACCTCTACGACAAACTATAGGAACACAACAACAATTATCATTAGTACAATTATTATTACAATCATAATTAGCCATTTTATTTCCTCCTTTGATAATTATGGAGCAGTAGCTCTATAATTATTATATTAATAAGGACAAGATTTGTTACAAAATGAAATTACCACCCATTAAATTATAATAGGTGGTAACTATTTATATTTTATCATTGGTAAAATTATTTAAAATATTAATCAAGTTTTTTTACTGAAAGAGTAGCATTAACTCCTGAGCCTAAAGTTACACCAACGGCAAGTAAGGCACTAATTGCCATATCAATAACATTTCCTGCTGCAAGTGTAACTATAGTACTACCACTATATACAGAACCTACTCCTACTGATAAAACTCTTGAAATAACTGTGCTAGGAATATTAGTTCCATTAATTCTAATAGCAAGTGTTACTGTAGTACCTAATGCTACAGATACATTACTATAGTAGTTTATTTCATAAGTTCCAGCTTCTGCTACAGTAATACTGTTTGCAGGTGTGTAAGTGGCATTTGAAACAGGCATTTCTTGTGGAAGTGCAATCTGTGATTGTGTTCCAATACCTAAAGTTATTGTTTGTGGAGTATTACTATACTTACCAGCATAGGCTTCTAAACCGTTAGCAGGACCAGTCGGACCAGTTACACCAGTGGCACCAGTAGCTCCAGTAATTCCAGTAGGACCAGTAGGACCAGTAATGCTAAGGCCATCAGCCCCAGTAGCGCCAGTCGGACCAGTTACACCAGTGGCACCAGTAGCTCCAGTAATTCCAGTAGGAC
>CAOYAN010000011.1:0-18528 GCA_948562205.1 uncultured Clostridia bacterium | reverse complement strand
CAGTAGGGCCAGTAATGCTAAGTCCATCAGCGCCAGTAGGGCCAGTAGGACCAGTTACACCAGGTTCACCTTGCATTCCCTGAATACCTTGGATACCTTGGGGTCCAGTAGCACCAGTAGCTCCAGTAGTGCCAGTAGCTCCAGTAGGACCTGGAATTCCTTGTAAACCTTGAGATCCTTGAGGACCTGTAGGACCAATAGGACCTTGAGGGCCAGTAACACCAGTAGCACCAGTTATTCCTGTTTGACAACAACAATTATTACAAGAATTGCAAAAATTATGTTGTGGGTGACAACAAGAAGGTCTCCTTTCATTATAGCTATTGCAATCAAAATCGCAATTATTCATATTATTTTCCCCCTTTATTTTTTGAGCATCGCTCTATATAATATATTAAAAATATAATTAAAATGTGAGCATGTTTAATTGTAATTTTTAAAGAATTCCTTATTTGTTAAATAAGAACTATCATTTGGTTTAAATTTACCTGCCATATCATTATATTTTATTGAATTTTTTATATCTCCTAGTTTATAGTAGCATACACAAAGTTGTATATATGGAATAAAGTTAAAATAGTCAGTCTCATAAAAGCCACCACTTTCTAAATTTGATGTAAGAGTAGATGCTAGTTTATACCAATAAATTGCTTGATTTATGTTATTGTTTCTTAAAAAATAGTTACCTATATAACAACAAGTTTGACTACGAGGAATATCATATTCAAAACTTTTAAATAATGTACTAATTTCATTTTGCTTATCATCAATTTTATTGTAGCAAATACTTAGATCAAGTAGAGCACTTATAGTATTTTCTACCCATTTATCGTCTTCATTTAAAAATTCATTAAATTTTTCTATTGCTTTTGTAAAATTACCAGAGTAGTATATTTCCCTTGCATAATAGAATTTTTGTCTAGTGTCAAGTTTTTCATTTTCCTCTATCATTTTTTCAAATATTCTAAGATTTCTTAAAGGATCAGATATATGTATCTTTTTATGTGTTATCGCAATATCTGAATATATTACATTACCAGTTGGAGTAATCACTTCATGAATTCTTCCAACCCATTTATAATTTTTGAAGTTTTTGATAAGCCTTTCTCTGTAATAAGAAAGGGAAGGGGTATTATCGTCATTTGTCCCCATGTTATATTTCATCATAACAATATCTGTATTTTTATCTATATCATTTTTTAATGATTTTAATAGTTTAACATCCTTTGGTAAAATAACATCATCTGCATCAAGCCATAAAATATAATCTTTTGTGGCTTTAGAAAATGAATAATTTCTTGCTTTAGCAAAATCATCACACCAATTAAAATGGTATATTTTATCTGTAAAATTTTTTGCTATTTTTTTAGTATTATCACTAGAACCAGTGTCAACTATAATTATTTCATCTACAACATCTTTTATAGAATTAAGGCATCTACTTAAAACATCCTCTTCATTTTTTACTATCATACATAAACTAATTGATATCATAAAATCCCTCCATATATATGTAGTATATGAAAATAATTTTTATATGTTGTTACAAAAATAGACAAAAAATTAAATATAGCAAATATTTACATTTAAAAGTTTCATGATAAAATCTTATTTATGGAAAAGTTATTTTTAAAGCTTATAGGATTTATAAAAAAAGAAAAGATACTATGTATTATTTGTTTAATATTTTTTCTGGTTACAAGAGTAGGGTATAGTGTATACTTGTATGAGCTTAAGTATAAAACAGATGAAAAAAATAAGAAAATGTATGTTAGAGTACTTGAAGAAAGAAAAAAGACAGATAAAGTTAGTGTATATCTAGTTGAGTATGAAAATAGTAAGTTTTTAATGAATATTTATGATAAATTAGATAATAAAATAGAAGAGGAAGACGTACTAAAACTAAGGGGAAAGATTGTAATACCAGAATATTTAAATAATCCATATGAGTTTAATTATAAAAGATATTTAAATTCTATGGGAGTTATTGGTACAATATCTGTATATAGTTTAGAAAAAATAGGAGAAAGTAAAAAAATAGATTTTAATATTTTATCTAAATTTAGAAAATCTTTACAAGAAAAAGTAGAGAGTATGCTAGGAGAAGATGAAAATACTATATTTAATTCTATGATTTTAGGTATAAAAGATTATAATAATACTAGTGCTTTAGAATATTTTAAAAGTAGTGGAAGCAGTCATTTTCTATCCATTTCAGGTACACATATTATGTATTATATATATGTAATAGATATTTTTATTCTAAATTTTAGTAAAAGTACTAAAAGAAAAATAAAAGTTTTATTTCTTATTTTATTTAACCTTATGATAGGGTATCAAATATCACTAATAAGAGCAAGTATAATGTATATAATTTTTAGTTTTGATATTAAAGATATTAATAAATATATAAGACTTCTTGTATCTTTTTTAGTAGTGTTTAGTATTAATCCATATGTAATATTTAATGCATCTTTTATATTTTCATATTTATCAATTATTGCAATTAGTATAGTTTTACCACAATTTAGTAGTTATTTTGATATATTAAATTTAAAACTTTTTGGATTAAAATATATGGATTATAATTTTTTAAAGTTTTCAAAAGTTAAAAGGTTTTTATTCTATATATCAAATTATATTTTCAAAAGTATATCTTTTGTATTATCAATATATTTAGTAACACTTCCATTTCAAATGTATTTTTTCTGTGAGATAAATTTTATATCAATTTTATCTAATATTATAATTTCACCAATTATATCATTTGAATTAATAATTGGCTTTTTATCACTATTTTTAGTATATATTCCATATGTATCAGATATTTTAATTTTAGCAAATAATACATTACTTACTTTAATTATGTTTCTAGTAAAAACTATATCGAGCTTAGAATTTCTAAAAATATCAGTTATAAAGCCAGATGTTTTGTCAATTTTTAGTTATTATATTATTTTAAGTTATTATTTTTTCTCTAAATATTTGTACAAATATTTTAGTATTAAGAAGGTAAAAAGAATAAAAAAGTATCTAAAAACAGTAACAATAATTTTATCTATGTATATTATATCAATATATATTAAGGTATCTTTTTTTGAAGAATATGTTTATTTTTTTAATGTAGGACAGGGAAACATGGCACTACTTCATAAGCAAAATACTAATATAGTTGTAGATTTAGGATCTACAAGTAGTGGTGTTGCAAGTAATATTTTAACTTCATTTTTAAAGGCTAAGAATATATCAAAAATAGATATGATAATTATTACACATATGCATGATGATCATATGAATGGAGTAGAAGAGGTGATAGAAAATGTTGAAGTCTCTAAAGTTATTTTTTCTTCTTTTGAAGATAAGAATGAAAATAAAAATTCTGAATTTGAAAGAATGGTTAAAGAGAAAAATATTTCGACAATAAATGTATCATATAAAGATAGTATTTTATTTAGAGATTTTAGAATAGATGTATTATCTCCACCAAAAGATAAAATAATAAATTCTAGTGATAACTTAAATTCAAATAGTCTTGTCTTGCTTATTTCTAAGAAAAATTATAATTATTTATTTTTAGGTGATGCAACAAAGGAGACAGAAGAGTTTATGTTTAAGGAAAAAATATATGATGATATCATATATGAGAAGTTAAAGTCTTTAAAAACTATTCAAATAGGTCATCATGGATCTAATACTTCAACTTCTAATTTTCTTCTTGAAAATGTAAACAATTGTAGTGCAATAATCTCTTCTAAAAGGAAAAAGTTTGGACATCCAAGTGTAGAGACTATAGATATTTTGAAAAAATATAATTTTGATATATTAATTACTGAGAAAAAAGGTGCAATAAAAACTAAATAATATGTATAATAATTAAAAATATGTAAAAAATACTATTAATAGGTGATTTTTATGGGAATAGATACAAAATATAAAATACTTTTTGGTGTGTTAATAGTTTTACTTTTTGGAGTTGGAATATTTATAGGATTTAAAGTAAGTAAGATAGGTAGTAAATCGTCTGCTTTAGAAGTAGAAAATAAAGTAGAGGATAGTGTAGATATTTACAGAGATGATGAAAATACAGTTCAAACTTTATCTAAAAAATATGATATTGAACTTGTGTATGAAGATAAATATACTCTTTGTAATGAGACTATAACAAAAAAAGAAACAATTTATGATACTACTTTAGAGGAATTAAAACAAAGGGAAGAGAAGACACAAGAGGCTGATGGTAAAGTTTACAAAATAAAAGAAGAAAGTAATGAAAGACTTGTATATTCTAGAAATATTTCGACTAATTGTCCAAATCATTTTAAGGCTATATTAGAGGATAATGTTATAAAAATATATAGGGTTATAGATGAGAAAAGTAATGAACTATATAGAAAGATTGATACACAAGATAAGCTAATTAGAGAAGATGTAAAAGCTGAGTTAGAAGAGGGAGTATTACTTAATTCATACCAGGAATTAAACCTTTTTATAGAGGATTTAGAAAGTTAGAATTATATTTAAAAATGGTAATTTTTTGTGTTACCATTTTATCTTTATGTGATATATCATTTTTTGATAAAAAGTATTGATATAATTTTAAAAGTGATATATCATTTTATATATAATAAATTTATAAGGGGGAAAGTATGAAAGAAATTGAAGAAAACGAGATGAAACCAAAGAACATTAAAGTTTTTGTAGTTCCAGGTTATATGAGTAAGGAGGAATTAGAAGAACATGGCATTAGTGCAGATGCTACAGTTGAAGCAGAATATGGTGATAAGGTCATAAAGGGAAGAATAGCTACTCTTGCACATCACACAAAAGAATATGAAAATTGTCCATCACCTTGTAATAATAATGAGGTTGTTCCTTTAGAAGACAATAGTAGTATACTAATTAGTCATATTGATTTAGACACTTTAGGAGGAATAGCAGCATTAATGGGAAGGAAGAAAGAAGATCCAGCATTTTGGAAGGTTGCAGAATTCATAGATTTAAATGGACCACAAAATTTATATAAAGTGGATGAAAAAGTTGCTGAAAAATATGTTGCGTATCAAGCATATCAAGCAGAGCATAGGAGTCCTAGATTTACAGAGATAACTGATGTAACTAATTTAGTAAATGAACATTTAGATATTGTTGATAAGGTTATAGATGGTGATAGAGAGTTAATTGAACAAGGTAAAAAATGGGATAAGGAGACAAAAGAAAAAATTGAAGCATGTTTAGTATATGAAAATGAAAATGTTAGAGTATTTAATTCACCAAATGGAGTTTTCTGTTCTGCAGCATATTATTCAGAAAAACAAGGAAAAGTAATACCTAGTACTGTTACTAGAAATGGTAAATTTAAGTCTGTTACTGTTGCAATGGAAGATCATGGAGAAAAATTATCTGCAAAAGATTTAGTTCAAGAACTATGGGGAGATGAAGCAGGTGGACATAGAGGTATAGCTGGAAGTCCTAGAGGACAAGAAATGACTGAAAAAGATTTACAAAAATTAGCAGAATTAGTTAATGAAAGATATAATGAAATAGAAGGAAAAGAAGAAGTATTATATTTTGCGCCAGATGAAGAAGTAATTGAGTAAGAGGGGAATGTATTATGAGAAAATTAAAAGCATCAGATATATTTGAAAATAGATTTCTAATTATTGAAGATGAGATTGTAGAAAGAGAAAATGGCGAATTTTTTAGTGAAAAAATGGCAGAATATATGCTAAAAAATAAGGAGAAAATGAGCAGTGAAGAAATTAATAATGTGAAGAAAAAGGATATAGATATACTTGAAAAAGAGGCTTTAAAGTATTTTAGAATTGAATATGAAAAATTATTATCTAATGTTGACAGTTTACATAGTCTTTTGAATTTGCCAGTTAAAAAATATGAGATTTTTAGTTTAGATGTATTTGGTGGAAAAACAATACTTGCTCCTTTAAGTATTTTACCAGAGGGTGAGAACAAAGAATTATATTATGACTTTAATATAGCTAATGAAATATATAAAAATTTGATTGATATTAATGATATAGATTTTAATGAATATGATGAAATATCACAATTATATGCTGATGATATAAATGAAAAAAATACTAATATAAGTGAATTAAGAAAAAGAGATATTGAAATGTTTAATAAAGATATGACATCTTATAATATGATATCATCTACACCTCTATATCAAGATTATCGATTATTAAATAATGATAAAGAAAGACTATTAGAAGAAAATAAAAAATTAAGTGTTATGATAGAAGAATATAACGAAAAAATTAGAGATCTTTCAAATAAATTAAAAATTTCATTAGAAAGAGTAGAATTTTTACAAAGACCAAAAACATTTTCTGAAAGATTAAAAGAATTATTTATAAAAGAAAAAAAGCAAGTTTTAATTGCAGATACAAAAGGAGATAAATAGTTTATGAAATTTACAACATCAAAAAAAATAGACGATTCTCTTATTGGAGAAAGATTATTAAGAGAGTATTCTTATACTGATTCTACTGGAGAAAGTAATGATGGAATGAGGAGAGGTTTTTCTTATTGTGTTAATTGTAAGTTATATGGAATAGTAGAAAACGAAATTAGAAATGAAGATGGAACATATACTTATGATTATTCTTCAAGAGTCATAAAAGATCAAGATCAATATGGTGATGGATTTAAAAAACCAGATATTTCAGAATATGATTTGAAAGAGATGGTTAAAGAACTTATGTTTCAATATAATATTAATGAATTTTCAACTGACTTACAGGAAAAGCCAAATAGTATAAAAGATTATTATGTTAAAATTAATGCAAGATCAAATTATATAAAAGATAAAGAAACACAATTTTCATATAATTCATCAATTAGTAGTAAAGATAATGAAGATTATACTAAACCTGATAATTATGTATGGACATCTTATGAAAGAATAAGAACTGAATCAATGGATGATTTGAATAAACAAATAAATAGTGCTTTTTCAAAAGAAGATTATATATTATATTTAATGGGACATAAAATAGAAAAAGATTATGACATTATATTAGGATTAGATGAAATTAAGGAAGATGAAACAGTAAACTCTTTTTTAGATAGTATTTCGGTAGAAACACCTAGTATTTCTAATTTAGAAAGTGCTTTAAAAGAGAATTTAATATCTATTGAGGATGTTAAGAATACGATTTTAAAGTACAAAAACCTAAATGGTATGGAAATATCACATAGTATATTAGAGCAATTGTTTGAAAATGATAAAGAATTAATATCTCATTTCACGCAACAGAAACTTCCATTAGATATTTTAAGAAAGTATAATCCTGAATTTGATATAAAAAAAATTATGCCAAACGATTTACTACCAAGTGACTTAGATAAGGTTTTACAAAATGTTATTCAAAAATCCTCTATTTTGGGAACTTATCCTGGACCATCAGAAGATGAATTAAAAAATGGATATTTAGAATATTTAAAAGGTTTCTTAAATGATAAAGAGGCACTAAAAAAAATAATACCTGTTATAAATACAGCACATGAATGTTTTTTTGTTATGAAATCAAAAGAATTCGTAGATAGTATACCAGAAGAAGTTATGTCGAAGAGTGAAATTCAAGATTTAATACTCAATATTGATAATATTGGAACATATGAAGTATTGTCTTATGATTTTCCAAGGGATGATGAAAATTATGCAAGAAAACTTTTGGAAATTTTTGGTAGAGATAAAACTCAAAAAGGTTTTAGACAACTGAATGGAGTACTTAAAGTTGCAATACAAAACGGAATTAGTGATGATGATATATTACAGAGTTTAAGAGACAATGACTTTAGTATAAGTCCACCTGGTTTTGAAGATATAATAGAATTTGAAAAAATTGGTTTTTCTGGAATAAAAATAGATGATATACAAAATGCTATTATGAGGAAAAAAAGTTTTAAGTATTTAAAGTTATTAAAAAATATCGACGAGAATGAAATTGGTAAAAAATATAAGGATATATTAAAAGGTCTTTCTAAAAATAGTGGAATGAAACGAAATAAAGATTACGATTATAAAGAGGAAATATTTGAATTAATATCTGATTATTATGATACTTATGAACTTTTTTCAAAATTACCTAAAGATGATAAAAATATGACAAAAAAAATAGTAATACAAAATTTAGATAATGAAGAAATAATTGAACATGATGATTATAATTTAGATGATAAAATTAAAAAAGTAATAAGAGAAATTCGTTATATGGGTATTACAGAAGACGAGTTTACTTCAATATATATGAAATGTTTAAACAATGGTATGAATACTGATAAATCATTTGATATTATTGAAAGTTGTATACCAAAAGAAAATAAAGAAAAATTAAAAGAAAAATTAGAAAATTCTAATATATATCCTGCTCCTAAGTATTTTTGGCTTAGAGATAGAGATTTGAAAAGAATATCTATAAATAAAGCTAAAGATAATAGGGCTTCTATAAAAGAAAAAATTCAAAAAGATGGTAGATGTTTTTCGACAATGGTAAAAACTGATTTAGAAGGAGTAAGTAAAGATGGAAAAAAAATTCCTATAAATAATCTTTCTAAATGGCTATTTGGCGTACCTGGAGCAAGAGGACATTTAACTGTTACTAAAGCAGGAGATTGTGTACAGTTACCAAGTAATACTCCTGATGAGACTGTAGAACTCATTAAGGGAATATTAAAGGAAAGAAAAATAGAAGATGAGATAAGATAAAGATTTTGTCTAAAATAATATATTGTAAAATATAATAAAAAAATGTTGAATTGCTTTACGCAAAGTCAACATTTTTTCTTATATACTCATTTACTTACTAATTATATGTTTATTGATATTTTATCATCTACTACATCTATAGTATATTTTTTACCTTCTTTTATATTATTTTTTATAAATTCTACTGCAAGTACATCTTCAATGTAGTTTTGAATAGCTCTCTTAAGTGGTCTTGCACCAAATTTATCATTATACCCTTTTTCTACAATAAATTTTGCAACTGCTGGAGTATAGTCAAATAATATGTTTTTCTCCTTTGTGTCATTTTGTAATTCTTTAAGTAGTAAATCTGCTATTTTTTCTAAGTTTTTAGGTGTTAATTTATTAAAGGTAATTATATCATCAATTCTATTTAAAAATTCTGGACTAAAGAATTCTTTTAGTGCACCACTTGTTTTGTTTTCTAACATATCTTTTTCAAGTATGTTATTTGTAAATCCATAGCCATCATTTCTAAAGTTAGTTCCAAGATTAGAAGTAAGCACTATTATAGTGTGTTTAAAGGATACTGCTTTTCCTTGTGAGTCAGTAAGTATACCCTCATCTAGTATTTGAAGTAATATGTTATATACACTAGGATGAGCTTTTTCTATTTCATCAAATAGTACAATACTATATGGATTTCTTCTTATTTTTTCTGTTAGTTGTCCTGCTTCATCATATCCTACATATCCTGGAGGAGATCCTATAAGTTTTGAAGTACTGTGAGACTCCATATACTCAGACATATCAAGTTTTATAACCGCATCTTCATTATCAAATAATTCATAGGCAAGAGCTCTTACAAGAGCTGTTTTACCAACACCAGTAGGTCCTACAAATATAAATGATGGAGGTCTTACTATATTTCTTATATTTGCTCTTTTTCTAAGTATAGCATTAGAAATTGCCTCAATTGCATGATCTTGACCAATTATTTTAATCTTTAGATTATCTTTTAGTCCAAGTAATTTTTCAGTTTCAGATGTTTTTATTCTCATAACTGGAATTTTAGTCCAAAGCTCTACTACTTGAGCAAGATTGTCAAATGTAAGTTCTTGTGGTTTGTAGTTTTTCATAATTTCATCTAAGGCCTGACTTAATTTACATTTTGTCTCTTTTATTTTAGCAGCTTTTTCAAATGCAGATACACCGTCTTCATCTATAGGGGATGCATCATCAGTTTTTGCAAGTTCTGCTTGAATTTCATTTTCTTTAGCGATCATATCATCTAATTCTTTTTGTAATTTTTCCATTTTTGCAATATTCATGTCTTCAAGATTTACTCTTGCACAAGCTTCATCTAAAAGATCAATTGCTTTATCTGGTAAAAATCTATCATGAATATATTTCTGTGAAAGTGATACTGCTTGTTTTAATGCTATATCAGGTATTTTTACTTTATGATAGTCTTCATAATATGATTTTATTCCTTTTAAAATATTGTAACAATCTTCAGGTGTTGGTTCATCTATCATAACAGGTTGAAATCTTCTCTCAAGGGCACTATCTTTTTCTATATATTTTCTATATTCTTTTAGAGTAGTAGCACCAATTAATTGAATTGAGCCATTAGCAAGAGCTGGCTTTAACATGTTTGCAGCATTCATAGAATTGTCATGTTCAAGTCCACCTACAATGTTGTGCACTTCATCTATTGCAAGAATAATATTGCCTAAAGATTTGCACTCATCAATTATTCCTTTTACACGTGATTCAAATTGACCTCTAAATTGTGTACCTGCTACAAGGGAAGTCATATCAATTAAATATACTTCTTTGTTAACTAATTTACCTGGAACATTCCCACTAGCTATTGCAATTGCTAGTGCATTTACAATTGCTGTTTTACCAACACCAGGTTCTCCAATTAATGCAGGATTGTTTTTAGTTCTTCTATTTAGTATTTGTATCATTCTTTGAAGTTCTATATCTCTACCAATTACTTTATCAAGTTTATTTTGTCTTGCTTTCTCAGTTAGATTTTCTCCAAATGTATCTAGGTATTTATTTTTCTTTTTAGATTTTTTCTTAGAAGTAGTTTTACCATCATCATTTTCATCTTTTCTATCTTTTTCCTTTTTAGTTTTACCAAAAGGCATTAGATTACTAAAGAAGTTTGGCATACCACCTTTTTCATCATCTGAGTCAAAGTCATCAAGTTCTGCCATACCACCAAACATATCATCAAATTGAGCAGACATAGTTTCAAGATCTTCTTCACTCATATTTGACATCTCTTTCATAATGTTAGATATTGGATCTATTCCTTGTTTTTTTGCACATTCAATACAAAGACCAGTAGTCTCATTTGTTGCTTTTCCATCTTTATCTAATTTATTAATAAATACAACTGCCATATTTTTTTTACATACAGAACATAGCATATTTTTTATCATCTCCTAATTTTTAAGTACTTTTTGTACATAATGACTAATTATAACATATAATTTTTAGATTTACAACAAGAGAAAATGTAAATTTTTGATATATAAAATTTAAAAAATATTATTGTAAAAATAACTCAAAGCTTAGAGCTGACTATCTTCTAAAGTTGACATAAGACAAAAAATATGATATAATAATAGAGAATATATATGTTTAGAAATGGGTGAAATTTTACCCGTGGTTGCGTTTCTAAAACTATAGGAGAGGAAGTGACAAAAAAAAGCAACTAATAAAAAAAGAAAGGATGCCAGTGGTAAGTCGCTGGCGCAAAGAGAAAAATGAAAAAAATTTTAAAGGCACTGCTTATGGCAGTGTCAGCAGTAATATTCTGCAGTTTTAGCTTAGAAGCTAAAGCTGCGGAAGGAATTTTTAAGGTCGCATTTGTATGCGGCCAGGAACTGGTAAACGGTGCTGAGGTTGAAATCCTCAATGACAGCAAAGAAGTTGTTGCTACTGTTGTTAGTGGCGATGACGGAAAAGCTGTCTTGGGGAATTTTGACCAAGGCATCTATTACTACAGAGTTTCCTCGGTACCAGAGGGTTATAATTGCGATACTTCTGAGAAGAAGTTTGCAATTTCCACAGAGGACATGGAAGTCCGTAAAGTGGTAACCCTAAAGGGTGCTGAGGAAGAGGCGGAACCTGCAGGAGAGAAGAACCTCAGCCTTACGACTGAATCTGATCTTCGGGTGCTGAGTAACCTCAATGCTGAGGATTATGAGCTACTTCTTGCTGGCACTGAGCTTGCAGGAATTGGCGAAGCACTGGTGACTGCGGAGGTCGCCTACGGCGTCAACGGCCTGTATATGTTGGGGCTTGCTTGCGAGGAGAGTGGCGTTGGCACTTCCAGATACGCAAGGGAGCGCAATAACCTTACAGGCTGGGGAGCTGCAGACAGTAATCCTGATGGTGCATATTACTTTGACAGTAAGTCAGAGTGTATCATGCACGTCGCGGAGAGGCTATCGATTAATTACCTCACAGAGGGAGGTAAGTTTTTCAGTGGCTACACCCCACGGGCAATTGACGTCAAATACTGCTCCAATCCGAAACACGCAGATAACATTGTTAGATGCGTAAAAGATCGGTTGGAGCAGGCCGGTATGAATTAGTTGTTTTCAAAAAGAGCCCAGTAATATCGGGCTCTTTTTGTATGTTTTAACGTTTTTCATAGATAACTTCAAAGTGTATAACAAAAATATATAAAATTAATATGTATTTTTGTTATATTTTTTTGTTAAAATATAGACTTAAAGTATAGAAAAAATATAAAAAGTATTGTCAAAATTAAAAGATATTAGTATAATTGTTTTATAAAAAGGAGAAAGATTATGGAAGATTTAGAAAATGTAATAGAGGCAGTGTTATTTGCACTAGGTAGAGAAATATCAGTTGAAGAAATTGCAAAAACACTTGAAATAGAGGAGAGTTATATAACTGATGCTATACTTAAAATAAAAGAAAAATATGGAGAAAATGGTGGAGTAAAACTTGTAGAAGTAGGCGGAAAATTCCAACTTGTAACAAATAATAAATATTATTTATATGTTAGTAAATTTGTTGAAAATACTAAAAGACAAAACTTATCTACATCTGCACAGGAAACTTTAAGTATTATTGCATATAATCCTAAAATTACTAAAACAGAAATAGAAAATATAAGGGGAGTAAATAGTGACTTTGCTGTAAACAGATTACTTGAATGTGGTCTAATAGAAGAGGTAGCAAGACTAAACCTACCTGGTAGGCCTGCTGCATATTCTGTTACTTCTGAATTTTATAAATGTTGTGGTATAAAAGATGCAAGTGAGCTACCAAACTTTGAAAATATTAGAATTAAAGACGAACAGCTACTTGTAAGTGATTATGATAAAGAGGAGTAGATATGGATATAATTTTAGGTAAGGCTAAAACTGGTAAAAGTATGCATATATACAAGTGTATTGAAGATGATATAAAAGAAAATAAAGAGGTAATACTTTTTGTACCATCTCAGTCACGTGCAAAATCTGAAAATGAGTATATGGAATATCTAAAAAAAGATGGAATTATTGGTGTAAATATTACTACTATTTCTGAATATATTAAAAATAATTTGAAGTCTGATAATTTACACTTTGATGATAACTATATATCAAAGTTAGATAGAAAGATTTTACTTACACAAGTAATAAATGAAAACGAAAAATTATTTAATATTTTCTCTAAGGTTAAAATGTATCCAGGCTTTTTAGATATGTTAAGCATTTATATGGATCTTTTAAGAAAAGAATGTATTGATATATCTGAGTTTAAAAAATTAGAAATAGAGGATAAGTTACTTGATTTAAAATTAAAAGAAATTATTGTAATATTTGAAAAATATTTAGAAAAATTAAATGAAAAATATATTGATAATGTAGATGAGACAGATATATTTTTAGATAGGGTACTTCCAAGTTTATTTGATGAGAATACTAGAATATATTTTGATGGATATAATAACTTTACTATAAATGAGTATAGGTTTATAACTGCACTTGTAAAGAAAAATGTTAGTTTAACATTTGCGCTTACAACAGATATTACAAGAATAGAAGATATAGGTACTGTGTCAAATAATATATTTGATATATCAAATACTACATATAAAAAATTACTAAAAATTGCAAATGATGAAAAAAGTTTTGTAAATAATATTATAAAATATGAAAACTATTCTAATGCATGTGATGACTTAAAATATCTTGCAGATAATGTATTTGAAAACAGTAAAGATATGATAGATAGTAAAAATGTAAATATTAACATATATACGAATAGTTTTAAAGAAATAGAGGAAATTGCAAAAAAAATTGCATATCTTGTAAAGAATGGATATAAGTATAATGATATATGTATTTATACTACAAATATAGATAGTTATAAAAAGTTAATAGAAAGAATTTTTTATGAATATAATATAAAATTATATGTAAGCAGTAGTAAAACTATTGAAGAATCAATCCTTATAAAATATATACTTGGTATATTTGATATAATGAATGCTGGAATAAATACTGATAATATATTTGAGGTATTAAAACTTGGATTAAATGATATAGATAAAAAAGATATTTACATACTTCAAAATTATATTTTAGAGTTTAATATTAATAAATATAGTTTATTTAAAGAGTTTAAATTAAATAATAAATCAATTAGTAGTGTATATGATTTAGAATATTTAAATAATATAAGATGTAGTATAATAGATACATTTAAAAGCATTATATCACTTGATAAAAAAACATATGTAAAAGATATTATAAATGTTTTATATCAGCATTTATGTGATAAGAATGTATTTGATAATTATTCTAAATTTATAAATGAAAATTTAGAATATGATATAGAGAAAAAACAATATGAAGAACAAATATGGAATATGATATGTGATATTTTTGACTCAATAGGTAAGATATATGATGGTGAGAAAATAAGTGTAAATGAATTTATTCAAATGTTTAAAATGGCAATAAAAGATACAAATGTAAAAGTAATACCACCCTCACTTGATCAAGTAGAAATTGCAGATATTAATGTATCAAAGGTTGGAATGAAAAAACAAGTATTCTTTATTGGAGTAAATGAAAATTCTTTTCCTAAAAAAGTTGAGCAAGATGTGTTTTTTGGAGATTTTGAGCTTGAAAAACTAGAAAATATTGGTATTGAGTTAAAAGAGACAAGCCTTTCAAAACTTAATATGGGATTATATAATATATATGAGGCTCTAAATAATATATCAGAAAAACTATATATATCAATACCTGCATCTGATTTTTCTGGTAGAGCTACTAGAATGTCTAGTTTTGTAACACTTGTAAGAAATATATTAAACGTAAAAATAATAGGAGATGTAACAACTGAAGAAGATGATATACTTGATATTTCAAATATCTTTTCAAAAGAAGAATTATTTAATAAGTTTATATCAAATCTTAAGACTATACAAGATTTTGAAAATATTTCTATAGAACAAAAAATACTTCTTTTATCTATATATGAATATTTTAAAAATGATGAAAATTATAGTAAAATACTAGATTTTAGAAAAGAAGATAGTAATTTAAATAAAAAAACATTAGAAAAACTTTATGGTGATACATTAAAGACTAGTGTATCAAGACTAGAACAATTCAAAAAATGCCCTTTTTCATATTACATGCAATATACGCTAAATATAAAACCTAGAAAAAAAGAACAAATAAATGTAATGGATATAGGTAGTTTTATGCATGCAGTACTTGAGAAGTTTTCTATTTATTTATTAGAGAATAAAATTGCATTTCATGCTATTTTAGATAGTGGTGAGACTTTAAATGAAAAATATGAGAATATACTTTTAGATATTATTTTAAAAGAATTAGATATAGAACTTTACAAACAAAAGGAAAGTGTTAAGTTTACAGTTTTAAGACAAAAACTCATAAATACTATGAAAAAAGTAATAGTAGTTATTGCTAAAAGTTTTAATCAAAGTGAGTTTACACCTTTTGGATGTGAGATTGAATTTAAAGATGGCGCTATATTTGCTCCAATTGAAATAAGTATAGATGGTAATAAAAAGATTATACTAAATGGTAAAATAGATAGGATAGATATTTTAGAAAAAGATGATGCAATATATGCAAGAGTTGTAGATTATAAATCTAGTAGCAGAAAACTAAATTTAGACGAGATAAAAGAGGGACTATCACTCCAACTTATAAGTTATCTTAATGTATTTATGGAAAATGAAATAAAAAGAAGTGGTAAAAAAATTATACCCGCTGCAATGTTATATTTTAATTTATCTGATAAATTAGTAGGCCTTAGTGAGTATACTGAAAATAATGCTGAAATAGAGAAGAAGATAGTAGAGGCACTTAGAATGAAGGGAATATTTTTAAAAGATATTACTATACTTGAAATGATGGATAAAAATATAAATGAGCCATCAAAAAGACTTATAGATATTACACCTAGAAGTATAAATGGAAAAAATAATAAAGCGCTAGATAAAGAAGAGTTTGAAAGTCTTTGCGTTGAGGCAAAAGATATACTAAAGAGTATAGGTAGTGAGATGATGTCAGGTGTTGTAAAGATTGTACCTAATAAAAAAGCTAATTACTGTAAATTTTGTAATTATTCTAGTGTTTGCAGAAAAGATATATGTTTGTAGAAATTAGAGAATGGAAGTTTTATCCATTCTCTAGCTTTTTTCTTACTATTGAATATATTTCATATATAAACATTTTTGCAGTTATTGTTTGGCTTTTGAAAAACTCATTTAATATATCTTGTTTTGTATATGTACTCATTGATTTTAGAGTTTTTGCAATTGACCATTTAACTTTTTTTGTTGATGGAACACTGTATTTTTTTGCTACAGTAGGGTATAAGTTTTTTTCTACTGGTGACATTAAACTGTCATTTTTAACACATAAATATATACATTCCATTATATATTTATATCCAATACTTGTTTTATTAAACTCAAATTTTGATAGAATTTCTGATATCTCATCATATACTCTTTTTCTTGTTATTTCATCTGATATAGTAATTATTTGTTTAATAAGTTTTTTTGCATCAAATGGTTTTATAAATATTCCAGAAATATTTAAATTTTCTAGCATTAATCCACTTAGCATAACGTATTCTGCTGTAAGTATAATTATTTTTGGTCTATACTTAGATGATTTGATATATTCTAATATATCAAGTCCTGAAACTTCTGGCATCTGCAAATCTAAAAGTAATATATCTATATCAGATAAATTATTATATATATATTCTGCAGAGTTTTTATTATTAAATTCAATTTTATCTATTAAAAAATTAGTGGTAAGAGTTTTATTTTTATTAAGTTCAGCATATAAAGTATCTATGAATATTTTATTATCATCTACTATTAAAATCCTTTTCATATTTTATTCACTGTGCTATACTATATGTATAAAAACATATAATTAAATCCTTTCTCAAATATATTATATAATAATATAGCCAAAAATCAATCTAATTTTTCCGCTTTTTTCTACTTTTATTGAAGATAGAAAAAGTATAGGATAGAATTTAGATATACCATGTAAAATTAAATGTTAATTATCATTTGATTAAAGGAGAAGTTCTAATGAAATTTAGTAAACGAAAGATAATTGTATCATGTACTTTTTTTGCTATTTTCTTGATACTATGTTTTAGTATTAAAAATATAAATGAAAAAGATAATATAGATAATACATGTATAAAAAATAACATAAATGGATATTATGAATTTAAAAAATATTACACAGATGATTTTGATCAAATAATATATGATAATAATTGTGGTCCAACACTTGCAATAAATATTATCTCATATTATAACGATCAAAAAGGTATAAATTTATTTTATAATGAAAGCTTACAAGAGTGTTATGATAAAATATGTGAAGATGTAAAATATACAAGTAGTAATAGTACAAATCTAAATAATGTTGCAAGTGGTCTAAAGAAAATAGCAAGTTCTTTACGGATACAATATAGTAGTAAGAAAATACTTACTAAATTTATGGTCTGATGTTACAAGAGATATTGATAGAGGATATCCTGTAATGCTCAGCTATAATGGACATGCCTATATGGTTGTTGGCTATAGAATTAGAGGAAATATTAAAGAATTAAACGTTTTTACATCTTGGAGTAGTGAGCCCTTTATGTGGCTTGAATTCTCATCTACTATGCAGATGCAAAGCATAAATATATATTAATTAGCAGTAGTCAACTTTTAAGTTGACTATTTTTTTGGAGGAAAGATTTATGAAAAAAGAAAATATTATAATTTTTAGTTTAATCTTATTGTTAATTGTACTTTTTATAGTTGAATATTTTATATGTATAAGTAGTAAAACATTAATAAATAATAATGATTTTAGTAAAATATATGAAAATAAAGAGAGAGTAGATGCATATATTATAAATTCTCAAAAAAATGAAAAAGTCGAAATTACAAATAGTGAAGATGTAAATTATATTTTAGATTTAGTAAAAGATGAAAAAATAAATAGTGTAAAAAAAGGTGAAGAGACACTTGGTGGAAATTATAGTATTAGTTTTATATTAGAGGATATTGAAACTGTTATAAATATTACTAATACACAAATAAGTATTAATGGGAAAAGTTATTATACAGAAAATAATATAAGAGAAAAAATAAGTGATGTAATAAAAAAATATACTATAAATGGAATAAATAATTAAAAAAAGGTGGATAGTTTGAAAGAAATAATTAGAAAAATAAAACAAAAATAAAGAAAAAGGGCATA
>CAOYAN010000010.1 GCA_948562205.1 uncultured Clostridia bacterium | reverse complement strand
AACAGAACATGAATTTAGACTTACATCTAATGGACAAATAATATCAAAAACAGTAATAAATAAACTTGTTAAGGGATCACTTAATATAATAAAGAAAGATGAAAAAAATACTCCAATACCTGGTGTAACATTTAATATATTAGATGCAAATAAAAAGATAGTAGATACAATAGTTACAGATGTAAATGGTAGAGCTATATCAAAAGAGCTTGTAACAGGTACATATTATTATAAGGAAGTAAGTGCCCCATCAAATGTAATTATTGATACTGCAGAATATGCATTTAGAATAGCAGACAATACGCCAACAATTACTAAAACAATTGTAAATAAACTTGTTAAAGGAAAATTAGAAATAATAAAAGTAGATGAAGAAAATAAACCACTTGAGGGAGTAAAATTTGAAATCTTAGATGCAAATAAAAATGTAGTAGATACAATAACTACTGATGCAAATGGAAGAGCAACATCAAAAGAATTAACACTAGGAACATATTATTATAAGGAAGTAGAAGCACCATCTAATGTAGTTATAGATACCACAGAGTATAAATTTACTCTAACTTCAACTAATAAAATAATTACTAAAACAGTTATAAATAAATTAGTTAAAGGAAGACTAGAAATAATAAAAGTAGATGAAGAAAATAAACCATTACAAGGAGTAAAATTTGAAATCTTAGATGCAAATAAAAAAGTAGTAGATACAATGACTACTGATGAAAATGGAAGAGCAACATCAAAGGAATTACCAAAGGGAACATATTATTATAAAGAAGTAGAAGTTCCATCTAATGTAGTTATAGATAGTACTGAATATAAATTTGCTTTAACTCATAATAACCAAATAATAACTAAAATAGTGGTAAATAAATTAGCAAAAGGAAATTTAAAAATATTAAAAGTAGATAATGAAAATAAACCATTACAAGGAGTAAAATTTGAAATACTAAATGCAAATAAAGAGAAAGTAGATATAATAACTACTGATGAAAATGGTGAAGCAACATCAAAAGAACTTATACTTGGAACATACTATTATAAAGAGGTGGAAGCACCATCAAATGTGGTTATAGATACTACAGAGTATAAATTTTCATTAACACAAAATAATCAAATTATAACTAAAAAAGTAGTAAATAGATTAGTAGAAGGAAAACTAAAAATCATAAAAGTAGATGAAAACGATATTCCACTTGAGGGAGTAACATTTAATATATTAGATAGTGATAAAAAAGTAATAGATACAATAGTAACAAATAAAGATGGAATAGCAGAATCAAAAGAACTAGTAAAAGGAAAATATTACTATCAAGAAATATCAGCACCAGAAGGAATAATAGTAGATGATACAATATATGAATTTAGCATAATTGAAAATGGACAAGTAGTAATAAAGAACATGATAAATTACTATATTAAAGGAGCATTAAAAATCATAAAAGTGGATGAAAATGATATACCACTTGAGGGAGTAACATTTAATATACTAGATAGTGATAAAAAAGTAATAGATACAATAGTAACAAATAAAGATGGAATAGCAGAGTCAAAAGAACTAATAAAAGGAAAATATTACTATCAAGAAATATCAGCACCAGATGGAATAGTTGTAGATGATACAATGTATGAGTTTAAGATAGAAGAAAATGGACAAGTAGTAATAAAGAACATGATAAATTATTATGCTAAAGGAACATTAAAAATCATAAAAGTAGATGAAAATAATATACCACTTGAGGGAGTAACATTTAATATACTAGATAATGATAAAAATATAATAGATACAATAGTAACAAACAAAGATGGAATAGCAGAGTCAAAGGAACTAGTAAAAGGAAAATATTACTATCAAGAAATATCAGCACCAGAAGGAATAGTCGTAGATAATACAATGTATGAGTTCAAGATAGAAGAAAATGGACAAAATGTAATAAAGAATATGATAAATTATTATGCTAAAGGAACATTAAAAATCATAAAAGTAGATGAAAATGATATACCACTTGAGGGAGTAGCATTTAATATACTAGATAATGATAAAAATATAATAGATACAATAGTAACAAATAAAGATGGAATAGCAGAGTCAAAAGAACTAGTAAAAGGAAAATATTACTATCAAGAAATATCAGCACCAGAAGGAATAATTGTAGATGATACAATGTATGAGTTTAAGATAGAAGAAAATGGACAAAATGTAATAAAGAATATGATAAATTATTATGCTAAAGGAAAACTTAAAATTTATAAATTAGATAAAGATACTGAAGAGGTAATTGAAGGTGTAGTATTCAATGTGATAGATGCACAAGGAAATATAGTAGATACAATTACAACAGACAAAGAAGGTATAGCAGTATCAAAAGATCTAGTACTTGGTACATATAGTTTCTATGAAGTATCAGCTCCAAAAGGATATATTGTAAATGATGGCAAATATGAATTTAAACTTACAAAAAATAACCAGGTAAGAGCTTTTAAAGTATATAATGAAAAAGAAAAATTACCAGTAACTGGTGGTATTATTAGCACTGATATGATGATAATAATATTAGTAGCATTATTTAGCATTATAGGATATTCTATGATGACAGTTTTGGAATATAGAAAAGAAAAATAATATATAGTAAAAGTAGCAACTTCAAAATTGCTACTTTTGTTCCTTTATAATAATTATATATAGGACATTTGTGAAGAAACATTAAATAAATTTTGTTAAAAAATATCTAAAAATAGAGAAAGTATTGTATTGTTGAAAAAAATATTATAATGCTATACTTTTACTGTAGGAGGGAAGGTTATGAAATGTAAAAAAAGCATAGTAATTATTATTTTGATAATAATATTATTAACAATTATTTTCAGTATATATTTATATTTTAGACCTAAAGATTATGAGGAGATATCTAAACAATTTTATATTGATGCCCTAAAAAAGTATAATAGTTCTGAAAATCAAGATATATTATATATTACACCAGAAAACTTTGTTAATTTATCTTCACAACAAAAATTATCTGATGATAAAATTCAAGAGATAATTTCTAATTTTTCGAATATAAAACTTATGGAGAAAGAAAATATAGGATATAATAAAAATATAGATTTTTATTTTGTAGGATATGATATAAATTTATTTACATTCTATATTAGTCTATATGAAGGAGATATAAAATTTAGGATGAATATATGTAGAGCAAAGTATAAAAATAATAAATGGGATATTATATTTGAGTCATTTTCACAATATTAATTATTTTAGGAATGTTTAATAAATATGTTAAACATTCTTTTTTCTTAAAAGGTTGATATTTAGGGCTTTTGTTAGAATATGTCGTATTTTGTTAAAAAATATTTTATTAAAAAAACATATTTTTGTAATAAAAGGAATATTATAAACAAATTATATATAATAGTTACCATAATTTAAAAGTAGTATTGTTGTATAGTAAAAAAAATGGTGCTAGAATTTTGTTGTATATTTGTATAGGAGGTTAGAGTATGAAAAATAAGCAGTTAGGTCTTATAAACAAAATTAATAATAGTTTAAAAAACATAAAACATTTTAAACTGAAAATATTCTCTATATTTATGTTAATGACATTAATATCATTGCAATTTACACCTTTTATGTTAAGGGCTACTGCAACACAATTACCTTTTCATTCACCAAGCCTTATAACTCCTGCAACTGATATATATTATCAAAAAAATGTATTCTTTAGTAATGCTACCTTAGGTGGAGATACAGCATATTGTATTGATTATGGAAAGTCATTACCAACAGGAACATTGTCATATTATAAGCAATTATCAGCTCAAGGTGTAGCAATCCTTGTATATGGTTATCCACATACATCAGCTTCTGAAATGGGTTGTGCATCAGATGATGAAGCATATATGGCAACACAAATGGCTTTTTGGACAGTAATGGCAAAAACAGGTGAGTCTGAGGCAGTAAGAGTATTTAATTTAGATAATGTATATGCAAAGCCTGGATATGAAGATTTTATGGAAAGAGCAGCTGCAGCTGCTAAAAAGCTAAATGCAAGAGCAATAGCTGATCCATATATTCCAAACCCATCGCTTACAATTAATACAGATTCTGCTAAGTTAGTAAACAGAGATGGTACTATACTAACAGGACCATATGTAGTAAATGTAACAGGTGGAACAGTATCTTCAATAACTGCATCACTAGATAATGCACCATCAAGTGCAAAAGTAGTAGATGTAAATGGAAATGCTAAAACAACATTTTCAAATGGAGAGTCTTTGTATGTTGCAGTAGATGAGAGAGAAAATGGTGGAGAAATGACTTTAAAAGTATTAGGCGATACTAATAAAGTTGTTGGCAGTATATACTCAGGTGGTGAAGCATCTCAAAACTTTGTAAAATTAGATACGGTGCCAGTTGAACTTATTGCCTCAGTTAATATTAGGTGGGGAACACAGATTGGAAGTATTGAGTTACACAAAGTAGACCAAGATGATAATGCGATTTCTGGTGTTAAATTTGAACTAAGAGATATGGAAAACAAAAAAATAGCAGAAGGAACAACAGGGGGAGATGGCTATATTAGATTTTCTAATGTAAAAGTTGGAGAGTATAGATTAGTTGAAATTTCTGCACCATCAGGTTATATAATGAGTACAGATTCTTCAAAAGTCACTGTGAAAACAGGAGAGACAAGTAGAGTAAAATTTGTAAATGAAAAGATTAAAGGTGCTTTAGAAATAACTAAAGTAGATGAGAAAAATACTCCAATACCTAACGTTACTTTTGAACTATTAAATTCAAATAAGGAAAAGCTAGTAGAAATGACAACAAATGAAGAGGGTAGAACAAAAGTAAACAATTTATCAGCTGGTACTTATTACTATAGGGAAATAAGTGCACCAGTAAATGTTATAATGGATAAAACATTAAGAGAATTTAAAATTGAGTCAACAAATCAATTAGTAACTAAGAAGATTACTAATAAAAAGATAACTGGTGGACTTAAAATCATTAAAAGTGATGAGTTAGGTACACCAATATCTGGAGTAAGATTTCAAATCTTAAATTCAAATAAAAGCGTTGTAAACACTATAACTACAGATGATAAAGGTGTTGCTACTTTAGAAAACTTAAGTGCTGGAACTTATTATTACAAAGAAGTAAGTGGACCATCAAATATTATTATTGATACAAATGAATATCCATTTAATATCAATAGTGCAAGTGATGTTGTATCTAAAGAAATTGTAAATAAGTATAAAAAAGCTAAATTACAAATTGTGAAAAATAATAATCTAAATAATCCTATTGCAAATGTAAAATTTCAAATTCTAGATTCAAATAAAAATGTAGTGGATACTATAACTACAAATGATAATGGAGTTGCTACTTCAAAAGACTTAATTTTAGGTACATATTATTATAAAGAAGTAGAAGCACCAGCAAATGTAGTTATGGATTCTACAGAACATGAATTTATACTTGAACAAGACAAACAAGTTTTAACTAAAACTGTCATAAATGAGATGGTTAAAGAAAAACTTAAAATAGTAAAAGTAGATGAAGAACAAAGACCAATATCTGGAGTGAAATTCCAGATACTGGATTCAAATAAAAATGTAATAGAGGAAATAATTACAGGATCTGATGGTATAGCTTTCTCTAGTGATTTAAGTGTAGGAACAACATATTATTATAAAGAAGTAAGTGGTCCATCAAATGTTTTGATAGATTCTAATGAATATGCTTTTAGAGTAACTGAAAACAGCGGTGTTATAACTAAAAAAATGGTAAACAGATACAAAAGAGCATCTTTAAAGATACAAAAAACAGATGAAGATAGTAGACCAATATCAGGTGTTAAATTCCAGATTTTAGATGCAGGAAAGAATGTGGTTGAAACAATTACCACTGGATCAGATGGTGTAGCAAATACTAGTAATCTTAAACTAGGAACATACTATTACAAAGAGATAGAAGCACCAGATTATTTAATAATTGATACAAATGAGTATGAATTTATATTAAGTAATGATGAGCAAGTATTAACTAAAACTATTGTAAATGAAACTATTTATGGTAATTTACAAATAGTAAAAGTAGATGAAGAAAAAATGCCAATTAAAGGTGTTGTATTTGAGATACTAGATGAAAATAAAAATTTAGTAGATACAATAACAACAGATGAAAATGGTATAGCTACATCTAAAAATTTAACTATTGGAAAATACTATTATAGAGAAAAATCTGTAGATAGTAAATATGTCTTAGATAATAATGAGTATATATTTAGAATTAATGAAAATAATCAAGTTATAACTAAAAAAGTTATAAACAAAAAAATAAAAGGTAGTCTTAAGATAATAAAGACAGATTCTGTAAATAGACCACTTTCTGGAGTTAGTTTTGAAATATTGAATCAAGACAAAGAAGTGGTAGAAACACTTACTACTGGAAGTGATGGAATAGCAGTATCTAGTGATTTATTAAAGGGTAAATATTATTATAGAGAAGTATCAGCGCCAGATGGAGTAATAGTAGATAATACAGAGTATATATTTGCAATTACTAGTGATGCTCAAGTTATCCAAAAGAAAATTGTTAATAAATATTCACAAAAAGGAACACTAGAAATAACTAAAACAGATGAATATGGAGAAAAGTTATCTGGTATTAAATTTGATATACTAGATAGTAACAAAAATCTAATTGAGACTATTATAACAAATGAAGAAGGTATTGCAAATTCTAGTGAACTTGCACTTGGAACATATTATTATAAAGAGGTAGAAGCACCTATAAATATTATTTTAGATACTAATGAATACGAATTTAAAATAACTGAAAACAATCAAATTGTTAGAAAAAATGTTGTAAATGAGTATGAAAAAAGAAGTCTAAAAATAATAAAAGTAGATGAAAATGACGTCCCACTAGAAGGTATAGAATTTAATATTTTAGATAGTAGTAAGAATGTAATTGATACAATAGTTACAGATAAAGATGGTATAGCAACTTCTAAAGAGCTCGTAGAGGGTAGTTATTACTATCAAGAAACTAAAGTACCAGATAATATAATTTTAGATAATAGTTTACATGAATTTACTGTAAGTAAAAATGATGAAATTGTTATTAAAAATATGATAAACTACTATAAAAAAGGAAATATTAAGATTAAAAAAATTGATGAAGATGGAAATCTCATAAGAGGAGTTAAATTTAATATCCTGGATAAAAATAGTGAAATTATAGAAACTATAACAACTGGTGAGGACGGAATAGCTACTTCTAGAAAACTTGTATATGGAACATATTATTATCAAGAAATAGAAGTACCACAAGGATTAATATTAGATGATAAATTAAATGAGTTTAATATATCTGAAAATAATAAAACTTTGGAATTTACTATGGAAAATAAATATGTAAAGGGAAGTTTAAAAATAATAAAAGTAGACAAGAGTAATATACCAATATCAAATGTTAAATTTGATATATTAGATTCAAATAAGAATTTAGTTAAAAGAGTAACAACTGGATCTGATGGACAGGTAACAGTACATGATTTAAAACTTGGAAAGTACTACTACAAGGAGGTGGAAGTACCAAATAATTATTCATTAGATGAAAATGAATATGAATTTGAAGTAGAAAATTATGCACAACAAATAACTAAAACTGTAGTAAATGAGTATGCAACTGGAGTATTAAAAATAATAAAAGTGGATGAAAACGATGTTCCACTTGAAGGTATAAAGTTTAATATTTTAGATTCTGATAAAAATATAGTTGAAAGTATAGTGACAAATAGTGCAGGTATTGCTGAGTCAAGTGAGTTAAGAGTTGGAACATATTATTATCAGGAAATAGAAGCTCCAGAACATATTATTATAGATACAGGAATTTATGAGTTTAAAGTAACAAAAGATAAAGAAGTTGTAATCAAAAATTTAGTAAATAAATATGAGGGATCAACTTTAAAGATAATAAAAGTGGATGAAAATAAGGTTCCACTTCAAGGTATAAAATTTAATATTTTAGATGAAAATAAAAAGGTAATTGATACTATAATTACAAATAAAGATGGAATTGCTGAGTCTAGAGAGCTTACACTTGGAACATACTATTATCAAGAAATAAGTGTTCCAAATGGTATAGCACTAGATAATACAGTATATGAGTTTAATGTCACTGAGCATGGTCAGGTAGTAATTAAGAATATGATAAATTACTTTTCAAAAGGAAATCTTAAAATAATAAAAGTAGATACTGAAGATAAACCTGTATCTTTAGTTAAGTTTAAAATATTTAACTCAAATAAAGAAGAGATAGAGGAAATCATTACAAATGAAGAAGGAATTGCAGAGTCAAGTAAACTTCCGCTTGGTAAATACTTCTATAAGGAAGTAGAAGCACCATCAGGATTTGTAATAGATGATAAATTATATCAGTTTAATATAACTGAAAATTTACAAGTAATTACAAAGAAAATGGTAAACAAAGAAGTTTATGGAACTTTTAAGATTATAAAAATTAATAAGGATACAAAAGAAAAATTAAAAGGTGTTGAATTTAAAATATTTAATTCAAAAAGAGAGGAAATTGGTTCTTATACAACAGATGAGAACGGAAATATATCAGTAGAAAATCTACCATATGGTAAATATTATTATAAGGAAGTAAAGACTCCTGATGGATATTTAATAGATACTAATGAGTATGAATTTGATATTAAAAAAGATAATGTTGTAATAACAAGGACTATAACTAATGAAAAAGAAAAATTGCCAGTAACTGGTGGTATAATAAGTTCAAATATGATAATTGTTACAATAGTTACTATTGTTTCAATAGTAGGTTATGTTATATTTAACATATTAAGAGATAAAAAAGAAGATGGAAACTTTAAATTTAAAGATGACGATTTTGTTGATGAGAAAGACTATGATGATTAGTTTATTTATCAAATAGCTGGAGTGTAAATTATACTTCAGCTATTTTTAAGCAATAATAAATAATATAAGGCTTGTATTTTACATAAAAATATGATATAATTTACATTGTAACAAAATAAACCTATATTTAATAAGAAAGGGAACGATTTATGAGTAGAAAAATTATTGAGAGAAATGGTGATTGGGTAACAGTTTTTATTTCGGATATTGGAAAGAAAGAAACCTATAACCGAAATAAGTATAAGGATCTCGATGGAAACTTTATAGAGAAAAATCCAATTATAAAACCTTATACATATGAACCATATGTAATTTATAAGTCTGATCTTTATAAAAGTTCTGATATTTCATTTTATTCTGATCGTATAATTGATAGTATTTATGCTAAAAAAGAACAATATGAAAATCTTATTAAAACTATGAATTGTAAGAATTTTTCATGGAAGGATCCACTACAGGTTGAAGCTATTATGAGTACTTTTATGAATATGGATTTAAAGTGTACTGCAATTATGAAAGGTGCAAACGTCGCTACTGGAAATCCTTATTGGATTGTGTATATGCAAAAAAAACAATAAATTTTGATATTTTTATAGTGTGTTATAAAAGTTTGCATAAAAATGCAGTAGTTTACATTGTGATAAAATAAACCTATATTTAATAAGAAAGGTAAAATAGAATGAAAGTATTTTTAATTTGGTTTGTGATCTTTTTTGTGTATATTACTTTTTGCGGAGAATCTAGAACACAAAAAGGCATCACAAGATGGATTATAGTAACTATTGCAAGTTCTATTTGCACCATCATTTATGCACCTATTACATTAGGAATTATTTATTTAGTCAAATATTTCATGAAATAATTCTAAATTAGATAGGTCAAAAGTTAAATTAAAAATGATAATTATAATGAGTGTTTGGATAAAAATTTATCTTAACACTCATTTTTCTTATATAATATACTTAACATAAGATATTGACTTATGTGTTATAATTTTAAAGGAGAAAAATAAAAGGAAAGATTTATATGACAAAACTAATAGATTTAAAGAAAAATGATAATATAGAAGAGTGTGCAAAGTGTATAAAAAATGGTGGAGTAATGATATTTCCTACAGAAACTGTATATGGTATTGGAACAAATGCTTTAGATAAAGAGGCAGTAGATAAAATATTTACAGTTAAAGGAAGAAAAAGTGATAATCCACTTATTGTACTTGTAAGTAATACTATAATGCTAGATAAAATAGTAAGTAATATAAATGAGATTCATAGAAAGCTTATTGAGAATTTTTGGCCAGGTCCACTTACTATAATATTTGATAAAAAAGATGTATTACCTGAAAACGTTACAGGGGGATTTGATACAGTGGGAGTTAGAATACCTGGAAATAGTTTAACAAGAAAAATTATTGAAAAAATTGGAGTACCTATAACTGCTCCAAGTGCAAATATTTCAGGTAAACTTAGCATTATTGATGCAAGTATTGCATACAGAGAATTTAATGGTAAAGTAGACTATATAATTGATGGTGGATTATCAGATATTGGAATAGAGTCTACAATAGTTAAAGTTGAAGATGGTATTGTAAAAATTTTAAGATGTGGAAGTATCTTAAAAGAAGATATAGAGAAGTTAGGGATTGAAGTTGAGTTTTCAAGCATTCCGAGTAGAAATAATAAACATTATGATATAGAAAGTGATGCAATTGTTGTTACTGTAGAAGATAAGGATATAATTCATAAGATTGATGAGTATATATCTAATAATACAGATAAAAAAATAGGAATAATTGGATCTTGTAAAAATTATGATGTATTTTCTTCAAGAGTTGATAAATATATTAAATTTGATGAAGATAATATTATGAAAAATTTATATAATATATTAAATGAGGCTAAAGAGGCAGATATAGATGTATTTTTAATAGAAAGTGTTAAAAACACTAATGAGAGTCAAGTTATTATGAATAAATTAATGCAAGTTAGTAATAATAAAATTATATAATAAACTTTACAGTTTTTTGAATTTGTAGTATAATATATGTTGGTAAAAATAGGAGTGATTTAAAGTGATTATTATTATGTTAGGGGCACAAGGAACAGGAAAAGGTACTGTTGCTGGTCTTTTAAGTGAAAAATTAGGAATACCTCAAATTTCTACAGGAGATATTTTTAGAAAAAATATTAAAGAAGAAACAGAACTTGGAATTGAAGCAAATAAATATATGTCAAAAGGAATGCTAGTACCAGATGATATTACAGTTCCTATGGTTGCAAAAAGACTTGAAATGGATGATGTAGTAGACGGTGCTATATTAGATGGCTTCCCAAGAACAATTGAGCAAGCAAAAAAATTTGATGAAATGTTAGCTGCTAAGGGTAAAAAAGTTGATTTAGTTGTAAATCTAACAACTCCAAGAGATGAGATAATTGAACGAATTCTTACAAGAAGAGTATGCTCAAATCAAGAATGTAAAGCTACATATAATCTTATTATGCATCCACCAAAAAAAGATGGAATTTGTGATAAATGTGGAGCAAAACTTGTTCAAAGAGAAGATGACAGTGATGAGAGTGCTATAAATAAAAGACTTGAAATATATGATGTTCAAACAAGTCCACTTGTTGAATATTATGAAAAAAGAAATGTTTTAAGAAAAGAAGAAATTAGTTCAAGAATAAATCGTTTAGGAGATAAAGTAGCAAGCGATTTAATAGAATATATAAAAGAAAGTGTGTAAGTTATGATTAATATAAAAAATGAACATGAAATAAAACTTATGGAAGAATCAGCCGAAGCTTTAAAAGCAGCACTAAAAGCAATAGAGGCAGAGATTAGACCTGGTGTTACAACAATGCATTTAAATAATGTTGCAGAGGCTGCTATGAAAAAACATGGTGCAATTCCTGCTTTTAAGGGAGTAGAATGTCCATATAGAGGTGGTAAAACATATAAATGGGCAATATGTACTTCTGTAAATGATGAAATTATTCATGGTATACCATCTGATGATGTTGTATTAAAAGAGGGAGATATTGTATCTGTTGATTTAGGAACATTTAAAAATGGTTGGTGTTCTGATGCTGGTAGAACATATGGTGTTGGTAAAATATCACCAGTTTGTGAAAAATTAATTAAAGTTGCAAAGGATGCATTTTTTGCAGGTGTTGACCAAGCAGTTGTTGGCAATAGAGTTGGAGATATATCAAATGCTATTGAAACTTATGTTAAAAAGCAAGGATTTACATTACTTAGGGAATATCAAGGTCATGGAATAGGCGAAGAAATGCATGAAGATCCAGGTGTTCCTAATATAGGTAGAAAGGGAACAGGACCAAGACTTCAAAAGGGTATGGCTCTTGCAATTGAACCTATGATATGTGAGGGAAAACCTGATGTATATGTAAAAAAAGATTATTGGACTGTTGCAACAAAAGATGGTAAAATGACTGCATATTATGAAAATACAATAGTAATAACAGATAAAGAGGCAAAAATATTAACGTTAGATTAGAAGAAAAAGGGTATTTAGACATAGTTTAGATATCCTTTTATTTGATTTTTTTAAAGTCGTATTGTATAATTTATATACTGTAAAAACAGTATATTATAAATTTATAATATGGAGGAAAAATATGTTAAATTTTTTAGGGATAGGTTCTTGTTTTAATCCAATTGTTGGAAATACATCAGCTTTTTATATTGATAATGTAGATAAAAGATTATATATATTTGATGTTGGTGGAAATATTTATGAAAGATTAAAGAAAAATAAATTACTTGATAATGTAGAAAAAGTTACAATTATTATAACTCATGGTCATAGTGATCATATTGGAAGTCTTCCTGATGTAATATTTGATTTAAATATTATATCAAATATAAAGCCAGACATTATATATCCTAATAAAGAATATATGAGAAATCATCTAATAAAAAGTGCTGTTTATGATACATATTATAATCTTTTTTTACCAAGCAAATGCAAATATTTTAAAATAAAAGAATATTTACAAGATCATAATGACTTAATTAATGCATATGGGTATATTTTCAAACTTAATGATAAACTTATATATTATAGTGGAGATACCCATACTATTCAAATGGAACCGATTAATATGCTAATTAGTGGAAAACTTGATTGTATGTTTCATGAAGTAACAAGGTATAGAAATAAAGCCCATACACATATAGATGATTTATCAAACTGTATACCAAAAGAATTTAGGAATAAAGTTACATGTATGCATTTTGATGATGATGATGTAATTGATATGGCAAGATCTAAAGGTTTTAATATTCCAAAAATATATAGTATATAAATTTAAAGAGTGAAAGTTAAAATAATACTTTCACTCTTTAAACATTCATAGTAAAAATATGCATAACCATATAAATATTTATAATAAAAGTATGCAAATATTTTGATTTACCTAAAATACAAGATGGAATGATTAAAAAATATAATTATTAAAATAAAAATTGAATTTTTTAAACTCATCTAAAAAAATTATAAAAATAGTTTTTTCTACGATTTTTCATAGGAGTATATTTTGTTTTAAAATTTGATGGGGTATTTTTTGTTTCTGTAATATTTTTTTTATATTTAGTTTTATAAGGTGTTCTGAAATTATTCATTTTGTATCCTTTCTATTTAGAAATTATAATAAGTTATAATAAAAATATTATATATTAAAATTAATGTTATGTCAATAATATGACTTGTATTATATGCAAATGTAAAAATGTTACAAAAGAATGTAAAAATTAGTAATATTTTTTGCTTTTTTACACTTTGTCATATTGACAATTTAACATAAGTCTGTTATAATATATATGTTAATTAATACCCTAAGTGATTTAGAGTATTTTTTAAAGTATATAATAGGAGGGACTTTAAATGGCAAAAGACGATGTTATAGAAGTTGAAGGAATAGTAACTGAAGCGTTACCAAATGCAAATTTTAAGGTTAAACTTGAAAATGGACATGAGGTACTTGCTCATATTTCTGGGAAATTAAGAATGCATTATATTAAGATTTTACCAGGAGATAAAGTAAAACTAGAACTGTCAACTTATGACTTAAATAAGGGAAGAATTACTTGGAGAGCAAAGTAGAGTATCCTATTATTTTAATTAAGCAAATAAACATTTTCTGAAGCGGCTGTAGAAGAGAAAAGCCTAATATCTTCTATTTTAGTAAATGTTTATTAATATACTTACTTTTGTTAAATTTTATTAACAAAGATTTTAAGGAGGATTTAAAATGAAAGTAAGACCATCTGTAAAAAAAATTTGTGAGAAGTGTAAGGTTATCAGAAGACATGGCGTAGTTCGTGTTATCTGTGAAAATCCAAAACACAAACAAAGACAAGGTTAATGTGGGGGTGTAAGATTAAATGGCACGTATAGCTGGTGTAGATTTACCAAAAAACAAAGTAGCAGAAATAGGACTAACTTCTATATATGGAATAGGCCGTTCTGCATCAAGAAAAATACTTTCTGAAGCTGGTATTGAACCAACAAAAAGAGTAAAAGATTTTACAGAAGATGATGAAACAAAAATAAGAACAATAATCGAAAGAGATTATGTAGTAGAAGGAGATCTTCGTAAAGAAGTTGCCTTAAACATTAAAAGATTAATGGAAATTAACTGCTATAGAGGACAAAGACATAAAAGAAGATTACCTGTTCGTGGTCAAAGAACAAAAACAAATGCAAGAACAAGAAAAGGTAAAGCAAAAGCAATAGCAGGTAAGAAAGGGGTATAATTGAAATGGCTGGAAAAAGAAAAGTAGTAACAAAGAAAAAAGTTAAAAAGAATATTTCAACTGGTGCTGCACATATTCAATCTTCATTTAACAATACTATAGTTACAATGACAGATTCACAAGGAAATGTTATTTCTTGGGCTAGTGCTGGTGGATTAGGATTTAAAGGATCTAGAAAAAATACTCCTTTTGCAGCAGGTCAAGCAGCAGAAGCAGCAGCTAATGCAGCTAAAGAACATGGACTAAAAACTGTAGAAGTATATGTAAAAGGTCCAGGATCTGGTAGAGAAGCAGCAATAAGATCACTTCAAGCTGCAGGATTGGAAATAAACATGATAAAAGATGTTACTCCAATACCACATAATGGTTGTAGACCACCAAAGAGAAGAAGAATATAGTGGGGGTGTAGAGATAAAATGGCAAGATATACAGACGCGGTATGTAAGAAATGTAGAAGAGAAGGAACAAAACTTTTCTTAAAAGGCGCAAGATGTAATACAAATAAATGTGCTATTGATAGAAGATCATATGCACCAGGACAACATGGTAAAAACAGAGTAAAATTATCTGAGTATGGACTTCAATTAAGAGCAAAACAAAGAGCAAAAACTTATTATAGAGTTTCTGAATCTCAATTTAGAAAATATTATGAAGAAGCTTTTAGAAGAGAAGGAGTTACTTCAGATGTATTATTTGAACAATTAGAACTAAGACTAGATAATGTTGCTTATAGAATGGGAATTGGTAATTCTAGAGCAGAAGCTAGACAATTAGTTGGATATGAAATGTTAGAAGTTAATGGTAAAAAAGTTAACATTCCTTCATATATTGTTAAAGTTGGAGATGTTATAAAAATAAGAGATTCTAAAAAAGATAATAAAACAATAGTTTCAGTTTTAGAAGCTAATAAATTAAAAGCTGTTCCAACTTGGTTAGAGCTTGATAAAGAAAAAATGGAAGCAAAAGTTCTAAGAAAACCAGTAAGAGACGATGTTGACTTAGAAGTTCAAGAAAATCTAATAGTTGAGTTATACTCTAAAAACTAGTTAAAATAATATTAGATCATTTATTTAAAATAGTGTGTGTAATCAGAGCATACTAGAAGGAGGATTTAAAATGATTGAAATGCAAAGACCAGAGATAAAATGTGTTGAAGTAGATGTGGATACATTTTATGCTAAATTTGAAGTAGAACCTTTAGAGAGAGGTTTTGGAATTACACTTGGTAATTCATTAAGAAGAATATTACTTTCTTCACTACCAGGTTATGCGATTGATACTATAAAAATAGAAGGAATAACTCATGAATTTTCAACAATACCAGGAGTTACTGAGGATGTTACTGATTTAATACTTAATTTAAAACAAGTATGTTTAAAATCAGATGATATGGACGATAAAATACTTGCTATAAAAGCAAAAGGTCCTTGTGAAGTAAAAGCAGGAGATATAATAACAGATTCTACTATGAGTATAGTAAATGAAGATTTACATATTGCATATTTAGATGAAGGAGCAGTTTTAAATATAGATATGACTGCGATAAAAGGTAGAGGATATGTTGCAGGTGATAGAAGTAATTATACTGATCTTGCTGCTAATGTACTACCAATAGACTCTATATTTACTCCAGTAAAGAAAGTTAGTTTTGAAGTTGATAAAACTAGAGTTGGTCAAAAGGCTGACTATGATAAATTAACAATGAACATCTGGACAAATGGTGTTATAGAGCCATATCAAGCTTTAAGTATGGCTGCAAAAATTCTTAATGAACATTTAGAAATGTTTATTGATTTATCTGAAATTGCTAAGACAATGTCAATTATGTCTCAAAAAGAATTATCTCAAAAAGATAAGTTACTTGAGACACCTATTGAAGAATTAGAATTTTCAGTAAGATCATTTAATTGTTTAAAAAGAGCTGGTATACATACAGTTGCAGATATTGTAAGTAAAACAGAACAAGATATGATTAAAGTAAGAAATTTAGGTAAGAAATCTTTAGATGAAGTAATAAAGAAAATAGCAGATTTAGGACTTGAATTTAAAAATAAAGAAGACTAAATTTAAAGGAGGATATAACAATGCCAGGAACAAGAAAACTTTCTAGAACAACTTCTCATAGAAATGCAATGCTTAATAATTTAGTTTCATCTTTAATATTAAATGGTAAGATCGAAACTACACTTGCTCGTGCAAAAGAAGTTAAACCATTAGCAGATAGTTTAATTGATTTAGCTATAAAAGAAAAAGACAACTTTGAGATGAAAGAAAAAACAATTTCAAGAGCTAAATTAGATAAAAATGGTAAAAAAGTTAAAGAAACTAAAACTTCTAAAAATGGAAACAAATATGAAGTAATAGTTAGAGAAGTAGTAAAAGAAGAAATAAAAGTTGACAAGCCATCAAAACTTGCAGCTAGAAGAAAAATGTTTAAAACATTAAATAAATTAAGTGATTTCAATGGAAAAACTGTTGATTTAACTGAAAAATTATTTAATGAAATAGCACCAAAATATGAAGCAAAAGGTGGATACACTAGAATTGTTAAACTAGTTGCTAGAAAAGGTGACGGTGCTGAAATGGCTATAATTGAGCTAATATAACGATTTTTTTAAAATAGTAGAATTTATTGACGAATTCTGCTATTTTTTGTTGTATATTTTTTTTTAATATGCTATAATAAGTGTGTGTGTAAGATACGGAGGTGAGGCCAAAGTAGAAGAAGCGGAAAAAAACTGGGGTTAGATAAGATGAAATAAGTTTATTTTAATAAACTAAATAGGTTTTTGTATTTAACAAAATAATACGGATGAGACTTAACTAGTAATAATCTGAATTTTTTTGAAGTAATATATTAATAGTGTGTGGTTATATGTATTGTTTCGAGATTTTTTGGTTTAATTACTCACCTAAGTAAGAAGGACAAGCAGTCTTATCTAATTAAAAAATGTATTGTATCTTCAGCTAGTTAAGTGCTGATTCAAAAAAATATTCTAACAATTAATTTTAATAATTTTTATAAAGGGAATTTGTGTTTTTATGCAGGTCCCTTTTTTTACGGAAAAAAACACAAACTATAGTCTGTTTGTGTAATCTTTATTAATATTTTCATTATTTAATATACTATGAATATTAGTTGCTAAAATATCTATATTTATCATTGATCTTTGTATATCTGATAGTGAGTTTAATACATTATCATTTACAGATGTTATAAGTGGAATATTTGAGTTTTTAGCTATTTGAGATAATAGAGCTTTTCCACGTTTTGAAATTTTAAGTATATGTGCATATTGTTCATTAGATTTATATATTCTTTCAAAGTCATCTTTAGTTATATTTAAAATAATATTATTTAAAATTCTTTTTATTTTACTCATTTGATATCTTTTACTTTTTATGTTTTCTATTAATTCATCATATGTATTGGAATTTGATATAGCAGATATTATTCTATTTTCAAGTCCTTCTGTAACTTCGTATATATTAGATAGATCTTTTTTAGAACTTGTAATAATCTTATATTTTAATATATTTAAAAGTTTATCGTTAAAAGTTGGTTCTATGTTACATACTATATTTAACATATTTTGTGGTATCAAACTTTTTAAATCAGATATTTCCTTTTTTTCATATATATGATTTCTTATGCTAGTTGCACTTGTATAAATTTTATCTTTAGATATATTAATATCATTAAAATTAGATGAATTTCTATTAATTGTATAGGGTTTAATTTTGCCATTTAATTTTGATAATGAATTTAAATATTCTATAGCAAGTATATTGTTTGGTTTAGAAAATTCTATAATTTCTTCTGTGTTTAAATATTTTGTTATACTTTGTTCTCTAGCTTTTGCAAATGATATACCTTGTTTTAAATTAGATGATATATCTTTCCATATTCTATCTTCATTGTTTATTATTTTATTTGATATATTTGAAAGTAGATCTATATTTCCTGCTTCACTACCAAAACAGATACAGTCTACTATATTTATTGAGTTAAGTAAAGATATGCTAGCATTTGCAAAATATTCACTGCTAGAGTTTGCATATATAGTGGGTAGTTCTAGTATTAGATCTACACCATTTTCTACAGCAATTGTTGCACGTTTAAATTTATCATATATTGATATATTTCCTTGTTCAGTAAAACTACCACTCATAACAGCTATTACAAAATCCGCTTGTGTTATTTGTTTTGATTTTTCTATATGATATATATGTCCATTATGAAATGGATTATATTCAGTTATAATTCCTAGAACTTTCAAAAATAATGCTTCCTTTCTTGTATTTTTTAAATATGTATATTATAATATATATACATAAAGAGTTTAACATAAATTTGTCTAAAATTCAAGTAAGGAGAAAAATGATAATGAAAAATGGGAAAAATGTAACTATATATACAGATGGTGCATGTAGTGGTAATCCAGGACCTGGTGGATATGCTGCAATTCTTATATATAATGGAATAGAAAAGGAAATATCAGGTGCAGAAGCAAATACAACAAATAATAGAATGGAAATACTTGCAGTGCTTCGTGCTCTTGAAATGCTCAAAGAACCATGTAATGTAACAATATATAGTGATAGCGCATATGTTGTAAATGCCATTGAGAAGGGATGGCTTAATTCATGGAAGAAGAGTAACTGGATAAAATCAGATAAGAAGCAAGTTAAAAATATAGAACTGTGGGAAGAAATGTTGAGATTTCTTGAAATACATGATATAAAATTTGTTAAAGTAAAAGGACATTCAGATAATGAATATAATAATAGATGTGATAAATTAGCTGTTTTGGAAAGAGAAAAAATAGCAAAATAATAATTAAGAATAATATTATACCATCATATAACATAAGATGTTGTATGGTGGTATTTTATGAAAGAATATTTAAAAGTATATGTTGAAGAAAATTATAAAATAATAAAGATTATAGGAATGTGTTTTTTAATAGGACTTGTTGTGGGAGTAATATTTTTTGGATTTGTTAATGATGGTATAAAAAACGAATTTATTGGATCTTTAAAAAATACATTAGATTTATCTAAAAATAATAATTTTGAAAGTATAAATATAATAAAAAATGGAATTGTTGCAAATTTTATATTACTTTTTATAATATATTTTTGCTCAATAACTTTGATTGCTCCAATACTAATTTGTATGGTTACTTTTTTTAAAAGTTTTTCTATAGGTATATATATACCTATAATATTTAATGTATTTGGTGCATCTAAAGGAATTATTGTAACTCTTTTACTTGTAGTACTTCCAAACTTATTATATATACCTGCTTTTATTTTCTCTTCTACTAATGCTATAAAATTTCATTATTCTTTATTTGAAAAGAAAGAAACAGGACTTTTGTTTAATTTAATGAGAGAATTAATGTATATATTTATAGCTTTTTCAATTATTATATTATCTGTTGTTGTGGAACAATTGGTATCACTTAATGTAATAAATATGTAATTTTTTATATACTAAATTACTTTTAATATTATAATTGATAGGACTTATAGTTACATACAAGAAAAATATATAAAACATTACATAATTTTTTAATAAACTCTTGCAAATTTGTCGGAAATAGTGTAAAATACTTATGACAGAAATGGAGGACTAATAATGAAAATAATAATAGATGAGTTTATTGAAAGTTTAAAAGCAAGACAAGCATCACCAAACACATTAGCGTCTTACGAAAGAGATATAGTGCAATTTAGTAATTATTTTGAGGCTCAAAGCAAAAAAATATTTGATTTAACAAATGAAGACATGCAGGAGTATATTAATCATTTAATTGCAGAAGGAAAATCTAATTCTACAATTTCAAGAAGTACAGCCTCTATAAAGGCTTTATATAGATATTTAGTTAACAAAAAGTTAGCTGAAACAAATATTGCAGAAAATATAGAAGCTCCAAAGGTTAGTAGAAAAGAACCTATGATACTTACATCTTCTGAAATAGAAAAACTACTTGAACAACCAGATTTATCTGAATTAAAAGGTCAAAGAGATAAAACAATGCTTGAAATTTTATACGCTACAGGTATAAGAGTTACAGAGCTTATTTCTTTAAGAGTTGAAGATGTCAATTTAACTAATGGTTATATAAAAGTTAAAAAGAAAAATACAGAAAGACATATTCCACTAGGAAATCTTTCATTAAAATGTTTAAAAGAATATATGAATAAAGTAAGACCTCTACTTATTAGGACTGAAGAAGAAAAAACTCTATTTATTAATACTAATGGTCAAAAAATGACAAGACAAGGATATTGGAAAATATTAAAACAGTATAAAGAACAAGCAAAAATAGATAAAGAGATTACACCACATACAATAAGACATTCATTTGCTGTTCATATGCTACAAAATGGTGCTGAAATTAAAACAGTTCAAGAACTACTTGGACATACTGATGTTGCTTCAACTATGATGTATACACAAATGACAAATTTAGATGTAAAAGATGATTATATGAAAAATCATCCAAGAGCATAGAACTTAAAAACCTTGATATTAATCAAGGTTTTTTGTGATTTTTATAGTTCCAAATTTACTATTATTAAAAAGTTTTAAATCAATTGAAGAGGTATATGGATTTATTTCATTTAAGGGGATTAAAATACTATCTATTATATTAAAAGTTATTGAAGAATAGATAAAGTTTTGTTCACCTTTTCTAAGATCTAAACTTAATGTTATATCATCTTTTGTTTCAAACTTTAATAACTGGTTTTTAATAAAAGAAGTATTTAGTATAAATCTAATAATACTATCTTCTCTTTTAGTATTAGTAAAATCATAATTTATTATAACTATATTATCATCTATTTCTAAATGGATTAATGTCTGGTTATATTTTATATTACAGTCTTTAAAATTTAATTTTCCCATAACTTTACCTCCTTTTTAATAATTATTAAAAAATTTTTTCTATTTAGTATATTATATTCACAAATATAAAATTTAGTAACTAAATATTGAAACTTTATGTAAATTATGCTATAATTAGATTAACGAGCATTGGAGGTTTTATTTTATGTCAGCCAAAAATAATAAAAAGATAATAATAGTTGTAATTGTAATAATTATAATAGCTATCATAGGTCTTGTAGTATTTTTATTAAATAATATGTTAAATAAACATGAATTGGATGAGTATGGAGAAGAACTAGGTTATGATATACCTGTTGGTAATTTAGATGCAGAAGTTATTGATTCAAAGGCACAAAAGAGAAATTTGAGTTCTGAGATAAAAGCAATAAATGGTACATATAAAGAGGCAAAAGCTTGGTTAAAAGTTCCAGGTACTACAATAGATACTCCTATATTTCAGTCTACAGATAATGTAAGGTATTATAGGAATGATAGAGATAATAAAAAAACTAAGTGGGGAGAAGCATACCTTGATTATAGATGTGAATTAAGTGATATAGGTAATATGGCAAATATAATTTTGTATGGTCACAATACTGAAACTGATACTCACTTTACACCATTACTTGATTATAAAAGACAAGAATTTTATAAAAAACATAAATATATTGAACTTGCAACAGAAAAAGAAACATATAAATTTGAAGTATTCTCTGTTTATGTTACTGATACATCATTTTTCTATATTGATACAAACTTTAACAATATTAGTGAGTATGCCAGTTTTATAAAATCAATAAAAAATAAAAGTAGATATGATACAACCGTTGCAGTAGATACAAAAGATACAATTCTTACTTTATCTACGTGTGATTATTCTATAAAAGATGGAAGATTTGTTGTACATGCAAAACTTGTAAAATAACATTTTGAGTCAAGAAATATTTTCTTGGCTCCTTTTTTCTACAAATTTTTTAAATTTTGTGTGTTATAGTTTTAATGAGGTGAAAATTATGAATTATAGTTACGATCAGGGTAATTTAATTATAACACTAAATGAAGAGCTTGATATGAATTCTTGCAAATATTTAAGGACAATTATTGATGGATATATAATGCGTTATCAGCCAAAAGATTTTGTACTTGATTTAAGTAGTGTAAAGTTTATGGATAGTAGTGGTATAGGCCTTATAATGGGTAGATATAACCTACTTAGACTTATAGACTCAAATATGACAATTATAAATCCTACAAGTAATATAAAACGAATACTTGAACTTTCAAATGTATCAAAAGATATAGTTATGAGGAGTGAATAAAATGAAGCAAAATAAAATGACAATTGAAATAAAAGCTATACTTGAAAATGTTGCTACTATAAGGGTTGCAATATCTTCATTTATTTCTAATTTAAATATAACTATTGATGAACTTATGGATATTAAAACATCAGTATCTGAAGCAGTTACTAATTCAATAGAACATGGATATGATGGTATATATACAGAAGATAGCACAGTTTTAGTAAATGCATATATTATTTCAGATGATGAAGATATAGTAAAAATCGAAGTAATTGATAAAGGGATTGGGATAGAGGACATTGAACTTGCTACTACTCCTACATATACTTCAAAACCAGAACTTGAACATGCAGGTATGGGATTTACTATTATGGAAAGTTTTATGGATGAGATTGTCATTGACTCTACTAAAGATAATGGTACTATGATTACTCTTACTAAAAAGATAAAGAAAAAGAAATCTACTGTTTTATAATTTTCTTGAAATTTTACTCAAAATTTGTTAAAATATATATGGTGGAATTTATGAAAAAAAAAGATGTTTTAAGAAAATATTTAGCTCATAACGGTAATGTTAGAGTAATAATTTTAGATGCGACAGATATGATAACTAAATGTAGAGATACACATAATCTTTCAAATGTTGCTACAGCAGCACTTGGAAGAACACTTGCTATATCTACTATAATGTCTAGTATGTTCAAAGATAAATCATATAGACTTACTGTACAAGTAAAAGGTGATGGACCACTTGGTAATATAGTTGTATGTGGTAATAGCTTACTTAAAATGAAAGGATATGTTACAAATCCAAATGTTAATCTTCCATTAAATTCTAAAGGAAAACTAGATGTTGCAAAAGCTGTTGGTAAAGGTACTCTAAATGTTATAAAAGATATAGGCCTAAAGGATCCATATATTGGAAACTGTGAACTTGTATCATCGGAAATTGCAGAAGACTTTGCATATTATTTTGCAAGTTCTGAGCAAACACCATCAGTTGTATTTTTAGGAGTAAATATTGGAAAAGACAATAAAGTAAGTAAGGCGTGTGGATATGTTATTGAGCCTTTACCAGATTGCGATGATAAGGTAATTGATTTAATTGAGGGGATTAACCTTAATATTTCTAGTGTTACTTCTCTTATGAGTGATATAGAAGATATTGATGATGTGGCAAAAACTATATCAGGAGATAATAATATTGAGTTTTTAGATGAGATGTATCCAGAATACGAATGTGATTGCAGTAGTGATAGGATTGAAAAAACAATTATTGCATTAGGTAGGGATGATGCTATAAATATTGCTAGTGAAAATGGTGGTATTTTAGAACTGACTTGTAATTTTTGTAATAAATCATATAAATATAATTTAGAAAATATAAAAGATATATTTGATAAACCTAGTAAATAAACTAGGTTTTCTTGATTTATGTAACATAATTTGGTAAAATATATATAGAGAGTTATAAGGAGAAAAAAATATGAATTACATTGTAGATAGAGAAGATACAAGAAAAAGACTTGATGTATATATATCAGAAAAAAATAGTGATATTACAAGAAGCTATATTAAAAATTTAATAGATGATGGAAGAATTCTTGTAAATGGAGTGTTACAAAAATCTGGGTATAAAGTAAAAGAAATGGATATAGTTATGGTAGATATTCCAAAAGATGAAGTATTAGATATTATACCAGAAGATATAAAAATTGATATTATGTATGAAGATGATGATATTATAATTGTAAATAAGAGTAAGGGAATGGTAGTACATCCTGCAAATGGAAATTATACTGGTACACTTGTAAATGCTCTTATGTATTCACATAAAGATAGATTATCATCAATAAATGGTACTATAAGACCTGGAATTGTACATAGAATCGATAAAGACACAAGTGGGATACTTGTTATAGCTAAAAATGATAATGCCCATAAAAAGCTTTCTGAACAGTTTAAAGTACATAGTATAAATAGGAAATATATTGCACTTGTTAAAGGCATTGTAAAAGAAGATGAGTTTACAATTAATTTACCTATTGGAAGAAGTACAAAAGATAGAAAAAAGATGGCTGTTGTGTATAAAAATAGTAGGAATGCTGTAACACATATTAGAGTTTTAAAGAGATTTTATTCATCTAGTGTTACTTTAGTTGAGGCTACTTTAGAGACAGGAAGAACTCATCAAATAAGAGTTCATATGTCACATCTCCATTATCCTTTAGTTGGTGATGAAGTATATGGTAGAAAGGATCCTAAGTTTAAAATAGAAGGACAAATGTTACATGCAAAGCTTTTAGGTATTAATCATCCTACTACTAATGAGTATATGGAATTTGAAGCAGATCTACCTAAATATTTTAAGGATATTTTAGATAAATTAGAAAAAAGGGAAGAAAAGTATGATTAGATTAAATAAATATATTGCTACTTGTGGTGTTTGTTCTAGAAGAAGTGCCGATGAATTAATAGCAAGTGGAAAAGTAAAAGTAAATGGTATAGTTACAAAAGAGTTGGGAACACAAATTGATGATAAAAAAGATATAGTATATGTAAATAACAAGAAAGTAAGTTTAAAAGAAGAGAAAGTATATATAATGTTAAATAAGCCAAAAGGTTATGTTACTACAAATAATGAGCAGTTTTTAAGACCTAGTACTAAAGATTTAATAAAAGAAAGAGTTCGTGTTTTTCCTATTGGTAGGCTTGATATGAATACAGAGGGATTACTTCTTCTTACAAACGATGGCAATTTTGCAAATAAACTTATGCATCCTAGTAATAAGATTGAAAAAACATATATTATAACTTTAAGAAAAAGTATCACAGATGAACAAATAAAGATGTTACAAAATGGTGTTGATATAGGGGGCTATATTACAAAACCTGCAAAAGTTAAAAGAATATCTAAGATAGAAATTGAAATAAAAATTAGTGAGGGAAAAAATAGACAAATTAGAAGAATGTGTGAGGCTGTTGATGCAGAACTTAAAAATTTAAAAAGAGTTCAAGTTGGAAATTTAGAACTTGGTGATCTAAAACTTGGAAAATATAGATTTCTTAATATAGATGAAGTTAATAATATATAGATAATATTTTATTATATTATACTATTAAAATTAAAATATATATGATACAATATAATAAATAAGGAGTGGTAATATGAATACTAAAATTTATACATTAGAAAATATAAAAGAAATGCTAAATGAAGTCTTAAAAAATACCGAAGTTCAAAAAGCTATATTATTTGGATCATATGCTAAAAATAATCAAAATTCTAAAAGCGATATTGATATTTTAATAGATAGTAATGGAAAATTAAAAGGACTTAAATATTTTGCATTAATAGATATGATTAGACAAAAATTTGATAAAGATGTTGATATTATAGAAAAATGTGAAGTAGATAAAAACTCAAAGATAGATAAAGAAATTAAAAGAACAGGTGTGGTTGTTTATGAAAAGTAAAGATGAAATAATTATAATGAAGATATTAAAATATATTAACGAAATAAAAATATTTATAAATAATTATTCTTATGAAGAATTTCGTTCTGATAGAAAAACAATAAATGCATGCGTATTTAATTTAAGTCAAATAGGTGAACTTGCTGGAAAAGTTAGTCAAGATTTACAGAATAAATATTTAACTATAGAATGGCGTGGAATTAAGGCTTTAAGAAATAGAATAGTACATGACTATGAAGGTGTTAATTTGAATATGGTATGGGAATTTTTAACTACTGAATTAAATGAACTTGAAGTTATGCTAAGTGAAATTTTAAAAGCTATGTAAAATAGTTTATAATAATATAGATAAAGTTAATAATATATAATAATCTTTAGAAGATACTATAATTTTTTTATAGTGTCTTTTATAAATTTTAATATAAATATTATATTGTATAAAAAATATCATATATAAATAAAATAAGACTATACTATAGTAGTACAGTCTCTCTATATAAATGTATAACAATCAAATTAATGTTTTCTTTTCCTAGCAGCTTCTGATTTCTTTTTTCTTTTTACACTAGGTTTTTCGTAATGCTCTCTTTTACGTATTTCAGCAAGAACGCCATATTTGGCACATTGTTTCTTAAATCTAGCTAAAGCATTATCTAAGCTTTCATTATCTTTTATTTTTATACCTGGCATTTCTTTTCCCTCCCTCCAGTGGGAAATACTTTTGTCTATATATCAATTATAAGTATTTCTAAATTTACTATTAAATTATACAATAGTTTGCCGTATAAGTCAAGTAAAAGTCGAAAAAACCTAAAATATAAGGTGAAAATAGAAGTTAAGTTTATATAAAATATTCTATTGACTAAAAAAATAAATTAATATATAATTATTTAAGAATGAAAAGGAGATAATAAAATTGGATGAAAATAATGAAAAAATTAAATTAAATAAAGCTAAAATTTTAACAATTTCTATAACAGTTTCACTTACAATATTTTTTAGTGTAATATTAATAGGTGCACTAGTTATAGTAGTAAAGCCATTACTTGGTAGTAATAATAATACTACAAGTAATAATAACAGTGCATATTTAAAAAGAATTGAGTATGCATTAGAGGAAGTTTCTAAAAAATATGTTGATGATGTGGATATGGATACTCTTGTAAATGGCGCAATATCTGGTATTGCTAGTGCTACAGGCGACCCATATACAAGATATATTTCAGAAGAAGAATATAAGGAGATGTTAGAGTCAAGTGTAAAACCATATAGTGGAATAGGTGTACATTTAACTTTTGATACTGAAACTTCAGGAATAGAAATACTTGGTATAATGCCTAATTCACCAGCTACTAAAGTGGATCTAAAAATAGGAGATATAATTGTAAAAGTAGAGGATATTACAGTAAGTTTAGAAACTTATCAAGAAGCTGTAGATGCTATAAAGGGAGAAGCTAATACTTCAGTAAAGCTTATTATAAAACGTGGTGAAGAATTAATGGAGCGTGAAGTAATAAGAGAGAGTATCGTGGCAAATAATATTGAATCTGAAGTTTTGGATGGAAATATTGGATATATTAAAATATGGCAATTTGATAATGATATATATAATCAATTTAAAAGTGAATATGATAAATTAAGATCACAAAATATTAAAGGACTTGTAATAGATGTAAGAAACAATCCTGGTGGTCTTGTTGCAGATACTTTAAATATTGCAAGACTTATGCTTCCAAAATGTGATTTGCTAAAGCTAGTATATAAAGATGGCAGTGAAAAAGTATATAAATGTGATGGAAAAAATGAGATAGATATTCCTCTTGCAATACTTGTAAATTCAAGAAGTGCTAGTGCATCAGAGATATTATCAGGTGCTATAAAGGATTCAAAGAAAGGTATTGTTATTGGAACAAAAACATATGGAAAAGGTATAGTTCAAACAATAGAACCTTTAGGAAATAGGGGAGCTTTATCGATAACTACATCTAAATACTATACTTCTAGTGGTATAGAAATACATAAAAAAGGTATAGAGCCAGATAGAGTAATTGAGTTACCAGATGAAGTAAAAAATGATTTAACAATAGAAAGAAGTAAAGATACACAGCTTAGTGAAGCAATAAACTATATTAATAATCAAAAATAAATGTAATGAAAATATAACATTTACAAAATGGTAGATGTTATATTTTTATTTATACTGAATAAAATCAAAATACGAGTTAACATAGTTTTGTAATAAATGCTAAGATGGACAAATTATAGCTTTGACATTGTACGTAAAAAATGATATAATCTGACACATAAGAGAGGCTTATAGGTGATTATTATGGTTTCAAAAGATTCACTACAAAAAATTAAGCAAGATGTTGAAAACTATGTTGGACAAGAAATCTTTGTAAAGGCAAATGTTGGAAGAAATAAATGTATATATAGAAAAGGTGTTATTGATAGCACTTATACAAATTTGTTTGTCTTTAAAGAAAGTGATACTGATAATAAACTTTCTTATGGATATGCAGATTTAGTAACAAATACATTGGAACTTAGCTTACCATCTGGTGAGCCAATTGCAAGGTATGATTTCTCTACGCCTAAATATGCTAGGTTATAGAGCGGTTATAAGAGGTTATATATTTTTAAGATATACTGTAATGGTATATCTTTTTTTAATTTTACATAAAAAATGTGGAAAAATATTGTTAAATATGATAAAATACTAATGATAATTAAAATATCTATTGATTAATTTAGATAAGTATATAATTTTATATTAAAAACTATGCTGTGATAAGAAGATTTAATTATAAAATATAGGAGGATTTTATGAGTAGAATAAAAAGAACTTTAGTATTTTTACTTTTTTGCATTTTAGTCGTTGAAGTCTTCTATATAAAGTCTTGTATTATAAAAACTTATAATATAGAAGAGGCAAATGTAAAATATTATTATTACAATCAACTATCAACAGAAGAGAAAAAAATATATGATACATTGGCTTCTTCAAAGGAAGATATCATGGATAATAAGGAAATGATATGCTTAGGAGAAATAAATATTGATAATGAAGATATAGATAAAATAACTGAAAATATTTTTTCAAGGGTAATATGGGCATATTGTTTAGATAATCCTATGTCTACATTATGGTTTAACACTTACAAAAAATATGTTTATTATTTTGAATCTGATGAGGGCTCAAGTACCATTGTTAAATTTTATATTAATCCCAAAGAAGGTAGCTACTATTCTTTTGATAGTAAAGAAGATTTACTAGAAGCAATTAATATAGTAGAAACAAAAACACAAGAATTTGTTAATACTCTATCTGGAACTGATGAAGAGAAATTACAAAGTATTCATGATTGGTTAATTCAAGATACTAAGTATAATGAAGTGGATAATCCATATATGAATGACCTATATGGATGTATTGTACAAAAAGAAACAGTGTGTGGTGGACTTGCTTATTCTATGAAATATGTTTCAGATATGGCAAATATACCTGTTTTAAGTGTTTTTGGAAGATCTGTATATTATGATGAGTATAAAAGAGTATATGTAGAATATCATGCATGGAATGTTATATATGTTGATAACAATTGGTATTTATCAGATTTAACAAGAGATAGAAGATTAAATGAGAAATATGGTACCTTATATAGGTATAAGTGTTTTAAATTACCTATAGATTCTGAGGAATACTATGAGGAAAAGTTTGATCTTCCAAAATGAGTTTTTATAAGTTATATTAAATCGTTCGAAAATAACACAGTTTCAATACGAGACTGTGTTATTTGTATATTCAAGGAGATTATATAGTATTTAATATACTAGTATATCTTAATTTATAGTTTTAAAGATAAATTCTCTAATGTTAAATATTTAACTAATATATAATATGTGGAATTTTTTTTTATGTTACAAGTAATAAATTTTTTTTTTTGCCATATATTGTACTAAGTTAAAGGAGGATGTTAAAATGTCTTTAAATATAGAAAGGAAGTCATTGAATTTAAATAAATGCTCACTTAAAAAAAGTGTTAGTGCATGGGTTGAGCAAGATATTATAGTACCAGATACAAAGCCTGATGCTGTAAAAGTTGTAAGTGTTATGGCAACACCATATATAAATAGTATAGAGAATATGGAAAATAAAATAAAAGTTACAGGAAAAATAAATTATTATATTATATACAATGTAAATGATGAAAAGTTTATATCAAGGGGGCTTTGTGTTTCATATCCATATACTGAAGTTTTAGATACACCAAATATAGATAAAGAGTCAATTGTTACAATTGTACCTACTTGTAAAAATATAATTTATTCATTACCTAATGAGAGAAAAATAGCTACAAAATGTGAGATATTATTTAAAATTACTGCTAAAAGGCAAGTAATGACTGATCTTATTAATAAATTTTCTGAAGAAGATAATATTGAATGTAAAATGTGTAAAGGGAAATTTAATAATATCAAGGAGTGTAAAAAAAGTATTATAACTTCTAAAGAAGATGTTATGTTACCAAAAGATTCAAGTCAAATATATGAAATATTGAAAGTAGAGCCTAAAATAAAAAATACAGAGTATAAGGAAAGTTATAATAAAATAATGGTTAAGGGAGATATTGATGTTTTAGTATTATATTTATCAGATAGTAGTGATAATCAAATAAATAAAGTAAATATTACAGTACCATTTTCTGCAATGATAGAACTTGATAATATAAGAGATAACTCAAAATTTGATATAGGATATATTTTACAAGATTTCGATATTAAGATTAATCCAGACATCGATGCTAGAACTTTAAATGCCACATATCAAATAGAAGCAAATGTTACAATGTTTGAAGATGAAGAGATAGAATATGTTGAAGATTTTTATAGCCAAACAAGAGAATTAAAATATAATGAAAATAAACTTCAAGTGGTTAAAAAAGATATAAATGTATTAAAGAGATTAGATATAAGGGAAACTATAAATAATGCCATTCCCGAGGATTTAAGATTAATAGATTACAATATAGATACAAGTTTTGTTACAACTGAAATAGCAAATAATACTGTAACTGTTGGTGGAACTATTAAACTAAATCTATTATTACAAGATACTAATACTTTTGAGCTTGAAAGTAAGAGTATAGATGTTATGATTAATGAGAAGTTTGAACTTGAAAATATAAGTAATCCTAAAAATGTATTTATAGATGTAATTGATAAAAGTGGTACTATAACTCAAAGTGGAAATGACATAGATATGAGACTTATATTAGATGTCGGAGCTTTTGCAGAAGATGTTGCTGATATGAATATTATTGATAAAATAGAGGAATTAGAATTAGACCTTAGTAATATTAATAGTATAAATATATATATTGTAAAACCAGGAGATACATTATGGAATATAGCTAAAAAATATAAAACTAGTGTAGATAAGATTGTTATGACAAATAATATAGAAAACAAAGATGCAATATCAGTTGGAGATAAACTTTTAATTATTAGATAATGAGACTTAAATATTATAGTGTAACATTAAGACAAATGAAGATTAAAAAATCATTTGTCTTTTTTACTCTACTAATTGTAGTTATAGTTGTCATAGTTTCATCTCACTATAAAAAAATAGAAACATCTCTTATTGAAGTATGTCAGTCAAATGCTCATTCTATTGCTCTTAAATGTACTGAAGATGCTATAAGTGAAAATATAGGTGATATAACATATGCAAGTATAATAAATATTGAAAAGACAGAAACTGGAAAAATAGTAGCTATTACCTCTAATGTAAACGAATTAAATAAGTTATCAAATCGTTTAGTTATTACTCTTGAGGAAAACTTACAAAAAAATCAGTCTAGTCATATTAACGTTCCAATAGGGATACTTCTTGGTAGTAAATCTTTTGGTGGATATGGTATAAGAGTAAATGTTAAAACACTTCCAGTTGGAGATGCTAAAATAGAATATTTATCACATTTTGATGATGTTGGGATTAATCAAACAAGGCATAGAATAATTATAAAAATCACATCCCAAGTAAAGATAATAGCTCCTTTTACTACAATTCTTGATGAATATACTAAAGAGGTAGTACTTGCTGAAACTATACTTATTGGTGATATACCAAATTCATATTATAATATAAATGGTGTAGATAATTTAGAAACAAAGGATATAATAACAGTTGGAGAATAATAATTGACATAAGTAAGATTTTATGTTAAAATACTAGCTGGGAAACTAATAAAAACTAACTAAATAGGAGGTTTTATATGAGATTATTTATTGAGGGATTAGAGAAGCGGGAAGGATATTTTCAAACCTATTTTGAAGCATTTGAGTTTATAGGGGAAGAACAAGGAAAGCTCTTTGTTATTGGAAATAATTTAGAGGGAAATTTCGAGCTTGCTATGACACCATATAAAGAAAACAGACCTGGAAAATATATAATTTATCAAACACCAACTGATTATATGTATAATACCTTGGGATATATAGCAAAATTTCAGTCCACTGATATGGAAAATGGAATTAAAACTTTTTTTAACAAAGAAGATCTGGATAAAATTGAAATACTGGGTGTTGATGTTACATTTCTTGAAAGAAGTAAGAATATAGTAAAGACATATATAATTAAGATATCATTAAAAGATGAAGATGATAAAGTATGTATGTATACTGATGATGGAATTTCTAAGGCTACAGCTTATGAATTTTTAGCAGGTAGTGTAAAAAAGACACAGATGGATGTGTTTGATAGAAGTCTATATACTTCAATAAACTATATCAAATTTATGAAAATGAGCGAAGAAATGCAAAAAATTGCTGGATTTACTGAATAAAAAATAGAGTCCTAGGGATAATCCTTAGGGCTCTACTTCTATTTTTATTACTTTATTTTCTAAATTTATATTTTTTATATTCATATTTTTTATATCAGAAGTGGCATCATCACTAATACCACTATATATAATATTTCCATTTTTTGTTACTTCTATATCAAATTTTCTTATCTCTTTTATCTTCATGTTATCACCATAACAATTATACCACTTTTTGATAATGTTGTCACGTAGTTTGAAAATATACTTGAAAAAAGTGTAAAGATATATATATTTTTTTGTAAGAAAAATAAGCAAGAAAAGAGTACTAATAGATCAATGTTAGTACTCTATTTTTCCATATAATGGTATATTCCACAAAATGTTCACAAAAGAAACATATAGATTTAATACTATTTTTGTAAAATTGGTATATGATAGTAATAAAGGAGAGTGATTATTTTAAATAGTTTAGATATAAAGGATGAGGGAGATATTACAGGTAACTTTCTAATACCCATAAGTACAAAATCAAAAGAATTTAATTATATTATGGCCATATATAAAGAGGCCTTGTATCAAGTCATAAATAAACTTGTTGAGGTAAGAAATAATTTAAATAATAAATATGGCTATGATGTTATTAATAATATTACAGCAAGGATTAAGACTCCAAAAAGTATAATAAATAAAATGAAAAAGAAAAAATATGAATTAACTTATAAGAGTCTTATTGATAATATAAATGATATTGCAGGAATAAGAGTAATTTGTCCTCTTAAAAATGATATTTATGATGTACTAAAAGTGATAAAGAAAATACCAGATATAAAAATTATAAAGGCAAAAGATTATTTAAAAAAGCCTAAATATAGTGGGTATTCTGCTTATCACATTATAGTAGAGACACCAGTAAATATAAATGGAGAACTAAAACCTATTAAGGTTGAAATACAAATAAGAACTATGGCAATGGATTTTTGGGCAACAAATGAACATAAGATGAAGTACAAAACTAATAAAAAATTATCTAAATTAGATTCAGCAAAACTTACTATCTATGCTAAAATCTTAAACTTTTTAGATGATAAAATTATGAAAATTAGTAAAAAACAAGAGTTTTGTTAAATTATTTTTATATAAAGTGTAAATGTATGGAAAGCAAGTAATTATTGATTATTACTTGCTTTTGTGATAATATAATATTTAATTAATATATAATATATTAATTTTAGGAGGCATATTATGGGAAAAGATAAAATATTTGAAGCTAAGGAATTTAAAAATTTAAAAGAAATTATATACAATTCTGCTAAAATATATAGTGATAAAATAGCTTTTGTAATAAAACATCAAGAAGATAAAAATGTAACTTATGAAAATATTACATATAAAAAAATGTTAGAAGATATAAATGGAGTTGGAGCTTCTCTTTATGATATGAAATTAAAAGGAAAAAGGGTAGCAATAATAGGTAAAAATAGATATGAGTGGGTGATTACTCATTTTGCTAATTTACTTGGTAGTATTGTATCTGTTCCACTTGATAAAGATTTACAATATGATGAGCTTGAAAACTCTCTTATAAGAAGTAAGGCTGACTGTCTTGTATTTGATGAAAAACAAATAGACAAAATAGAGAAATTAAAATTAAATAAAAATACATTTGTTACTGAATATGTTTGCATGAGTAAAATGGATGGCTATAAGTCTATAGATGAATTAAAAGACTTTGGAAAAAAACTTTTAAAAAGAGGTAAAAAAGAATATCTTAAAGCAAAAATAGATGAAAATGCTATGAATATATTACTTTTTACATCTGGTACTACTTCACAGTCTAAAGCTGTAATGTTATCACAAAAAAATGTTGCATCTGATATATATGCAATGCAATGTGTAGAAGATATTAGATCTACTGATACAAATATAGCTTTTTTGCCATTCCATCATATTTTTGGTTCTACTTGTATTGCAATGATGCTTGCTTGTGGTGTTAAAACTGTATTTCCAGATGGACTAAGATATATTAAACAAAACTTAAACGAATATAAAGTGACACTATTTGTAGGTGTTCCTGTTTTAGTAGAAGCTATATATAAGACTATAAAAAAAGAACTTGATAAACAAGGAAAAACAAATCTTGTAAATAATATGATTAAAGTTAGTAGAGTACTTAAATCATGTCATATTGATTTGAGAAGAAAGATATTTAAGCAAATTATTGATGCTCTTGGTGGACACTTAAGATTTATTATATCTGGTGGTGCTCCAGCAGATGCTGAAATTGCTAGATGGTTTAACGATATAGGGATTGAGACTATTCAAGGATATGGTTTAAGTGAGACAGCTCCAGTAATTTGTGCAGAGAATTGTAAAGCTATGAAAAAAGGCTCTGTGGGACTTCCAATGATAATTGACACTATAGAAATTGTAAATAAAGATGAAAATGGAATAGGAGAGATTAGAGTAAAAGGACCTAATATAATGCTTGGATATTATGAAATGCCAGAGATAACAAATGAAGTTTTAAAAGATGGATATTTTTATACTGGGGATTTAGGATATTTTGACAAAGATGGTTACCTATTTATAACTGGTAGAAGTAAAAACTTAATTGTTTTAAAAAATGGTAAAAAAGTATTTCCAGAGGAAATGGAGACTTTAGTAAATAGATTAGAACTTGTAGAAGAATGTATGGTTTTTGGAATGCCTGATACTAGGAAAAAAGATGATGTTAAACTTTCAGTAAAAATTGTGTATGATAAAGAGGCAGTAAAAGAAAAATATGGAGATATTAGTGGTGATGAATTATATAATATTATATGGGAGCAAATAAAGGAATTAAATACTACTGTACCTAAATATAAACATATTAAAGGACTTATTTTATCAGAAGAAGAATTAATAAAAACAACTACTAAAAAAGTTAAAAGACATGAAGAAATGAAAAAAATATTAGAAAAGTAAAAAATAGTAATATATAATTTTATTTAGAAAGGTATAGTTTATCTATATCTTTTTTCTATGTAACCTTTTTTGTTTTCTGGGTATTATATAAATGAAAGTACTTTTTAAAAGAGGGGTTTAGATCTGAATTGAAAGAAAAAGAATATAAAAATATAGAAGAATTAGAAAAAGATATAATTGAATATATAGAATATTATAATAACAGACAAATTAAGAGCAAACTACAAGGAATGTCCCCTGTTTAATACAGAGAACATTCCGAGTTAGTAACCTAATTTATACTGTCCAACTTTTTGGGTTCAGTACAATATTGATAATTACTTCCTTTTGTGATAGTATATAGTTATATATTAAAGGTAGTGATATTATGAAAATAACTATACTTGGAAGTGGTGGCATTGGTTACCCACTTGCATTTTGTAATTGTGAAAACTGTGTAAAAGCAAGAGAAAAAAAGGGAAAAAGCATTAGAAAAAGAGCATCTATTTTAATTAATGATGAGCTATTAATTGATTTATCTCCAGATGTTCAAAGTGCAATGGGTATGTATGATAAAGATATGGGAAAAGTGAAGTATTTATTGCAAACTCATATTCATATAGATCATTTTGATGAGGGGCTGTTAATAACAAGAATTCCTTATATGGCTCCAAAAAGATTAGAAAAATTAGAGATATTTGCTCACCCTACTTGTCTTAAAATAATGAGTGATAGAATATCGCAATATGAGAATGCAGATTTAATAACTAAAGAGGGGCAAAAAAAATTAAATGTACATAGTAATGTAATAGATCAGGGTCAAATAATAAAGTTTGGTAATTATAAAATTGAAGCGATAGAATCAAAACATGATGTTATACATGGGTCTCTTCTATATGTAATAACTTATGAAAATAAAAATGTGTTTTATGCTACTGATACTACTGAATTAACAAAAAAAGCATTAGATGAGTTAAAAGAGTATAAATTAGATGTAGTAATTATGGATCATACTTTTGGGGATGTTGACTATTCATATTCACATTTAAATGAAAAGTTATTTATAGAACAGTTAAATAAAATGAAAAAATTAGGTATAATTGATGATAACACAAAGATATTTGGTACACATATATCCCATGAGGGAAATAGATATCATGAATTTGCTGAAAAAAGAGCAAATAAATATGGTTATCATATGGCATATGATGGTCTAGAAATGGAAATTTAGTAGGGGATGAAAAGAATGAAAGATATAAGTAAAAAAGATTTTAATGCTATGTTAAATAATAATAAAGATATGCCAAAAATTCAAATAATAAAAGATGAGAATTCTATAAAAAGATATGGTGGTAAAAAAATGCTTTTGGCACCACCTATATATTATGATGAAGTGATGAAAAAAGTACCTCAAGGTAAACTGATTACAATTAGTATGATAAGAGATCATTTATCTAAGAAAAATAGTGCTGATTTTACTGATCCTATGACTGCTGGAATATTTGTACAAATTGTTGCTTTTGCAAGTTATCAGAGAGCTTATAATATTACGCCATATTGGAGAACGCTAAAATCAGATGGAAAATTAAATAATAAATATCCAGGTGGTATAGAACTTCAGAAAAAATTACTTGAGGAAGAGGGGCATGAGATTATTGCAAAAGGTAGAAAAAATATAGAATACTATGTAAAAGATTTTGAAAAGAATTTAGTAAATTTAGATTAGGAGGAAAGTATGGCTACAACACAAGAATATATAGAATATGTATGTGAACAAATAGAAGGTATTGGAGAGATTAGATACAAAAAGATGTTTGGCGAATATATGGTATATGTAAATAATAAGCCAATACTTTTAGTTTGTGATGGCATAGTATATGTAAAAAAGTTAGATGTGATTTATGATTTAATGAAGGAGGCAGATGTAGGTATTCCATATAAAAGTGCAAAAGAGCATTATATATTAGATATTGACAATAAAGAATTAAGTAGAAAGGTTCTAATAGAGTTAGAAAAAGTTACACCTATTCCTAAACCAAGGAAGAAGAAATAAGGAGTTTATTATGATAGATAATAAAAGTACAGAAAAAGTAAATTTGAGTATAAAAAAATTAATAAATATAGATGATGAGTTACTTAATAAAATTACAACATGGATGTATAATTGGTGGGGAAAAAGAGATGGCTACAGTTTTGAAGCTACAAAGTGCTTTATGAAACATAGTATGCAAGATGTAAGATTACCACAAACTTATGGACTTTTTTTAAATGATAATATAATTGGAATGTATCAATATGCATTAGAAGATTTGAGTGTAAGACCAGATATATACCCATGGCTTGCAAATGTATATATTGATGAAGAATATAGAAATATGGGATATGGTAGAAAATTACTTGAAACTGTAAAAGATACATCTAAGAATTTAAAGAATTTTAATGAGATATATCTTTATACAAGACATGTAAATTTATATGAAAAATCTGGATTTGAATTTGTATGTGATATTGATACGTATAAAAAAGAAAATAGAATTCAAAAATTGTATAAAATGAATTTAAAAAAGGAGTAGAAATGGAATTTATAAAAGTTGGAGAAAAAACATATTATATAAAAAATGCTACAAATATTGGGGTATATAGAGTAGATGATGAGAATGTATATATAATTGATAGTGGAAATGACAAAGATGCAGGTAAGAAGATTATAAAGACATTAGATGAGCAAGGATTTAAAATAAAAGGAATTATAAATACACATTCTAATGCAGATCATATTGGTGGAAATAAAGTAATTCAAGATAGAACAAATTGTGAGATATATTCACTAAATATAGAAAAATGTTTTACTGCTTACCCAGAGCTTGAACCATCATTTTTATATGGAGGATATCCTTTTGAAAAACTTAGAAACAAATTTTTACTTGCAAAGACAAGTAAAGTGAAAAACATAGAAAATAATTTGCCAGAAGGATTAGAATACTTTTCACTTAAAGGGCATTTTTTTGATATGATTGGAATTAAGACAAGTGATGATGTGTATTTTTTAGCAGACTCACTATTTAGTATGGAGACAATAAATAAATATCATTTATTTTTCATATATGATGTAGATAATTTTTTAAATACTTTAGAATATTTAAAGACATTAAAAGGAAAGCTATTTATTCCATCACATTGTGAAGCTACAGAAAATATTTTAGAACTAATAGAAATAAACAAAAATAAGGTTTTGGAAATATCAGAAAAAATATTAAATTATTGTGAAAATTTTGTTACTTTTGAAGATATTTTAAAATATATATTTGACGAGTATAATCTTATTATGAATGAAAATCAATATGTACTTGTAGGCAGTACTATAAAATCATATTTATCATATTTATATGATAATAATATTATTATTTATGAATTTAGAGATAACAAAATGTTTTGGAAAAAGAAAATATAAAAAGTAAGGTGGAAAATGTGAGAAAAAATATAGATAGTTTATTACAATACATAAATTTTGAGGATAAACCAACTTCTTGGTATAATCTAGCTTATGAAATAGAAAAAAATTATAATTCTAACTTTCTAGATAAATATGATTTTGATGAGATACTTAAATTTTACGGTTTTGATACAGATTTTAAAATTAGAGTATACCAAGAATTAGATATATTAAGAAAAGATATAAACTTAAATTATATATGTTATATAATGTATTATATATTATATTATGCAGATAAAGAAAATTATTATAATATATGGTCATGGAAATCTACGAATAATACTTTTAAGGATCATGGAAGTTATATGATACCTGTAATATCACTTCTTTTAGGATATGAGTTTCATATAAAAAATATGAATCTTAGATGTTTTGATAATGAGCAAATAGAAGTGCAAAAATATAACATAAGACTTACATGTACTAGTGATAGAAAAAGACATAATATAGATGGCATAAGATTTTCCCAAATGATATGGGGTTCATTTTTCATGAAAGGGTACATAATACAAGTTGGAAGATTACAATATGAAATTGGAGTCAAAAATTTTTCAAAGTTAGATAAGTATTTTGAGACTAAAAAAGAATATGTGTATATTCATATTCCACGAGATAAAAATTTAGATGAACTAAAAGTAAAAGAGTCAATTAAAAATTCAAAAGATTATATAAGAAAATATTATCCAAATCTTAATACAAGTGACTTAATATATTATACTCAAAGTTGGTTACTTAGTCCTGAAGTAAGAGAAGTATTACCAAATGGTAGTAATATAGTTAAATTTCAAAATATGTTTGATATAATAGAGTATGAGGAAAATATAAATGATTTTTTAAATTTTGTTTTTGATGAAGTTACTGGAAATATACAATATGAAAATTTATCTGAAAATACATCACTTCAAAAGGAATTAAAACAGTATTTATTAGATAGCAAAAAGTTACATTTAGGACTTGGAATTTTAAAAAATATAGATGAAGGTGTCTAGAAAATTAATTTCTAGGCATCTTTAAATTTATATACCGGTCCATAAAATTTTAATTAATTCAAATAAATCAATTGACTTTTATAAACAAACGTTTTATAATAACATGTAAATATTATAAAATATAATATTTAGAAATGGAGATGATATTTATGAGAGAATTAGATAAAACTAATAAGTCATTTGAAGATATTAAACATATTGATGAAAATGGTGTGGAGTTTTGGGATGCTAGGGAATTAATGAATGTTTTGCAGTATTCTAATTGGCAAAATTTTGAAAAAATAATTGAAAAAGCAAAAATATCTTGTAAAAACAGTGATATTAGTGTGATTGAACATTTTACTAACATTAATAAAACGATAAAAATGCCTAAAGGAGCCCAAAAAACAATTTTAGATTATAAATTATCTAGATATGCTTGTTATTTAATTGCACAAAATGGTGATAGCAGAAAAAAGGTTATTGCACTTGCTCAAACATACTTTGCTATTCAAACTAGAAAACAAGAAATTAGTGAAAAAGAATATAGTATGCTAACAGAAGATGAAAAAAGATTTTATCAAAGAGATCTAACGATAAAAGGAAACTATTCACTTAATCAGGCAGCTAAAAATGCAGGAGTTAAAAATTTTGATAAATTTCATAATAGTGGTTATAAAGGATTATATAATGGTGAAACAGCTAATGATATTGCTAAAAGAAAAGGTTTAAAATATAGAGAAGATATTTTAGATAATATGGGTAGTGATGAACTTATAGCTAATTTATTTAGAATTTCTCAAACAGAACAAAGATTAAAAAGAGATAATGTAGACACTGAAAATGAAGCTTGCAATACTCATAATAAAATTGGGAAAATAGTTAGAGATGCAATAAAAGAAGCTGGTGGAACTATGCCAGAAGATTTTCCTACACCTAAAAAAAGCTTAAAACAGTTAGAAAAAGAAAATAGTAAAGGTTTAAGAAAATAAAATTATATTATATGATAAGCATTATTGTGGAGTAGTTATTATTGATAATTGCTTCATTTTATGTTATATTAATATAGAGTTTAGGAGAAAAAAATACTATGATTGATAAAGTTGTTTTTATAATAAAGTTTGTTAGTGGGTTAATTATAAATACTTTTTTAATATACTGTTTTGTAAAGAGTTCAAATCTTATTACAGAGCTTGCACTAATTCCTTTTATAATATGTGGTCTTTCTATACTTGCTCAAATTATATTTGCATATTTTAAGAAAAAAAAATATGTAGAAATATCACATAAAGTATATATTTATAGCTTTTTATTATTTTGGTTTGGCTTTTTAGCCATGTGGTGTTATTTTGCTATAAAAGGTAGAATGTATTCTTTATTATTTTTCTCAATACCATTTTTTATAACGGGTATATATATTATATATAAGTATTTGTTAAAGAAAAGTAAAGATGAATAAGTTAAAGGAGAATTTAGTTATGGAAAAAATTATAGTTTTAGGTACAGGTACTGCAAGTGTTGTTGAAAATTACAATACATGTTTTGCACTACAAAATAATAAAGGTAATTATTTACTTGTAGATGCAGGTGGTGGGAATGGAATTTTAAGGCAACTTAAAAGAGCAAATATTGATTTACTTAATATACATAATATGTTCATATCACACAAACATATTGATCATTTATATGGTGTATTATGGATATATAGATTTGTCGACATTGCTATGAGAAAGGGAACATATAAAGGAGAACTTAATATATATTGTCATGATGAAGTTGCAAAAATTCTTGAAGATCAAATACATACTTTACTTAGAAAAGAACAACAAAGATTTATTAATGATAGAATATTTATAAATGTTGTTAAAAATCATGAAATGGTAAAAATTTTAGACTATGAAATAGAGTTTTTAGATATTCTTGCAAAAAGTGATAAACAATATGGTTTTAAAACTGTTTTAAATAATGGAAAAACACTTGCATTTCTTGGAGATGAGCCACTAGATGAAAGGTTATATAATGATGTAGAAAATGTAGATTATTTGTTACATGAATCTTTTTGCTTGGAAACAGAATCTGATAAATTTAAGCCAAGAGAGAAAAACCATGATACTGCAAAATCAGCTTCTATAAAGGCTAAAAAAATTGGTGCTAAAAACTTGATCTTATGGCATACACAAGAAAACCTTGGTAAAGATAGAAGTAAAATGTATATTAAAGAGGCAAAAGAAAACTTTGCTGGAAATGTTTATGTACCTAATGATTTAGATATAATAGAGTTAAAATAAAGGTGTAAAATGAATAATGAATTAAAAATAAATAAGTTTAGAATAAGTGATTTAAAAAGTGTAAAAAATATATATTATAATTCTTTTCCAGAAGAAGAGAGATTTTCTATATTTCTTTTAATGTTTAATTTACTTACAAAGTTTTGCAAATTGTATACATTAAAAGATAAACATAGTATTGTCGGATTTATTTATTATATAACTTACAAAGATATGATATTTTTACTATATTTAGCAGTTGATGAAAATAGTCGTGGTAAGGGTTATGGAAAATATTTACTAAATTTTTGTATTAAAGAAAATAGTAATAAAGATATATATTTAAATATAGATAAGATTGATGAAAGATTTAGTGATATTAATATACGAAAGAAAAGATTGAAATTTTATGTTGAAAATGGTTTTTATTTAACAGACTATTTTAGTTTAGAAGAAAATGTAGATTTTAATATTTTATCTACTAAAGAAGATATTGATATTGCAAAGTATAAAAAATTAGATGAAAAAATAGCAAAACTATTTTTTGATAAAAAATCAAATATTGTAAAAAGGAGTTAAAATTATGAAATTTGAACTTATAAAAGTTGAAGAGAAAGATAAAATAATTATATATAATTTAATGCAATTATATACATATGAGTTAAGTTTTTATGAAGATGAAACAACTGATTTTAATTTGTTAGATAGTGGGGTTTATGTTATAAGTAAGTATATAGATATGTATTGGAAAAGTGAAAAGAGACATCCATATATTTTAAAATGTGATGGTAAGCTTGCAGGATTTGTACTTCAAAGGTATAATGAAGAAAATATGAACGAAATAGCAGAGTTTTTTGTTATAAATAAGTATAGAAATACGGGTGCAGGTACTTTTATGGCAAATGAGATTTTTAGAACATATAAAGGTAAATGGGAAGTAAGAACTCTTTTAAAAAATAAGAAGGCTCAAAGTTTTTGGAGAAGTGTCATATCAAATTTTAGTAATGGAAATTTTGAAGAAAAGTTAATTAGAGATAATACAAGATATGCTTTCTACTTTGAAAGTTAAATTAAAAAATAGTTAAAATATATAATTTATATCAAAAAATATAAATGCAACTAAAAGTTGGTAGAATTAGAGCTATTTTAAATATAAAATTTAACTATATGGAAAGGGGGAAGTCTAGTGAAATTTGGTGATAATTTAAGAAACTTGCGAAAGAAAAAGAAAATATCACAGGAGAGTTTAGCTGAAAAAGTTGGAGTTTCAAGACAAAGTGTTTCTAAATGGGAATGTGGTGATGCATATCCAAATATGGATAATATTTTTAAATTATGTGATATTTTTCATTGTAAGATAAATGATTTAATACATGAAGAACTTACAGATATTAATTCATTAGACGAAGATGTAAAAATGAGTATAGTTAAATTGAAGAGAGAAAAACAAAATAGGCTAAAGGGGTTAAGCAAGGCAATATATATTATTGCAAGAGTTTGTAAGGCATTGCTATTAATATCAGTCGTAATTGTAGCTATTACAATGATTGCAACATTATTTATTAGTAGAAATATTAAAGCAATTGATAATGTAACTAGTATATATGAAAATAAAGTAGAATATGAATATATAAATGATGAGTTAGTTATAAAATTCAATGATAAAGTACAAGATATTCAAAATGTAGAAGATAAACTTGTTATAAAGCAAGTAATAGATACTTTACAAAATCATTCTATAATAAAACTAGTTTTGTTTATAGAAGTTGCATTTACAGTTTTAATTGCTACATTAATATTATTTTTTATTATATTAAATCATTTAGAAAAATTATTTGTAAATATACATAATGGAGAAACTCCATTTACAATGGAAAATGTAAGTCATATAAAGAAAATGGCTATATTTATGATTATTGCCACTCTTCTACCTAATGTTATAGGAATTACATCAGAAATTGCAATAGGTGAGGATTTAGGTATTGGATTTGAATTACTTGATTTTGTATATATATTATTTTTATTTACTATGGCATATATTTTTGAATATGGTTATGAAATTCAATTAGATTCAAAAGGAAAGATGTATGGTGATGAAAATGAATAAGAAAAAATTTATAGAACTATTACAAGATAGAACAAAACTATCAAATAAAGAATGTGAAACTATAAATAATATTTTAGAAAGTAATTTTATATTTAGTAAGAAAAATAAAGATAAAATAATAAGTGATATACAAATGGAATTAAATTTAGAAAAAGAGAAAGCAGAAAATATTTATGAGATATCAATGGATATTATTTCGGTAGCTCTAAAAGATAAGTTAAAACATCCATTTAAATAATAATAAATTAGAAGCAAACGATTATAATATAACCGTTTGCTTTTATATAACAATTAAAAATTAAAATATGAAATATAAATATATAATAGAGTACTTGTAAAAAGTCTGAATAAATGTTATCATTAAAATAACAAGGAAGAAAAATAAATGAAAGTAAATAAAACGAAGGAGAATAAATTATGGTAACTAAAACAAATACAAGTCTGATAGAACTACACACACCATCGTGTTATAAACATAAAAAAGAAAACAAGACAGGTGTTAATATATATGAAACTGATACTAAAATTTAGTACCAGCTCTTTTGCTGTGTAAAAAAGAAAAAATGTATAATAAACAAAATAAAAAGAAAACTAATAAGAGGGTGAATTTATGGAAGAGAACAAAAGTAAAAAAGTTAATAAAAACAAAATAAAAAAAATAGTTATTATAGGAATAATTATAATTTGTGTAATTGCAACTATAATAGGAATTGCAATAACAGGAAATGTCAAAAAAACGGAGATAAGTTCTAATTTAGAAAATACAGCAAGTGTAGTAGAAGGCGAAACATTATTTGAAGATATAGGTCATTATGGAGTAGCGATTGCAGGGAATAACAATGCAGATAGGGGAACAGCTGCTGGAGTAAATGTAAAATTGATAACAAATTATCCAGAAAATTGGAATGAAATAAAAAAGAATATACCTTCTAATATATTATCAAGAGTAAATAATATGTCAGGAAGTAGGCTTGATTTTGATGGTAAAATAAAAAAGTGTTATTTAACTATGAAAGTATATGGTTATACTAATGATTATATAGACATACTCCTTATAAAACCAGATGGTACATATGAAATTTTGAATATTTATGATAGGTCTAAAGTTGCCTTAGATATAGTTGAAAGTGGGTGGTATTATATTTCATTTTTGGATGCACCTGTTCAACCTCAGCATTCATGGGGAATAATAGCAATTTATGAAAATCTAAATTTAACATTAAATCATATATTATTAAAAAATATTTATGATACAATTTATTATAATAAACCATTAGAAGTATATTATGATAATAAATTTAAATTAAGAGAGGAGTATGAACTATTTGGGATTCTTTCCGGTGGTTTATCTGGAGGTTGGACTTTTTCTAGTCAAAATTCTGATAAAGTAGAAGCAATTCTTGATGATGGAACATATAAACAATTATATCAAAGTACATATAATGGAAAGTTGGTATTTGAAGGTAGAACAAATACAGATTTTGTTAATGGAACGTTTAATGCAGTAAAAAGTCATAATATAAGAGGGGGAGAGATGGACTATTTCTATGAAAAACTTGGAAAAAATTATTTTAATAACAAAGAAGTAGTTGGGTATAGATTTACACAACTTGGAACTGGAAGTTTTGGAGTCAATGCTATAGGATTATTACATCAAATATATTCACCAGAATTTTCATTTAACATAGAAAGCATAGATAATTTAATAGAAAGTGAAAATGTACATATAAAAACAAATATAACAAATAGTGCAACTGATGAAGAAGGTATAGGATATGATACAAAAATAACTTGTAAATTAGATGAAGCGTTATCTGATGTAACAAATATAGTAGTAAAAATAAATGGTAATGTAGTAAATGTTGAAAGTGTGTATAATGCTGATACAAATGAAATTGTAATAAATGGAATAGATAGAATATTACCTAGTCAAACTATAACAGTTGAATATGATGTAAAGGTAAATAATAATATACAAAATAAAGGAGAAATAAATAGTAATGTAGAATTACCAATAGTAGTAAATATAAAAAGTTATCCAATAGATATAAATTCTTTAGAAGAGGCAGAACAAGAAAAGTATAGAGAGTTATATGTAGAAGAAGAAAATGCAGTAAATGTAAGTGGAGTATATAAAAAAGCTTCTGGTGGAGTGGAAGTAAAGTACATTGATGAAGTGACAGGTGAAGAAATTGAAGCAACAGAAACTAAAGAAGGTTTTCAAGGTGAAGAGTATACAACAGTTGAAAAGAATATAGCAGGGTATGAAGTTGTAGAAATACCAGCAAATAAAGTAGGTACAATGAGTGAAGAAAAAATAACAGTAGTATATAAATATAGAAAAGTATCAAAAGTAATAGTTAAGTATATAGATTTAAATAATGGAGATGAAATAGATAGAGTAGAAGGTACATACAAAGAGGGAGAGAATTATACATCAGAGGAAAAAGAGTTAGACGGATATAGACTAATTAGTATACCAGAAGAAAAAGCGGGAGTAGTAGAAAGAGAAGATATAGTAGTAGAGTATGGATATAAAAAGATAGTAATAGGAGTAGAAGTAAAGTATATAGATGAAGTAATAGGAGAAGAAATAGAAGCAAAAGAAACAATAACAGGAATAGAGGGAGAGAATTATACAACAAATGCAAAGGAAATATCAGGTTATGAATTAGTAGAAACACCAATAAATGTAAGTGGAGTAATGAGAGAAGATTTGGTAACTGTGACATACAAATATAGAAAGTTATCAAAAGTAATAGTAAGATATGTAGATAAAAATAGCAGTGAAGAATTTGATAGAGTAGAAAGTACATATAAAGAGGGAGATAGTTACGAAACAAATGAAAAAGAAATATCAGGATATAAATTAGTAAAAATACCAGTAAATGCAAATGGAGTAGTAGGAAGAGAAGATATAGAAGTAGTATATGAATATAGTAAAATAGCTGGAGGAATAGAAGTAAAATATATAGATGAAGTAACAAATGAAGAGATAGAAACATCAGAGCATGAAGTAGGATTAGTTGGAGAAGAATACACAATAAAAGTAAAAGATATAGTAGGATATGAAGTAGTAGAAGTACCAGAAAATGAAAAAGGAATAATGAGTGAAGAGAAGATAATAGTAACGTATAAATATAGAAAGTTATCAAAAGTAATAGTAATGTATATAGACAAAGTAAGTAATAAAGAAATAGAAAGAGAAGAGGTAGAATATAAAGAAGGAGATGGCTATAAAGTAAATAAAAAAGAATTTGATGGATATAACTATATTGAAACTGTAGGAAAAGTTGAAGGAATAGTTGAAAGAAGTAATATAGAAGTAAAACATTATTATGAAAGAGAAAAAGTACTAGTAAAAGTTGAAATAAATATAGTAGATGAAAGGGGTAATATAATAGAAACAATTGAAAAAGAAGGATATATAGGATATGCAGAAGAAATAGAATTACCTGAAATAGATGGTTATTATACAGAAAGTAAAACTGTTACAATAGAGTATGGAAAAGAAAATGATATAAATGTAGTATATAAGAAAAAGATGTTTGATTTACCAAATACAAGTGATATAAATATATATGTGTATATAGGCATATTTATAGTTAGTATAATAGTTATTAGTCTATTAATTATAAATAATATAAAAAAACAAAATAATTAATATATATATAAATAGAATACACCTCAAATATTAGTTTTACTAATATTTGAAGGTGTTTTTTCTTTTAATTATTTTAAATAATATAAAAAATGTATAAATAATAATATATAATTCTACTTTTAATCTTGACAAATGTAATATCGTGTTATATAATGTTATACATAAAGTATAACAGCGGAAGGAGAAATATGAAAATTATAATTAGTAATAGTAGTTCAGTTCCTATTTACGAACAAATAAAAAATGCAATAATTACTGCAATTATGAGTGGAGAATTAAGTGAAGATGAAAGTATTCCTTCTATTCGTTCACTTGCCCAAGATATAAGAATTAGTGTAATGACTATAAAAAAAGCTTATGATGAGTTAGAAGATGAAGGATACATTATAACAAGACAGGGAAAAGGTAGTTTTGTTGCTCCTAAAAATACAGAACTTGCAAAGGAAAAAGCAAGAAAAGATATTGAAGAGTATATGTTAAAAATAATCATGATTGCAAATAAGTTTGATATTAAAGAAGATGATGTACTAGATTTATTTAAGTTTTTAATGGAGAGTGATGAAAAATGAAAAATGCAATAGAAATAAGTAATTTAACTAAAAAATATGATAAATTTGAACTAGGAAGAATAGATTTAAAAATACCTAGTGGTGTTATTGTAGGTCTTATTGGTGAAAATGGTGCTGGTAAAACTACACTTATAAAGTCAATATTAAATATTATTAATATTGATAGTGGTAATATTAAAATATTTGATAAAGATTATAAAGTAGATGAAAGTGTTATAAAAGAAGATATTGGCGTTGTTTTAGACAATATGTTTTTTCCAGAAATATTATATGTAAAAGATATTAATCATATTATGAAAGGTGTATATAAAAATTGGGATAGTGATATATATTTTAATTATTTAAAGGATTTTGATATTCCTTTAAATAAACAAATAAAAACATTATCTAAAGGAATGAGAAAAAAACTAGAGATTGTAACAGCATTGTCACATAAGCCTAAACTTTTGATACTAGATGAACCAACAAGTGGTCTTGATCCTGTTGTTAGAAATGAAGTACTAGATATATTTTTAAAATTTATATCTGATGAAGAACATACAATTTTATTGTCTACACATATTACTAGTGACCTTGAACATATTGCAGATAGTATTATATTTATTGATAAAGGTAAAGTTGTATTAGACGATATTAGAGATGAGATTATGGAAAACTATGGAATTTTAAAATGTGATGATAAATACTTTGCTAGTATTGATAAGAAAGATATTATATCATATAAAAAGAATAAATATGATTATGAAATATTAGTTAAAGATATCTCTAAAATAAGTAAGAAGTATAAAGAGGCAGTTATAGATAAAATAACACTTGAAGAATTAATGGTACTCATGATAAAGGGGGAAAAGTAAAATGTTAGGGTTAATAAAAAAAGATTTGTTAATGGCAAGAGGAAATTTGAAAGTAATTATAACAATGCTTGTTGTATTTACACTTGTATCAATAAATGGGAATGGTAACTTTTCCTTTATTCCTGCTTTTATAAGTGTTATGATTATGATGTCAACTTTTAGTTATGATGAGTATAATAAAACTGATGCATACATTTCATCATTTCCAAAGGGTAGAAAAAATGCAGTAAAATCTAAATACTTAACAACTTTGCTTGTAGTTTTTATATCTATAATAATCACTTTTTTACTTTCAATAGCTGTAGGATATGCTAAAAATAGTATTAATATGGAAGAAGTATTATCAACAACTTTAGGTTGCGGTTTTGCAGTAATAGTTATACAATCAATACTTTATCCATTAATCTATAAGTTTGGAGTTGAAAAAAGTAGAATTGGACTTTTTATAGGTGTTTTTGCTATTACAGGTATAGCTTCAATTTTCTTAAAAACTGGAGCAGATATAAATATTCCACAAAATATAGTTAATGTTTTAAATAATTACTATATGATTATTGTACCTATTACTATTATACTTATTTTATTTGTATCATATGAAATTTCTAAGGTTGTATATCTAAAAAAGGAATTATAACAAATGAAACAAATTATAATTAGTAATATAAGAAGAGAAGACATACCTGATATTGTAGATATTAAAATAAATGGTTGGAGAAAGGCATATAAGGGTCTTATTTCAGATGACATATTAAATTCATTAAATGAAGAACAAATAATTAAAAAATTAGAGAAAAATTATACTGAAAGTGGTTTTATAGTAGCAATATTAAATGAAACAATAGTTGGTTTTTGTAACTATATTGACAGTAATAAATATACACAAGATATGGCAGATATTGATTGTGAGATTTTAGCATTATATGTAAAACCTGAATTAAAGTATAATGGAATTGGTACAAAATTATTTAATTATGTTTTAAATGTATTTAAAGAGAAAAACAAAAGCAAAATGTTACTTTGGTGTTTAAAAGAAAATGAGCCTTCAAAGAAATTTTATGAAAAAATGGGTGGAAAAATCTTAACTACAAGAGAGTTTAAAATAGAAAATGAAAATTATATTGAAGTAGGATATGTATATGATATATAAATATAATTTGGTTGTTGTAAATTTTGCAACAACCTTATGTTTTGTGAAAATTTGAGTATAATAATTATAAATTTGACTTAATTCTCAGTTCCTGTCCTGTTAATTTTTTTATATTAGTCTTAAAATAGATTTAGTGAGATGATATTATGGTTCAAAAATAAATTGGAAAATTTATAGCAAGTTGTAGAAAAGAGGCACATCTAACACAAGAACAATTAGCTGAGAGAATAGGTGTTAGTAATAAGTCTATATCAAGATGGGAAAATGGTGTCACCATGCCAGATTTATCTATGCTAAATGTTTTAGCAAATGAATTAAATATTGAAGTCTCAGAGCTTTTAAATGGTAGAAAGATGACAAGCGAAGAACTTATAAGTTTAAGGGACTCTATTAATAATGCAATAAATTATTCTAATTTAGAAAAAAGTAATAAAACTCAAAAATTAAATATATATTTTATGGCAGGATTATTTTGTTTTGTATGTATGATTTTTAATAATATGTTTGGTATTTTAGAAATAATTTTTAGCACTAATATATCTGAATTTGTAAGTGGTGCTTTATCTGGTCTTGGTTTAACTTTTGAGTTTATAGGATTATATAATAACAATCACGATATGACATTAAGACAAAAGAAGAGATGTATTTTAAAAAAAGAAAATAGGTGTATTGAAAAATTAAAATAAATAATATAAAATTATAAAATAAAAAAGGAGAATTCTTATGGAAAATAAGATAATATTATTAGAAAATATAGATAAAATACATACAACTAAAATGGGAATAGATAGAATTAAAAGAAATCTTAAAATTGATGATGATGTAGTGTTATATTGTAAAAGAAAAATTATAGATGATAATTGTAATATATATAAACAAGGAAAAAATTGGTATTGTGAAATTGATAATATAAAAATAACTATAAATTCTTTTAGCTATACAATTATTACAGCACATATTATTAAGTAATTATATGAGAAAAATAATTCAAAATATTAATGGGATGTTTAAAATTTTCCAGCTAGATTGATAGAAACCAGTAATATAGCTAAAGTTCAAAATTGTAAAATCGCTGGAAAAAAATCAAATAAATGTTGAAAAACCAATACTTTCATGATATTATTTATCTATAAAATGTTGATTTTTCAATAGTTTAACTTTAACAAAGGTTGTATTTAAATAGAAAAAAGAAAAAAAGTGATACGTTAACGCACGAAAGGTTTAACTTTAACAATAGTTGTATTTAAATATGCCAGTTAGATTACCTGTTAGAATGGAAAATATAGTTTAACTTTAACAATAGTTGTATTTAAATAATGTAGCTGTTTCTTCTTTTTGATTTCCATTTACGTTTAACTTTAACAATAGTTGTATTTAAATCCATCAACTCTTTTTAGAGATGAAGTAGGTAAATTTAGTTTAACTTTAACAATAGTTGTATTTAAATTATTATCCTTTATATACTTCGCCCCTTTATACATTGTTTAACTTTAACAATAGTTGTATTTAAATGGTAAATGATTAATTGCAGAAATTGGAGCATTTAATAGTTTAACTTTAACAATAGTTGTATTTAAATAGCTTAAAGATGTATAGTTGCAATACAAATAAAAAGTTTAACTTTAACAATAGTTGTATTTAAATTCTGCAAGTATTTCTTCTTCTTCTGCTTGTTCTTCTTTGTTTAACTTTAACAATAGTTGTATTTAAATTTGTTATACACCCCTCTTTAATTTTTCATATAGTTTATGTTTAACTTTAACAAAGGTTGTATTTAAATCGATATGTAGTTTCTCAAAGTTCGTTTAACTTCAACAATAAATTTAGTTAATAGAAATCTAAATAATTCTATAAAAAATATTGACTATATATCAATATTTTGATAAAATATGTATATAATATTAATGGAGGTGTTTAATATGCCAATTATTAGACCAAGTTCTGATTTAAGAAATAATTATAATGAAATTTCTACAATTTGTCATCAAACAAAGAGCCCAGTTTATATTACAAAAAACGGTGCAGGAGATTTAGCAGTCATGAGTATTGAATTATATGAACTTTTAACAGATAGATATATGTTATATAAAGAACTAGAAAAGGGAATTGAAACATTAGAAAAAGGTGAAAAATATACAAGCCAAGAAATTTTTGACGAGTTAGATAAAATTTAGTAAGAAAGAAGGTTATATATTGAAAGAATACAATATAGAATATTCAAAAGAGTCTAAACAGGATTTGATAAATATAAAAACATATATCAAATATAATTTACAAGAACCAAGCATTGCCCAAAATTTAGTTTATAAGATAAGAGAAGAAATAGATAAACTAAGAATTAATCCTGAAATATATGCGATTATAGATGATGATGTAATAAAAAAGTTAGAAATTAGAAAAATTATTGTAGATAATTATATTGTTTTTTATAGGATAAGAAATAGTAGCATACAAATTGTAAGAATTATGTATGGAAGAGGAATTGGATAAATCTATTATAGATTATATTTAGGCAAGAAGGTACACTAAAAAGTATTATTATATTATAAAATTAAATAGATAAACTGCACATGAAACAGTTTATCTATTTCTATAACTCTAATAAGATAAAATGTAAAATTAATTTTTGAATAGATATGTTATATTTAGATATTAATTCTTTTAATTTAGTATAAGTACTGGTTTTAATTCTAACTCTAACAGGAATAGTATGTGTTTTTTTACTAATCTTTATAAAAGAAATATCTGTACATATGTTATTTATAATTGCTCGATTTATAAAACTATTTATACTTTCATCTTTGTCAATTTTGTTAATTATATAATCAGGAATTTCTAATAATCTTTGAACTGTTTTTTCTTTCAAACTATCACCTCTATTATTATATGTGTTCTGTCTGAGACAGAACAGGTATATTTAATACCTAAAATGAATTAACATAGTAAAATTATATATTATAAATATTTTTAAATCTATATAAAAATATTAATAAATTATATAGGAATAGTAATTAAATTATTTGTAGAAAGAATTTACCTTATGTAAATTTAGTTTTACCTTTACTTTTATATATTTAAATATCAAAATATTGTATTTAAATTATTCTAATCATCTGTTATAATATATAGTAATTCTAACTATAATAATTAAGAGGTAAAAATGAAAAATATAAATATAATAATAGATAAAAAAATGATAATGATTGGTACATTACTTTCAATAGGTGTTATAATGCTTGTTTTGTTTTTGATAGTTGCATTTTCTAAAACTAAAGTTGAGATAAAAAATGAAATAGATGAAGAGTCAATGATTTCAGAAGATGATGTAACTGACTATTCTTTATTTCCTAATGAAGTAAATGGAATACCTATTTATACTGAGATTTTAGATGATGAAAATATCGCAAGAACTAAAATTAAAAGAAAAATAAAATATATTGTTATACACGAAACTGATAATACAAGAGAGGGTGCAGATGCTAAAAATCATTCAGAATTTTTGAAATATAGTAATACAATCTCTACTGCTTGGCACTATACAGTAGATAGTGAAAAAATATATCATCACATACCAGATAATGAAGTGGCATATCATGCAGCGTCTAGAGTTGGAAACTGGTTTGGAATAGGTATTGAACTATGTGTAAATAAAGACTCTGATTTTGAGAAAACATTTAATAATGCTACTTTACTTGTTGCATATTTGATTAAAGAATATAATCTTGATACAGATTGTATAAGAACTCATCATGATTATTCTGGAAAAGATTGTCCTCATATAATTTTAAATAATAATAGATTAGATGAGTTTAAAAATAAAGTATATGAAAAGTTAGAGATAAATAAGTGATATATTAAAAATAGTGTATATTATATAAACTTTTGTAATTTTATTTACAAAGGTTTTTTTATATAGTATAATTATAACTAATGATATATAACATTTGTTATTTAAAGAAAGGAAGTGATAAGATGCCACCACTTATAAAGTTTACTAAAGAGGATATTATAGATATATCATATGAAATAGTTAAAGAAGAGGGATTTGAAAGTCTTAATGCAAGAAGAATTGCAAAAGAGTTAAATTCATCAGTCCAACCTATATTTCATAATTTTTCTAATATGGAAGAATTAAAAAGTGTTGTTTATGATAAAATATATAATAAATATATGGAGTATATGATTGTAGACGAAAATGATGTTAAGGCATACAAGCTTAAGGGACTATCATATATAAGATTTGCAAGAGATTATCCTGAGTTTTTTAAAATTATATTTATGCAAAAGACAACACTTTCTGCAGAAAATTTTGTGATGGCAGATAATGTAGGAGATAATATTATAAGAACTGGTCAAAAACTTACAGGGCTATCTTTTGAGGAACAAAAGAAATTTCATGTAAAAGTGTGGATATTTACTCATGGAATTGCATGCTTAGTTGCAACTAATACAGTAAAATTTACAGATGAAGAGATAGATAAACTTTTGGAGAATACAGTTCTTGAAATGTTTAAAGGGTATAAATTAAATAAAGGAGAAAGTTTATGAAAAATGTTATTGAAGTTAAAAACTTAACAAAAGAGTATAAAAAACTAAAGGCAGTAGACAATTTATCATTTGAAGTGCATGAAGGTGAAATATTAGGATTACTAGGTCCTAATGGAAGTGGTAAGACAACTACTATTAATTGTATTTTATCATTATTAAATTTTGGATCAGGTAGTATTGAAATATTTGGAAAGAAAATGAAACCTACTGCTTATGATATAAAAAGAGATATTGGAGTTGTATTTCAAGATGTAGCAGTATTTGAAGAACTTACAGTATATGATAATATAGATTATTTTTGCGGGTTATATATAAAAGATAAAAATACACGTAAAAAATATATAGATGAGGCAATATATCTTGTTGGTCTAAATGAATTTAAAAAATTTTATCCAAAACAATTATCTGGTGGTCTTTTAAGAAGATTAAATATAGCTTGTGGTGTTTCTCACAAACCCAAAATTATATTTTTAGATGAGCCAACTGTTGCAGTAGATCCACAAAGTAGAAATAACATACTAGATGGAATAAAGAAATTAAGAGATTTAGGTGCTACTATTGTTTATACTACTCATTATATGGAAGAAGTAGAAATTTTATGTGACAGAGTAATTATTTTAGATAAAGGTAAGATTATAGCTAGTGGTACAAATGATGAATTAAAAGAGCTTACAAAAATAGAAGAAAAAGTAAGTGTTGAAGTAATAGACTTAGATGATAAGTATGTAAGAAAAATAAAAGAGTTTGATAATGTTGATGAAGTTACATATAAAAATCATGTGTTAGTTATATCATATAAAAAAGGCAAAAATAATTTAGGCGAATTAATAGAGTATCTAAAAAAAGAGAGTATTAAGTATAATAATATATTTGTAGAAAGACCAACACTAAATGATGTGTTCTTAGAGCTTACAGGTAAGGAACTTCGTGACTAATGTTTATACATAATTTTAAATATGCTCTAAAAACTCTCTTAAAAAATAAAATGCTAATATTTTGGACTTTTGCCTTTCCAATAATTCTTGGAACTTTTTTCAAGATGGCATTTTCAAATATTGAAAAAAATGAAAAATTAGATATTATAGATATAGCTATTGTTAATAATTCAGAATTTAAGGAGAATGAAACTTTTAAAAAATCATTTGAAAAATTAAGTGATGAAAATGATGATGAAAGAGTATTTAACACTAAATATGTAACAGAAGATGAAGCCAGAAAATTACTAGAAAATGAAGAAATCAGTGGTTATTTGATATTTAATGATACTCCAAAAGTTATTGTCACAAGTAGTGGAATAAATGAAACAGTATTAAAATATGTAACAGAAGAGATATTACAATCAGAAGAACTTGTTAAAAATGTAATAGAACATAAAATAAAAGAACAAGTTAAAAATGGTACTATAGAGTTTAATAGTTTTGATGTATTTATTGAAAATTTACAAAAAGAAGCTTTGGAGATGTTAAAAGATGATAATGTAAATATTGAAAATGTATCAAATAAAAATTTAAGTTATACTATGATTGAATACTATACTTTAATTGCTATGGCTTGTCTTTATGGTGGAATACTTGGTATGGTTGTAATAAATCAGAATTTACCTAATATGAGTAATAATGGTAAAAGAGTTGCTATAAGTCCTACATCTAAGGGAAAAGTTATTTTAAGTAGTGTACTTGCAAGTTATATAACTCAGCTTTTTGGACTATTTTTACTATTTATATATACTATATTTGTACTTAAAGTGGATTATGGTAATAATTTGTTATATGTTATTTTACTTGCACTTGTTGGATCTTTGTCAGGACTTTCTTTAGGTGTTTTTATTGCTTCAGTGTTTAAAACAAATGAAAATTTAAAAACAGGTATTGTAATATCTATTACTATGTTTGGATGTTTTCTATCTGGAATGATGGGTGTTACAATGAAGTATATAGTAGATAAAAATATACCAATTTTAAATAAGCTAAATCCAGCAAGTATGATAACAGATGGACTTTATTCGCTATACTATTATGACACTTTAGATAGATATTATTTTAATGTAGTAAGTTTACTTGTATTTTCGCTTATTTTAATAGGAATATCAATTATCAGTTTAAGGAGGCAGAAATATGACAGTATTTAGAACTTATCTTAAAGTATTAAAATCTTGTATAGTTACAGTTATAATGTATACAATAATTTTAATGGTATTTGGTGCCTTTAATATGCAAACAAGTGATACTAGTACAAATTTTGTTTCAAGTAAACCTGATGTTTTGATTATAAACAGTGATGATAATAATAAAATTACAAATAATTTAATTTCATATATTGAAAATAATAGTAACATTATAGACATAGAAAAAACACAAGAAAAAATAGATGATGCCCTATTTTATAGAGATGTAAATTATATTATTTATATACCTAAAAATTATAGTAAACATTTTTTAGAAGGGAAAAATCCTAAAATTGAAATAAAAAGTACTGGAGATTATCAAGCATCTTTAGCTGAAATGATGCTTACAAGATATATTAAAGTTGCAAATGTATATAAAGATGTAGTAGATACAGAAGAAGATTTAATAAATAAAATAAATGATACTCTATCTAAAGAAACAGAAGTAGAGGTTACATCTAAACTAGATACAGCAGGACTTTCAAAAGCTTCATTTTATTATAATTTTGCAAGTTATAGTATGCTTGCAGGTTGTGTGTATGTAATATGTTTAATACTATCTAGTTTTAAATCTGAGAAAATTAAGAAAAGAACAGTTATAAGTAGTATGAACTATAGAAAGTATAATAGAGATTTATTTTTGTCTAATAGTTTGTTTGCTATAGTATTATGTGTATTCTATGTATTACTTAGTTTTATACTACTTGGAGATATAATGTTCTCATTAAATGGAATTATGTATATATTAAATTTATTTATATTTACTATATGTGCATTGTCTATTGCATTTTTGATAGGTAATTTAGTAAATAATAAAAATGCAATAAATGGAATAGTAAATGTTATAGCACTTGGCTCAAGTTTCTTATGTGGTGCTTTTGTACCTGCTCAGTTTTTACCAGATACAGTATTAAAAATTGCTCATATTTTACCAACATATTATTATATAAATAATAATGATATAATATTAAAACTTGAGACATTATCAATAGAGAATATAAAACCTATTGTAATAAATATGCTTATTATGCTTATGTTTACTATAGTGTTTGTTGTAATTACAAATATTATTTCAAAAAAGAAAAGTAAAATAGGATAGGAGATAATTATTGAAGATAAAAAAGATAATGATAAAAAGTGATAATATACTAAGAATAAATAAAAAATAGATTTTTTAAATTTGACATATGAAAAATTTAATGTTATAATTATGTTACAACGATGTGTTGGAATGAATAAGTTTAGTCAAAAGTAAACGAGAAGATATCTAGAACTATCTTCTCATTTTTGTATATATTTTTTAAATTAAACATAAAATAAAAGTAGCTAGTGCTAGAACACACTAACTACGATTTTGTTTTGCTATTTCTTGTTATTTAATTCTTTTATAAAAATTATCATAAGAAATAGTATAAGAATAAGTTCAGTCATTAAAGTAAACACCTCCCCTCTTAACTAGAGTAGGTGTTTTTATTATAGCATAATTATTATAGCATAGCAATAAAAATATTTATAACTAGTTAGTTGAATTTTTAGTATGAAAGTGATATCATATACAAAAATGAGGTGGGGAAGATGAACAATAAAGTAGTGTTAGTTACAGGAAGTTCAAGAGGTATTGGCAGAGCAACAGCTATAGAATTTTCTAGTAGAGGATATAATGTTGTTATAAATTATAATAATAGTGAAAATGAGGCAAATAATTTAAAGGAATATATACAGAAAAGTTATAATGTAGAAGCATTGTCAATAAAGTGTGATATTTCAAGTGAAGAAAAAGTAAAAAATATGATTTCACAAATTATTGAAAAATTTGGTAGAATTGATGTTTTGGTAAATAATGCGGGCATTGTATTTGATAGAAGAGTTAAGAGAAATTAAATAATTAGGATTATTAATTTTAGGAGAGTGTTTGTATGAGAAAATGTTTGAGATGTGAAAGTGATATGATTGAGGATTTAGATGTTAGAGTTTGGCGTAGTGGTTATGGTATAACAGTTAATAATAAGCTATTTTCAATAATTTAGGAAAAATAAGTGTTGCAGTATGTCCAAAATGTGGATATGCGGAAACTTATGTTAAAGATACAAGTAAAATAAAAGACTTTTTAGATAAGTAGTGCGTTAATTGATTTCAACATAAAATTTTGGTATAATAACTATGTAATTTTTAAATAGTTATACTAAATATGTATAACAGTAAATTAAAAAATGGAGGATTGACAATGAAAACAGCAAAAGCTTTTTTGACTTTAATGTATGTGCATTTAGTATGTAGTATATTAGTACCTATTTTTATGATAGTGTCAGTTAATAAAAATGAGGGGTGGAACATATTTGCATTTTTGTTATTTATATTTTTCTTTTTTGAAATGGCGCTACTTCATATAACAGGGTTTATAAGTATTGGAATGTCAATGTCTTCGTATAAAAAACAAAATACAGATATACTTAGAAAAAGTTTGAAAATATTAAAGTTATATAGTATTCCTTTCTACATTTTTAACTTCATATATAGTAGTTTTGCATGGTTTGTACTTGTTGGTGCTTCACGTGGGATTATGATTATATTTGTACCAATTCCAATTTTTATTACTTATCTTTTAATTATACAAAGTGGATGTGTTGGAGTATTTTGTTTTAAAATTTTGAGCAAAAATAAAATAGACTTTAATGGAATACATTATTTATTGCAGTTTATTCCATTACTTGATGTTATAAGTAGCATAATAATTATTAGGAAAACAAAAAATATTTAAAATAGATTGTTTAAGTTATAAATATAAACTGAGGAAATAG
>CAOYAN010000009.1 GCA_948562205.1 uncultured Clostridia bacterium | reverse complement strand
TACTTCTATTTTTATATTTCTTTTATGGATTTTACTTTTTCAAGTTACTTTTTATATCTTTATCCTTAGAAATTTTAAATCTTATTGACAAATACTATATATTATAGTATAATATAGTTACAAGCTTGTAAAATAATGAAAATCAATTGAGTACGATAAGATAGTGGCAACTATCTTATCTTTTTTGCATATATTTTCTTATTTTACATAAAATATAAGTAGTTAATGTGGCAACACTAACTACTTTACTCCTACTACTTATTCATTTTATTTAATTCTCTTACAAGTATTATAAAAAGAATAAGCATAATAACGTCAATCAATTGAGTACACCTCCTCTCTACCTGAGTAGGTGTTAATATTTTACCATATTATCAATAAAAGTCAATGCAAAAGTTAAACTTTTGTTTATTTTACTATATACTTTTCTTCCAAAGTCCATGTAAATTGCAATATGAATATACATCTATATGTTTTGAATCAATATTTTCTATTTCAAATACTGGCATATCACTAGAAGTTAGATATTTTCTATATATTGTTCCTTTATCAGTTACAACATATATAGCACTAATTAAGTGCTCATCTGACATAGGATGTGATACTTCTCCAACATTTACTTTTAGAGTATTTCCATCAAACTCTACACATGGTACATGTTTTTCAACTGCTGCATCTACAGTGTTTGGTAAAAGTTCTACTAAACCTTCTTTTTCGATGTATATATCATTATTTTTTGCATTTGTAATTTCTATTATATTATCATGTTTTTTACAATAATAAAATTTTATATTTAACATATTTTTACCTCCATATAGAAAAGTCAAACCCAATGTTTGACTTAAAAATCTCTATTAATAATTTTCTGCTTTTATTTCAAAGTAACTTTGTGGATGAGTACATACAGGACATACTGCTGGTGCAGATACTGCTACATGTATGTGTCCGCAATTTCTACATTTCCACATTTTAACTTCCCCACATTCAAATACTTTTCCTTCTTCAATATTTGAAAGAAGTTTTTTGTATCTTTCTTCATGCTCTTTTTCAATTTTTGCAACTGCTTCAAATAGATATGCTATATGATCAAAACCTTCTTCTTTTGCTGTTTTTGCAAATCCATCATACATATCAGTCCATTCAAAATTTTCACCTGCTGCAGCATCTTTTAAGTTTTGTGTAGTTGTTGGAACATCTCCACCATTTAATAATTTAAACCACATTTTTGCATGTTCTTTTTCATTATCTGCTGTTTCTGTAAATATAGCAGCAATTTGCTCATATCCTTCTTTTTTTGCTTTAGAAGCATAATATGTATACTTGTTTCTTGCTTGAGATTCTCCTGCAAAAGCTGCAAGTAAATTTGCTTCTGTTTTTGTTCCTTTTAAATCCATAAAAAATCCTCCTTAAACCTTATTACAATTATTACATATAGTATTAAATATAATATCATGAGATAAAATCTTAATATTTGATATACTACTAATTTTTTCATCAATATCTTCTAAATAATCAACAAATATATCTTCAATATTTCCGCATTTAATACATTTTGCATGATAATGATGAGATGTATCATAATCAAATCTATCCTTATCTCCTGCTATTTTTATTCTATTTATATTACCACTATTTGATAAAAATTCAAGATTTCTATAAATTGTTCCAAGACTAATGTTTGGACTTATCTTTCGAACTTCTTTATAAATATCTTCAGCAGTAGGATGAGTTTTTACAGATTTAAGATATCTCAAAATCTGCTCTCTTTGCTTAGAATATTTCATAATACTATATCCTCATTTCTAAATAGTAATAATTACTATTTTCATAATTATTTTATATTAATTTACCTCAAAAGTCAAGAAAAATTATAATATTTAAGAAGAAAAAAGCATAATAGATAAGATATTACTATCTTACCTATTTCCCAATTTTATCTTTTAATTTTTCTGCCTCTTTAGCATCTATATTATCATATTTTACCATAGCATCAATAACTTGTTTTTGCCTTTGTAAAGTAAGTTTTGAATTATTACTTAAGGCATACACACTTGGTGCATTTGGAAGTCCTGCAAGAAGTGTACACTCTTCAAGTGTCATATCTTTTGGCTCTTTATTTAAATATCCTTTTGCTGCATCTCCTATACCATAATATCCATCTCCAAAATATGATACATTTACATACATCTCCACAATATCATCTTTAGAATATTTTTGTTCTAATTCAAAAGCTACAAAAACTTCAGCTACTTTCCTTGAGAAAACTTTTTCCTGAGTAAAGTACAAATTCTTTGCAAGTTGTTGGGTTATAGTACTTCCACCCTCTGCAAGACTCATAGTAGCAATATTATTTATAACTGCTCTTGTAAGAGCTATAACATCAATGCCAAAATGGTTATAAAACCTATGATCTTCTACAGAAATTACAGCTTTTATATAGTCATCTGGTAAATCTTTTAGAAAAACATAATTGTCATCTAACATTATTTCATTTACTTTATCTTCAATACTAATTTTTGATGTAGCCTCCTTATACATATTATATCCTTTATATACAACTGTTCCACCAAAAATTAAACAAACAATTATACAAAGTATTATTATATTTCGTATAAATTTAAATATACCTTTCAAATATTTCACATCCTTTATTTAAATTATATACTTTTTATTTCACTAAAACAATAAAAAGTACAAAAAATAGCCTAATCTTACTTAATTGTAAGATTAGACATAAAGATTAAAATATATTAAGGTTTTATAGCGGCTTACAAATTTAAAAATTCTTTTTTTACAAGACCATTTGTATTAATATAATAATCATGTTTTGAAATTATATCCTCTACACGCTCTCTAATATCAAATATATTATAACAATTTATAATATAACCTTTTGCCTCATTTATTTGTATATACTTATTTACTCTGTTTACAAAATTCTCTTTTCCATTTACTACAAAAACAAAATTTTCATTTTTGTAATCATTTGTTATTTTCTCATTTAACCATTCAGTATAAAATAGTTGATCATCCATTTTTTTGTAAAATCTTGATACTATATTTTTTAATTTTATCTCCTCACTTTTTTCATTAATATAGATTACTTTTACATTTTTAAGTTCTTTATTTATAAAATTATTTGCAATAATACATGCATGAGTATAACTTACTGTAAAACAGCAAATTCTTACCTTCTCCATCTTTTGTTACCCCCTCTTACGTCTTTTATTTTACCACCTAGACTATATAGAAGTCAACCATATTTTTTGTATAGTTTTGTTGATTTTTGTTATATTTTATCATACACAATTCTACATAATATCATTAGACAAAATATGTATAATTTAGACACTTTTTTTAGTATATTTTTTGAATTTTTTCAAATAATAATTTTAGGTGATAAAAATGATAAAAAATATATTGAAAAAAAAGGAAATAAATTATTCTCTCATACTATTTTTACTCTCAATTGTAATATTAAATACATATATACTAGTTTCAATAACTATGAAAAATAATAAAAAAGATAATATTTTTAGACTTCATGTAGTAGCAAATAGTAACAGTATAGATGATCAAATAACAAAACTCAAAGTTGAAACAGAAGTAGAAAAATTTTTAAATGAAATAAACTATGATGAAAATGATAATATATATGAAATATTAAATTCAAACTCTTCTAATATTCTAAAAATTTCAAATAATATTTTAAATAAAGAAAGTAAAAATTATTCATCAAAGTTAGATATTGGAAAAATACATTATGACGAAAAAGAAAATGTATTATACAATATGGAAGAAGGATCATACAACAGTGCAAGACTTATTTTAGGAGAAGGAAATGGTAAAAATATATGGACAATTATATTTCCAAACAAAGAAACCATAAAAAGTATAGAAGAACTAGATACTATACTTCCTGGTATATCAAATATATATGAAGATGAAAATTTAGAAAAGGAAACTAAAAATTATGATTTTAAATTAAAAGAAATTTTAAAAAACATACAAAAACACCTAAATTTATAGGTGTTTTATGTAGTTATTATTCATGCTCTTCATCTGATACTCTGCCAAAGAAAGTAAGTGACCAAAGGCCTGCAACTCCTACTATTGCAAAGATTATTCTACTAAGTGCAGAACTCATACCACCAAAAAGTGTGCCGACTAAATCTATTCCAAATAAACCAACACAACCCCAGTTTACAGCACCTATAATAACTAATGCAAGTATTATGTTATTTAAAACTTTCATATAGACCTCCCGACAAAAAATAATTTGTCTAATTATATCATGTGTAATTTATTAAATATTATACATTAAAATTTGTAAGTAATTATTTTTTGTTAAATAATTAAAACATGGAATTATTTATCCATGTTCTCAAATATAAAATTTTAAATATTTATAATTTTACTGAAAGATTTTCTATATTTTAAAAAATTTTTCACTATAATTTTAATATTTATCTAATATCATCATCTAAAGATTCCATAAGTAAAAAATCTTTTAATTTAATATGCTTAACTACACTTGTAGAATAATCTATTTCATCATTTGTAATTATTATTTTTTGTGATAAATTATCTAAATTTTTAAATGCTGAAAATTCACGCTCATATGTTTTATCTTCAGCAATACTATATGCAACTTGTATATAATAAGTTTTGTTTTCTTTTTTAGCAATAAAATCAATTTCTCTACCATTATTATTAAATACATTTACTTTATATCCCATATAGATTAATTCATTATATACTATATTTTCTAAATTATGAGTAATGTCATATCTATTGTCCATACATCTAATTGAATTAAATGAAACATCAGTATCATATGTTTTTAAATAATATGCAAGTTCACTTTTAGTTTTAGTAGAAAATTGTCGTACATTTTCAATAATATAAGCTTCTTCTAAATAGCTTATATATTTGATTATAGTATTTATAGAACATTCTTCGTTTTTTCCTTTTATATAATCACGTATAGAATTTGCTGATACTATTCTACTATTAGAACGTAAAATATAATTAACCAAATTTTTAAATAAATTTTCTTTTTTAATCTTATACCTATTAATTAAATCATTAATTACAATAGTATCATCTAAATCATTTAAATATCTTATTCTAGCATCTAATGTATCAAACTCAAAAATCTTAGGAAATCCTCCCCATATAAGATATTCTGCTATTTGGTATTCTTTTCCAAGTTCTTTAGTATATTCTAAAATTTCTTTATACACAAAAGGTCTCACTTTAAAAGATACATATCTTCCACTTAACTCTTTTGTAAATTCTTTTGATAATAATTTAGAATTTGATCCTGTTATAAAAATAGAATTATTATATAATCTTAATGTTTTACATGCCTCTTGCCAACCATTTAACATTTGAATTTCATCTAAAAATATATAACATTTTCCATCTTTTCTATTATTTTCAATATATTCTATTAGAGCGTCACTATTTAAAATATTAGCTAAAACTCTTTTATCTTCAAAATTTAAATATATTACATTATCTGTTTTTTCACCTATTTCATTTTTTATTTGTTCCAATATTATAGACTTTCCAGAACGTCTTATTCCAGTTATAATTTTTATTAAATCAGAGTCATAAAATTCACGTACTGGAGCTATATAATGTTCTCTATAAATCATAACACCACCTCAAAGCTATTATATTATAGTTTTTCAATTTTGTCAATATCTTTCACTATTACTGAAAGATTTTCTATATTTTAAAAAATCTTTCACTTGATTTTATTATAGTTTATTATACACATCATTTAATATATTATATCTTATCTCTATCATTTTCTTATAAAAGTTTTTTCTTGATACAGACATACAATCAATGCTATCAATAAATCTATTTATTTTATCTAAATTAATTCTTTTAAATATTCTTTGTATAGCTTTGTTACATTCTTCATTTTTCATAGAACTAATATATGACATATAATTAATTTTCTTGCCATTTTCTTTTATACATGAATATGAATTTATTGCTAAATTTTTCATTTCAGCATTAGTTAATTCTTCTATTTCTCTATCTTCTAAAATAGGATTTAAGCATGATCCACAATCATATATTGGTGCAAATAAAATAACACTATCTTTCTTATTAATATTCCCCAATTACCATTGTGTCTATCTGTATTACCTATTAAGCTATCCACAATGAACATATCAAAAAATTTCTCTCTTATATTAGTACTATTTATCATGCATTTGTTTCTATAACCTCAATTATATCTCTAAATTCAGTTTCAATTTTTCTATTTGGATTATTACTTAATGCTAAATTTTCAAATTCATATAATATATTATTCTCATCAGTAAAATCTTCACAAGCACAAACAATTTTTTGATTTCCATTATATATAATATATTAAAGTTTTTTTCTTCTCAGACCCTTTATAACTATTTAACATTTCTAGACATTTAGTAAAGTCTATCATATTATCCTCCTTTAAAATTTATATATTTTTAGTATAACATATATTTTTGCAAAACACTATTTATTTTATTAAAATATTATATATAAAAAAACATGGACTTGATAAAAAAATGTCCATGTTTTTCACTTGCCATATAAATACATAGCAAGTACTTAACGCATATCATATCTTTGTTTTATATATTATTTTTAATATATTTTAAACTAATGATATACTTAATAATATAATGTGTAATTCTTAAAATTTTATACATTTTTTATAAAATTTATTAATTTTTTTACTTCTTATTTTTATACGCTTCATAAAGTATTATACTTGTTGCAATAGATACATTAAGTGATTCTGCTGTATTCTCCATATCAATCTTTACAAGACTGCTACAACTATTTAAAATCTCTATATCTACTCCATTTGCCTCATTTCCCATAACATATACATGTTTATTTGAATAATCTAAATCTTTTAAATTATTATTAGTTTTTAAGCTTGTACCAATAACATCATAGCCTTTATCTCTTAAATACTTGATTGCTTCTAATATTTTGGATGTATATACTACTTTAACTTTAAAGATAGAGCCCATTGTTGAGCGTACAACCTTTGGTGAATATATATCTGCAGTACCAACATTACATATTATAAGTCGTGTATCAAAAGAATTAGCACTTCTAATTATTGTACCAAGATTTCCTAAATCTTGAACTTTATCTAAAATTAATATGTCAGATTTTGTTTTATCAATTTCATCAAAAACATTATATTCTGGTATTTTTACAACTGCAAGTACTCCTTGTGGTGTTACAGTATCAGTTATATATTTAAATACTTCTTTACTAAAACTTAAACTTTCTATGCTTTTTTCATTTTCAATTCTTTGTAAAAGTGTAGTGCCTCCATTTGAATTTTCAAGTAAATCTTTAGAATAAGCGATAAACATAATGTCTATCGCTTCTTTCAAATTCAATATCTCAGTTACAACTTTTATTCCCTCTATGTAAAAAGCCATATATTTATTTCTAAATTTCTTATCATTTAGTGATTTTATAAATTTTACTTTTTCATTAGATTTACTAATAATTGTATCCATAATATCTCCTATTTTATTCTTCTGTAGTAGTGTTATCTACTGTTTCATTTGATGTTTCGTTTTCAACTGTATTGTTTGTGCTTGTAGCTTTTTTACCTGTAATAGTCTCAACAGCTTTTGCAAGTGCTATTTCATCAACTTGGAGATTTTTCTCTTCAGTTATAGTAGTTATTTTTCTATTTACATAGCTTGATCTTTCAGTTTCACTATTTATTCTACCATTTTCAACTTTATCATCAAGTTTTATTATATGATATCCATAACTTGATTCTACAAGAGTAGCTGTTATTCCACCCACTTGTAATTCCATTACAGCTTTTGAATATGCACTATCAGTTCTACCATCTGCATACATTTTATATAGTCCACCATCTTGAGCTGTAGTATCTTCTGAGTTTTCTCTTGCAAGTGTTTCAAAGTCTTCTCCATTTAATGCTCTAGCAAGAATAGCTTCAGCCTTCTCTTTTGCAGCTGCTTTTTCTTCATCTGATAATGGTTGTCTTGTATTAGTATCAACAGTTTTAAATAAAATATGTCTTGTTACGTATTCAGTAAGATCAGCATCTTCACCATATGAAGACTTAATATAATTTGAGATTTCCTCATCTGTTGCTTCTTGTTGTAATTTTTCCATATATTCATTTATTATTGCATTATCATAAAATACATTTTTAAGTGCAGTCATATCAAATCCCATTTGTTTATATTGTGCAACTGTATCTTCTTCTTGAAACATTTCATCTATTTCTTTTTTATCTTCATCTGATATTTTCATACCAGCATTTTTAGCTTCTGTAACAAGTATTTTCTCAAGTGCTGCTTGTTGTGCTATTTCATTTGGTATATCTTCTTCACTATATCCAGAATATGTTAAATATTGTGCATACATTTTATAATATACTGTATATTCTGAAATAGTTAGCGTTCCACCATCAAATTTTGCAATTGGTTTTAAATTTGTATTATAATAAAATACTCCAAATATAGCAAATGCAAATACTACACAAATTACTACAATAGAAGCTATTACAATTTTATCTGTATTTGCTCCTTTTACTTTTTTAGATATTGCTTTTTTTGTTACTTCTTCTTCATTTTTTTCCATTTTTTTACCCCTTTTCTTCTAATAAATTCTTATATTTACTAATCTCTAACTGTACACGAATTAGTATATCATTATTTGTAATATTTGTCAATCTTATAACATGACTTAAAGGTTCAAATTTTATAAAGTCTCTATTTGCAACAATTCTAGTAATTCCAAGTTTTCTTGCTTCATTTCTTATTTCTACAATTTTAATTAAATTTTCAGTCTCTTTAGGTAGGTCACCATATCTATCAAGTAATTCATCTATTACTTCTAAACTATCTTCTTCACACTTTATATCAGAAATTTTTTGATACATAAGTATTTTTTGTATTGGATCTTTAATATACATATCACTAATATATGCTGATATATCTATATCAATCTTAACTTCTTTTTGAACATCACCTATAGCAGATATATTCTTTCCTTGTTTTTCTTGTGCTACAGCACGCTCAAGCATTGTTAAGTACAGCTCATAACCTACTTTTGCCATATGACCATGTTGTTCTCTACCAAGTAAATTACCTGCTCCTCTAATTTCTAGATCTCTTAGAGCTATCTTAAATCCACTTCCAAACTCTGTAAAATCTCTTATAGCTTTAAGTCTTTTTTCTGAGACTTCTGATAATTGTTTATTTTTCTCATATGTAATATATGCATATGCAAGTTTATTAGAACGTCCAACTCTCCCCCTTATTTGGTATAATTGTGCAAGACCTAGTTTATCAGAGTTTTCTACAACTAAAGTATTGGCATTTGGTATATCAATACCAGATTCTAATATTGTTGTACAAACTATTATATCAAGCTCATGTTTTATAAATTTTAACATTATATTTTCAACTTGCTCAGGATTCATCTGACCATGTGCACTACCAATTCTTGCATTTGGAACTAATCTTCTAACACGCTCTGTTACTTCATCAATTGCCTCAACTCTATTATTTAAATAAATTACTTGACCATCTCTTAAAAGTTCCTTTTCAATTGCATCTTTTATCAAGTTATCATCATATTCTACAACATATGTATGTACTGGAAGTCTCTCCATTGGTGGCTCTGTTAAAGTACTCATTTGTCTTATACCAATCATTGACATATGTAGAGTTCTTGGAATTGGTGTAGCAGTCATTGATAATACATCAATTGTCTCCTTTAACACTTTTATAGCCTCTTTAGCTTTTACACCAAATCTATGCTCCTCATCAATTATAAGAAGTCCTAAATCTTTAAAAAATACATCTTTTGAAAGAAGTCTATGTGTTCCAACAATTACATCAATTTGTCCATCAATAAGCTTCTTTAAAATCTGTGTTTGTTCTTTTTGACTCTTAAATCTACTAAGCATCTCAACTCTTATTCCAAAACTTTCCATTCTACTTTTAAAAGTTCTATATTGTTGAAGTGAAAGTACAGTTGTAGGAACAAGATAAGCTACTTGCTTTCCATCCATTACAGCTTTAAAAGCCGCCCTTAGTGCAAGTTCTGTTTTACCATATCCAACATCCCCACAAAGTAGCCTATCCATAGGCTTTTCGTCTTCCATATCTTTTTTTATTTCTTCTAAAGATGTTTTCTGATCTTTAGTAAGTTCATATTTAAATGATTCTTCAAACTCAGCTTGCCATGGAGTATCAGGTGAGAAAGCAAATCCTACAGCTTTTTCTCTTTTAGCATAAAGTAATACAAGCTCTTTTGCAATTTCTTCTACATGCTTTGTAACCTTAGACTTTGTTTTTTGCCATTCTTTAGTACCAAGTGAATTAAGTTTTGGCAATGTATCATCATCACATACAAACTTTCCAACAGAATCAAGTTGAGTTATAGGAACATATAGCATCCCCTTATCTGAGTATTCAATTTTAATATAATCTTTCCTAGTTTCCTGAACGCTTATAGTCTCAACGCCTCTATATATTCCTATTCCATGATTTTCATGTACTACATAATCTCCTACTTCTAAATCAGCATATGTATTAATACTTTGTCCAATACTAGTTTTCTTAAGTTTTTTAACCTTAGTAGTATTTACTCCACTTACAGGTTCTGCAATAATTAAAAGATTAAATTCCTCACTAGAAAATCCACCAGATAATATCCCCTTCGTTATATAGACATTTCCCTTATCTAGTCTATCTTTAGATAATACATTATCTACTTCTACTACATCTACTTTATTTGATAAAAGATATCCTTTTATCTGATCTACTCTTGCAAGAGTAGAAAAAACAAGTATTACAATTTTATCTTTTGATCTATTAATATCACTTAGTAATACTTCCATACTATTTTTGTAGTAATTTTCTTCTCTAGTATTCAAATAATATGATTTTCTACTTGAATGAATTAATTTATCTGTATTAATTTTTTCCATATATATATTTGTCATATCTTTTATTTTTTTCTCTACTTCTTCATAAGTAATATATTTATTGGCATATGGCGTATATATATATTCTCTATCACCTAAAATTTTTATAGTTTCTGTATTTTCATAGCATATATTTCTTGCTTTTTCCATGTTTTTTAATGGCTCATCAATATATATGTTATAATCTTTTACATAGTCTAGTAATGTTTCATAATATGGTACTATTAAGTCAAAATATTTATCTAATACACTATCTAACATACCACTTTCAATTTTTTCAATATCTTTTGATATATTGTTTTTAAGATCATCTGAAATATCTTTATTTTCCAATAGCTTTTCTAATTTATCAATAATAATATTTTTCTTGTCAGAACTTATAAGGTTATCTGAAACATATGATGTATGAATTTCTTTTACAGTATCAATACTTCTTTGAGTAAATGGATCAAAAGTTCTAATACTATCTATCTCATTTCCAAAAAGCTCTATTCTATATGGATACTCATTGTTTAAATTATATAAGTCAATTATTCCACCACGTATTGCAAATTGACCTTTTCCTTCAACAGTTTCACTTCTCTCAAACCCAAGTTTTACAAGATTTTCTACAAGTTCTGACAAATCAATACTATCTCCTACTTTAAGTGTTAAATCCTGTCCTTTATAGTTTGTACTAGGTAGCATTTTTACAAGAAGTGCATCAATAGTGGTAACTATTATATTCAAATTACCACTATTAATTTTTTCAATTATTTCCATTCTAATATTTGAAAAATCTTTTGTCTCTGCCTCTATATCATAGTATTCAATTTTTCTTGCAGGGAAATATGACACATCAATATCTGTAAAAAACTTTAAATCTTGAATAATTTTATTTGCAGTAATACTATTACTACAAACTATAAGTGAACTTTTATTACTCTCACTAGTTAAAGAAGATATAATATGAGCTTTACTACTATCAGTAAGTCCAATTATACTTAAATTATTACTTTTATTTTTTATATCTTTTAGTATATTTTTATAACTTATACTTTTTGATATATTTGATATAAATGGATTCATATTTTCCCCCTTAATTAATCATGTCTTTTAATTCATCAAGTCCTATTATCTCAATTCCTAAGCTTTGGGCTTTTGTAAGCTTACTTCCAGCTTCTTCTCCTGCTATTAAATAACTGGTTTTTTTAGAAACACTAGTAGAAACTTTACCAGAATTATCCTCAATAATTTTTGCTATTTCATTTCTTGAATATTCTTCAAAAGATCCAGTTATAACAAACACTTTATCTTTTAATTTATCAGATACTTTCTCTGATATATTGCCCTTTAAATTAACACCTGCATCCTCTAATTTTTGTATAATTTCTAAAGTTTGAGGTTTATTAAAGAATTCTATGACAGAATTTGCCATTATTTCCCCGAAATCGTCAAGCGAATTTAATGTTTCAAAATCGGCTTCTATAATCTCTTTTATATCTCCAAAGTTTTCTGCAAGTATTTTTGATGCTTTTTTCCCTATATGTCTAATTCCAAGTCCAAATAAAAGTTTATCTAAACTGTTATTTTTTGTAACATTTATTGCCTCAATTAACTTTAGTGCAGACTTTGGTGCAAATCTATCTAAATTTACAATATCTTCATATTTTAAATAATATATGTCTGCAACATCACTAAGTAGTGAATTATCTATTAGCTGTTCAACAATACTCTCACCAAGTCCAGATATATCCATACAATCTCTTGAAGCAAAGTGAATTATACTTCTATACACAAGAGCTGGACACTCACTATTTGTACATCTTAGAGCAACTATGTCTTCTTCCTTTTCTAATTGTTCTCCACATATTGGACATATAGTAGGTACAATATATTTTTCTTCACTGCCATTTCTTTTAGATTTTACTACTTCTACTACCTCTGGTATAACATCTCCTGCCTTTTCAATTACTGCAGTATCTCCAACACGAATATCTTTTTCTTCTATATAATCAAAATTATGAAGTGTTGTCTTAGATATTAAACTTCCAGCAACTCTTACTGGCTCTAAAATTGCCATAGGTGTTACCTGACCTGTTCTTCCAACTTGAGTTACAATATCTAGAATTTTTGTCTCTTTCCTCTCTGGTGGATATTTATACGCAACAGACCACTTTGGAACTTTTGCTGTCTTTCCCATTTCTAATCTATATGCTAAATTATTTACATTAATAACTGCACCATCAATATCATATGGTAGACTATTACGAAGTTCTCCAATTTCCTTTATTGCAGATATTACTTCCTTTTTACCAACACATTTTTTCATATATTCAATTGTTTTTACACCCACACTTTTTAAATACTCTAAACTTTCTATATCTGTTGTAAAATTCATACCTTTTAAAATAGTAAATACAAATATACTTAAATTTCTAGATTTAACAAGTTCTGGATTTAACTGTCTTAGAGTACCTGCTGCAGCATTTCTAGGATTTGCAAGTTGTTGTTTTCCTTTTTCTAGTAATAAATTGTTTATATTGTCAAATTCTTTTCTAGGTAAATATACTTCACCTCGAATTTCAATTGTATCATTACTTGATAATTTGTGTGGTATATCTTCTATCATCATTATATTTTGTGTAACATCTTCACCAACAAAGCCATCTCCTCTTGTTGAACCTCTAACAAGTACACCATTTTCATATTCTAATGATACAGACAGGCCATCAATTTTTGTTTCAACAACAAATTCTGTATCTTTTCCAAACTCATCACAAACTTTATCTACAAAAGCTTCTACATCCGCAAAAGAAAACACATCTTGCAAACTTTGCATCTGTACTTCATGAACAACTTCAGTAAATATTTTTTTAGTTTTTCCACCAACCTTACTTGTTGGAGAATCTTTTTGTTTTAATTTGGGATATTTTGCCTCTAATTCTCTTAGTCTTACACTAAGCTTATCATATGCGTAATCTGATATTTCAGTTATATCTTCTTCATAATATTTTTTATTATAATAATTTACTTGCTTTACAAGTCTTTTCATTTCTTCTTCTATCTCTTTTGTATTATCCTCTCCTGCAAATAAATCAATTTGTTCAAAATCACTCATAATGTCCTCCATTTAAATACACATAGACATATAACGTAACAATACTGTTACGATATATGTCAGTTATTAATTTAACTTTATTTTACTATATATTATTACCATTTGCAAGAAATATATAAATAATTTTTTAAATCACAATTATATTATATATTATTCTTTTACATACTCCTTAAATTTTTCTTCAAGTAATAAAAAGTTACAACATCTATCTAAAACACTTTTATTTAAATGCCCTTTTCTATACATATTTTGAAAATTATTTACCTTTTTTAACAAATCTGATTTATGGTTATTTAAAAAAGTTAATTGCCCTTCTAACATTTTTTTGTATTTTTCATCAGTTATGCATGGTAAAACTTCTGTTAGTTCTTCAATTGGAGTTGGAATCATATTATTTATATTAACAACACCAAGTTCTCCATCTTTTATTTTAAAAATATCTAATGCTTTTGAATTTATATTTTTATGCTTTTCTTTAGGGGATGCTAATGGTGAAAAATAATTATAATTGTTATATGTATATACAATTCCAATATATGGTCTTTTAGTATTTTTATTATATGCAACATTTTTATCAAATTGCCTTAAATAATTAACATAGCTTTCACTTATATAATATATTTTTAAATTTTTCATCTATTTCTCCTTAAAACAAAAGATATGGCAATTCGAAAATTGCCATATCACTTTTTTAATTTCCTACTTTGGCAAGGATATTCCTACTTTTTTAATTTCCTACTTTGGCAAGGATATTCCTACTTTTTTAATTCCCTACTATAGCAAGGGTATTCTAACTTTTTATAAATGATAATTAATTATCATTTTTATTATATATATTATACATCAAATTTATTACAAAATCAATATATTAACGCCATATAATTAAAAATATTCATAAATTGAAATAAGTTAAAATGAAATACCATCTATGCACTTTTCATATATAAATGATTTTATTTTCTCTTTTTCATTTGTATCATAAAACTCTTTAAGTAAGGTATTAAATTCCTCCAAATTTTCTTCTGATACTTTAATAATTCCAGCTCCATTTTGTATCATAATCTTATTAGCACATATTGTACTAGTTCTTTTATTTCCATCCCAAAATAATTGATTTCTCATTCCATATAACATATATTCTATTGCTTTTTCAGTAGTATTTTTTATTTTTAATATATTTCTTATTTCTTCTAATACTTTATCTTTCTTTGGAATTGATGGGATATACTTTGTACCAGTTATTTCAACTTTACCAGTTCTTAAAACTCCCCATTTTAGACTTTCATTTCTTGCTACTAAAGAATTTATTTTACATATATATTCTAGATTAAATTCATCCTCTATATGTGTTATAATATATTTCCAAGCATCCCTTAAATTAAGAATACATTCAATCTCATCTATTCTTAAATTAGAAACACTTACACCATCTAGTATTGTTTTTATTTGCTCTAAAGTTATATTAATTTCCTCCATTTTAGCGTTAGCATATATATTATCTACTAAATTTCTTTTAGCAAAAAATATATTTTGTTCTAATGTCAACTTATATTTATCTTGCATTTATTTTCTCCCTAACTATATTTTATAAAAGTATATCATAATAATTGAAAGATTACTACATTTATCTTAAAATATATGCATTTTAATTGATTTATTTTTACAAATTTACTAATTATTTTTTCTATCCATATTTTTACTATTTACATTTAATATTTTTAGTAGTATACTAAGCTTGTTAATTTTTTTATTGATAAGATAATTTTTATCAAGCCTATATTCTCTAAAGGAGGAAATATTATGAGTAAATTAGAAAAAGAAACAAATCCTAAAAAGAAACAAAAAGAAAAATTAAAAGAAAAAAGACCTCTTAGTAAAGCTTTAGAACTGCTAATAGAGGTAAAAAGAAACTATAGTTATGAATATTATAAAGCTACATGTACTATTATTTCAGATTTATATAATTTAAGTTATGATGAATTAAATAATGCAGTACTTGGGAAAAAAGATTGGATGAAATAGCAAAATAGTGGAGTTTTTATTCTCCACTATTTTATTTTCTTAATTTTCATAGTCTATATCATTTTTAAATCTTATTAAATATGCTACAAAAGACCAAAGTGTAGCAATTACCGCAACAGATATTGCAACTGTCATAAATACATTTATTCCAAGTCCTACCATATCCATTTTTGATGCATTTTCTATAAATGAAAGATAACCATATTCTGGTAATAATGCAATGTTTAATATTCCAAGTGGAATACCAACAAGTTGGAACATAGTTTTAATCTTTCCACTTAGAGATGCTGCTAAATCTTTGTTATTATCTGTTCCAAACATTCTTAGAGCATTTACAAAGAAATCTCTAAATACAATGATTACTGTAATCCATGCTGGAATAATTCCAAAACCTGTAAGCATGATAAATCCTGTAGATACAAGAAGTTTATCAGCAAGTGGATCCATTATCTTTCCAAACTTAGTAACAAGACCTTTTTTTCTTGAAATATAACCATCTAAAAAGTCTGTTAGCGCTGCAACTATATATATTCCAAGTGCAGTATATATAGGCCATACCCACTCAGTTGGTAGACACATTGCTATCACAAACAGTGGTACTAATATAATTCTTAAACATGTTAATTTATTTGGCAAATTCATTTTTTTAAGCATTTAAAATTCCTCCCTTTTTCATAGATTATATCAAACCTAAATTTCATAGTCAACATTTGGGTAACATAATACTTTATATTTCACTAAATACACACATATTTTATATAAGTTCTACAATTGTAGCCATTACACCATAATCATTTAATTTGTTTTTGGTATAAGTTCTATATGAAAAAAAGTCTTCACTATTACACATAGTACAAATATTTGCATCTGCAATATTTTCCTTTTTTATCCCCATATCTATCAAATCTTTTTTTATAACATACAAAAGATCAATATGAAATCTTTTTTTATCTTCCACGTAATATATATACTCATCTTCAAAATTCCATATATCAGTAAACTTTTTCTTAAAAAGCTCATCTTCACTACTAAAGCAACATTTTCTAATAGATGGTCCAATACATACAATTAGATCTTCTAATCTTGAGTTAAACTTCTCATTTAATATTTTAATAGCCTTTATAGTAATTTTTTTAATTGTACCTGCCCATCCACTATGAACATTAGCTATAATATTTTGCTTTGGATCATATATTATTATAGGATTACAATCAGCTGTTGTAACTAGAGTTGCTATATTTTTTTCTTTAGTAATATAGCCATCATATTCATCACTTGATAGATTTTCAAATTTATATTCTTTTTTATTATTATTATCTAAAATAAGTATATTATCTGTATGCTTTTGTTTTGCTTTGTATATTTTACTAAATCCTACCACATTACTTATAATATTAACATTTTCTAATACATTTTCTATTTTATCATTTCCAGTAGTTCTAAAATTTAGTGTATCTATTGGATATTTACTTGCACCACCATGTCTTAGAGTTATAGCATGCTTTAATTTATCACTATATTTATTTAGTATATTAAACTGTAAATAATATACATCTCCCTCTTTTATTAACGTTACTTGATCATTTGTATAATCTTTCATATTTACTCCTTTTATTTTATTTCTATTTCCTTATTTAGCGAAAAAGAATATATATATGTATTTGAAACTTTAATACTTAATAATTTTTCTATTGCCTCTTTATAAATATCTAACTGTTTCTTATATCTTGTAATAAATACATCTTCTTCAAATAATCTATCTGTCTTAAAATCTACAAGTATAACTTCTCCATTATCTTTAACATAAAATAAATCTATAACACCTTGAATAACACTATTAGAAATAGTTTTATCCTTTAATATAAATTCATATTCTCTAAAGATTTTTTGAGACTTTTTAAGTTCCATTCCAATTTTAGAATTTAAGAAATTATATATTCTTGTAACATTTATATACTTTTTATCTTTCTCACTTATAGTACCTTTTAAAACTAAATCATCTATATATTTTTTTAATTCATCTCTACTTGAAATACTCATATCTAAATTTTCTAGTATAAAATGTACAAGTATACCTTTTCTAACAGCAGTATAGCCCTCATTTTCATCACATAAAATAGAAGGTATTTTAAAACTTTCTTTTTTCTCATCGTTTACCACTTCATCTTCTACAAGTTCTAAATCATTTAACAAATCTTTAGATTTATAAATATTTTCAATAATATCCTGTTCTTCCATTTCTCTTTTTTTAAGCTCACTAACACTTATTCTGCTAGGTGTTTTTGTATCTTCTATATTTTTATATAACATATCTATATTTTTATTTATAATATTAATATTTTCTAAAATATCTTTATTACAATCTTTTTTATCAAACTTATTTAGTTCTTCTATTTTCTGAATAAGTGGACTATTAGTATTTTTATCATCTTGTCTAAATACTTCAGATAGTTTTTCTTGGGTATCATATTCATTTATATTTATTACATTAACATCAAAAATATCATCTCTTTTTTCTTCCTCATATACTTTAAGTGCCATCAAAATATTCTCAAAATATCTACTATTTTTAGCAACTAGTACATCTTCTATTTTATTTTCCTTTTTTATAACAAATAAATTATCTCTTAATTTATCATAGTCTTTAGTTGTAGCAAAAATTATTAATTTCTCCTTAGCACGAGTAAGAGCAACATATAACATTCTTAACTCTTCTGATTTTGTTTCTTTTATAACAGCGCTTTTAATTGCCTGTTTTATTACTGATGGATATGTAATACCTAACTCTTCTTTTACTATATTTATGCCAATACCAAGTCTATGATGTGTAGTAACAGATGAAGATGTATCCATCATATTATATTTTCTCATAGTATCAGCAAGAATTACTACTGGAAATTCAAGTCCTTTTGATTTATGTATAGTCATAATTCTTACAACATTTTCATTTTCTCCAATAATTTTGGCAGCAGATATAGAACTGTCTGCCTTATCTTTTAGATTATCTACATATGATATGTATGAACTAAGTGTTTTATTACCATTTGTAACATATGACTTTGCAAGTTCAATTAACATATCAAGATTTGCTTTCTTAGAACTTGAAAGTTCCTCTAATGAAAATTGATAATACATATTTGTATCTTTATATATTTTGATAAGCAAATCATCTACATTTACTATTTTAGAATACTTCGTAAATTTATCTAAAAGATTTATAAACTTTGTAATTTTATCTAAAATGTATTCTTCGTAATCATCTTTTTTATCTTTTTCTAAAAGTTCCTTTTCTATATCCAATAGATTGTCATACATATTTTTTGATTTATCATGATTTTTTAAATATACTAAATCATCAAGAGTAAAGTTACCTATTATACTAAACATTACACTAACCATATATATATCTTGATATGGATTATCTAATATTCTTAAAAAAGATAAAACAAGTTTTATCTCATCTCCATCAAACAAACTACTACTAGCATCTGAAAATACTGGTATATCTTGTGATTTTAAAGTTTTAGAAAGTATTTCTCCTTTATCTTTTATTCCTCTAAGCAAAATCACAATATCTCTATACTCTGCCCTTCTAAACTTATCTTCTTTTATATCATATACACTAAATTCATTTATTATTTTCTTTATTCTACTTGCAATACAAAAAGCCTCTATTTCAAAATCTTTAAGCTCGCTAATATATTCTGAGGCCTCACTTTCTTCTATATCTTCTCTATCTTTGAAATAGACCATTTTTCCTTCTTCTTTTTTTAAATTTACAACATTTATTTCTGTGTTATAATTTACATTTTCTGCATCTTCATACTTAGTAGCACCAAACTTTAGAGTTTCTACATCTGAGTAATTACATTCTCCATTTTCTTTACTCATTATCTTTTCAAAAATATAGTTTATACTATCTATTACATTTTTTCTACTTCTAAAATTTTTAGCAAGTACTATTTTTGTATTTGTAAATTTACTATCATCATTATTTTCTAAATCAACTAAATCATATTCGTTATACTTATTATTAAATATATCTGGCATTGCTTGTCTAAATCTATATATACTTTGTTTAATATCTCCAACCATAAATCTATTTTTAGATCCAGACACAGCCTCTAAAATTGCTTCTTGTACAAAACTTGTATCTTGATATTCATCTGTATATACTTCCTTAAATTTCTTTTGAATCCTTTGTGCTACTTCAGTACTTTCAAATACTCCATCATCATTTTTCCTCATTAAAAGTTTTAGTGCTAAATGTTCTATATCACTAAAATCAACTAGTCCAGCTTTTCTTTTTTGCATAGTATATTCTGTATCGAATTTTTCTAAAAATTCATATAAATAACTTATATATTCATAGGCTATCTTATTATCTTTTAATATATTACTACTAATTGAATATATACTTTTTCTTAAAGTTTCAACTGTCTTTTTTAATACATCATTTCTAAAAGATACAATTTTTTCTTTTAAAAATATGTTTTCACCTTTATATATAGGGAGTCTACCAAAGGTTATACCATTTAATAGTTCATATAATTTATCCCATGAATTATTACAAGATGAAATTACATATTTTATTTTACTTAAGTCCTCATCTATACATATAGCAAACTTTTCAAAGCCTTCACTCTTACAGATTTCATCATATAATTCATTTCCTCTTTTTTGTACTATTTTAAGTTCTGATATTGCATCTTCATATATTTCATGTCCAAATTCTGTATCATACAAGTCTTTACTAGTATCTATGTTATACTTTTCTATTTCTGACTTTAACCATTTAAGTGGATATGCAAAACTTTGAATATATGAATATATTTTAAACAAACTACTAACTAAGTTTTCATCTTTTCCATTAAATAATTCAAGTACTTTGTATAACTTTGATGATGCATCTTCTACACTTGAATAGTTTTCATATTCTCCCTCTAATATATCATCCATTATTTTGTTCTTAATTAAACTACTTTCTGACTCATCACATATTCTAAAGTTTGGATCAATATTTAATATATGAAAGTTAGATCTAATAAGCTCTAAACAAAACGCATGAATTGTTGTTATACTTGCTCTATTTATATAATCTAATTGTTTCTTTAAAAATATATTTTTAGGATTTTTAGACAATTCCTTATATATTGCAAGAAGTAGTCTTTCTTTTAATTCAATAGCTGATGCATTAGTAAAAGTAACTACAAGTAATTCATCAATATTTATAGCATCTTCTATAACTCTTTTTATAACACGTTCAACTAAAACGGCAGTTTTACCACTTCCAGCAGATGCTGATACAAGTATATTTGCATTTTTCTTATCTATTGCCATTTGTTGTTCTATTGTCCATTTATTTGCCATTTTAAAATCTCCTTTTTTAACTTATATCTTCAATACTTTCTATATCTTTTAAATTAACAATCCTTATATATTCTGACATATCACTACTTTTTACTACTATTTTTACATATATATCTTCTTTAATTACTAAAACATTACTATATAATACATTTCCAATAATTTTATCATCCTCATTTAAAAGTTCTATATTTTTTTCATCTTCAAAGTCAACACCGTTTGTACTAATATATGTCTTAACGCTCTCTACTTCTTTATTTGATAATATAGCAAGTTTTAAACTAACATTTTTATTTGAAATATTTTTACCTAAAACTGTAGCATATATATCATTTGTAACATCACTTTTTACACTAACAAAATTTCCTGCGTTATCTACTGCTGTTATTTGTATTTTAGTAACATTTTTAGGAACTTTTATTTGATATACTCCATTATCTGATATATTAGTTTTTTTAGCCCTTGTTCTCATATATGAGAAATCATAGTCATATACATCTATAAAGTAACTTTTCTTCTCCATTTTATCATTATAGCATTCTAAATACTCATAATATACATTATTAATTCCACTAATACTGTCTTCTACATTAAATTCAATAATATTTACATCATCTATCTCTCTACTTAAAATATTAGAAATTATAGGTGGATTATTTTCATAATTTGATAAATCTATTTTTACATTTGATACTGTTTCACCACTTTTTTCTTTTATAATTGATATATACTTATCACTTTGAGGAAGACCATTAAAATACTCTATATCACTTGATAAAATATCTGCCTTTAAATTTGCTTTTCTGTTTTTTATATCTTCTAAACTTCCAAAAGATAGTGTATTATACCCAAGGGCAGTCTCAATTCTTTTTTTATCTCCTCCTGCAATAGATAGATACATACTCTCATCACTTGCAATATTTGATTGTATTAAAATTTTAGCATCATTTGTCCATGTTCTAATTTGTTTTTTTACAGTAACACCTGATACAGTTTTAACTTCTACATTTTCATCATTATTAGGACTCACACTATCTTCTATACGATTTAGATTTGTAAGTCTTACAAGAGAAAAATATTTTGTATTATCTGCACTTATTCCAGCAAGATAGTATACTTTAAGTGAATTAGAAGATGCAACATATACATCATTTCCTTCTCCCAATCCCTTACTTGAATTTTCAATATCTAATTTAGATAAATCTATTTTATAAAAAGATCCCATATCTAAATTTTCATTATCATCGCCATTTAATACAAATTCTTCTCTTAAATAATTTATATTACTACTACCAGATAAGGTAAGTATCTCTTTTTCTGACATTACTCCCTCATCTGATGGAAATTTACCATTTTGTATATAATAAACAGATACTGCATCTTCTACTACTTTCAAATCACTTGCAAAAGTAGTTTTTCTTGTATCTGTTATAGCACTTCCAACATTTATAATTATTGTAGATGAAAGTATTACCATTATAACTATTGTAATCATAAGCACTGTTAGGGTAATACCACAATTTAAAGCTAATTTTTTCATTATATCACCTGAATATATTGTATATTTTTTTTATATATTTTTCAAGTAGTTAGTAAATTTTAATATATAAAATAAAAGTAAAATGAGCATACCTAGAAACTCTACATATACTCATTAATTTTATTAAAGTTATTTACTCTTTTTACTTATATTATTTTTTCTTACAAAAACTATTCCAACAATTATTCCAACTATTGCTACTATAAATGTACAAATATATAAAAATACATTCATATCACTTGTATCTACTACTGGTTCATATACACATCTATTTATTACTACATTTCCTTCAACTACTTTTTCATAATATTTAGATGTTTCTTTCTCATCTACTGTATACTTAATCTCATCTCCATACTCATCATATTTTGGTAGTTTAAATTCATATGACCAATTGTTATTCTCTGATACTTTTTCTTCTGCAATAAGTTTATCTTTATCATATACTTGTAATACTACACTTTCTGGACGTTTTGAGTACTCATCATTTTTATCTTCCCATTTTTTTACTGCTTTTACAAGTACTACTTCTTCTGGTACTACAAACTCATTTGTTACTGTATTTTTATCTGTAAGTATTTTTTTATAGAATTTATTATCACTATATCTTTCATCTATGTAATACTCTATTTCATTACCTAACTCATCATATTTAGGTGCTTCAAATTCATAGCTCCAATTGTTCTTATCACTTACTTCTGCTTCTGATATAATGTTATCTTTTGATTTTAATTGTAAAATAACGTTTGTATCTCTTTTTCCACCTGCATTTCCTGTGTCTTGCCATACTTTTGTACCCATGATTTTTACTCTATCTTCTGGTACTACAAATTTATTTGTTATAACATTTCCAACTATATTTTTTACATAGTATTTACTTACTTCACTATCGAATTCTTTCTCATCTACTGTATATTCTATTACATCTCCTGTTTCATTATATTTTGGTAAATTAAATGTATGTTTCCAGTTATTCTCATCACCCACTATTTGTTCTGCTACTACTACTCCATTATTTTTTATTTGTAATGTTATACTTTCTGGCCTTTTTCCTGCTTCATTTTCATTGTCATCCCATATTTTCATTACTTCCAAGTTTATCATCTCATCTGGTACTTTAAATTTATTTGTTACTGTTGTTTCATTTGTAAGTTCCTTTTCATAGAATTTACTACCAACATCTCTTTCATCTATATGATACTTAATTTCATTTCCTAGCTCATCATATTTTGCAAGTTCAAACTCATAGCTCCAATTATTTGCTTCATTTACTTCATGTTCTGTTATTACTTCTTCATTTGCTATTACTTGTAGTGTTACACTATCTGGTCTCTTTTTAGCAAAATCTTCACTATCTTCCCATATTTTTGTTCCTACTACTTTTATTTTATCTTCTGGTACTGCAAATCTATTTGTTATAGTGTTTCCTACTATTTCCTTTATATAGAATTTATTTGTATATTCTTCATCTACTGTATATGTTATCTCATTACCTAAACTATCATATACAGGTACTTCAACCAAACGCTCCCAATTCTTTTCTTCATTTACTACTACTTCTTGTACTACTCTTTCTCCATCTTTTATTTGCAATTTTATACTTTCTGGCCTTTTTCCCGCTACATTTTCATTATCATCCCATACTTTTTTTACCTTTATTCTTAACGTTTTATCACTTGGTACACTGAAACTATTTGTTATTGTTCCCCCACTTACATTTGACTGATAATAAAGATCAGTATAAAGTTTTTCTTCCACATAATACCATTCTTCATTACCAAATTCATCATATTTTGGTAATTTATATTTTTCTGTCCATGTAGGAAACATTAAACCACTAGAAATAACTACTTTTCCTTTAGAGTTAATTATTTTTAGGTCTAATGCTCCTGGCCTTTTTCCTGCCTCATCATTATTGTCATCCCATATTTTAAGTGCATAAAACTCTATTGTATCCTCTGGTACTGTAAATCTATTTGTTATTACATTTTCTACTATTTCTTTTGTATAAAATTTATCTGTTGCAAAACTTTTTTCATCTACTCTATATTTTATTTCACTTCCATCATCTCTATATTTTGGTAAATTGGTAAATTTATGTTTCCATTCACTTTCTTCATTTACTTCTGCTTCTTTTATTAGTTTATCTGTGTCAAATATTTGCAAAATTATACTACTTGGTCTCTTTCCTGCTTCATTGTTATTATCTTCCCATATCTTTTCTACTTCTATATCTTTTAGTTTTATACTATTTGTTATATTATATCCATCATATGTTGTTTTATAATTTGTTACCTCATCTTCTATTATTTCATATTCATATTCTCTTGTATTGCTTGCATATACTGGTACATTTTCAAATGTATATTGCCAATTATCAGTCTCTGTAACCTCTTTTGTTTCATATTCTCTACCATCTTGTAATAATTTTACTGTTATATTTTCTGGTCTTAAATTATATTTGTTATTCTCATCCTCCCATGTCTTTGCTCCACTTATATTAGTTCTTATATCTTCTTTGTGTATTTCTACATTTACCTCATTTGAATATATTCCCTCTATATTATCTATAACTGTTCCTAGTGGATCTATTGCTCTCCAATTTGTACTAAACATATTATTTGCTGATGTAAGTAGTGTATCATCTTCTGGTGCTTGCATATTTATTAATACAAATACTACATTGTTTCCAGAAAGTTCCATCTCTGTTCCATCTGACATATATCTTAAATCTACACATATTGATTTTACTGTTGTCTTATCTACTTCATCTGTTAGCTCTATCCATTTTTCTGGTACTTCTGTTAGTTTTCCAGGGTTCTTTTCCACTGAATAATATACTTTAGGTGCATATCCTTTAGACATAGCATATGATGTATCTACTCCTAAAAATTTACCATTCCATCCATTACTTATATTATTACCACTTTCATCATAAATTGTTTCTAGTGTATCATAAATAATAAGATCTTTTAGACTATTTGCACCCGTTGTAACCCTTAGTTTATATGTATACTCACTTCTAGCAGTTGCTTCTACTGTTCCTTCAATAAATTTTCCTTTTGTAAGATCAGTTCTTACTTGTTTTATTACTGCTTGTTGTGATGATACGGCATGCGTTATGTTTAAAGTATCTAATGCATATGAAACCTTTTCTGTTGTATCTCCATCTTCATCTATATCACTTGCTAGTGGATCATATCTACCATCATCTACACTATAATTACGATAATAATAACTATATTCTTGATTATTCCACATAGCATATGTATAATTCTCATATCTTGTTCCATATTCTAATATACTATCATATGGTATTTCTGTTTTTAAAACTAATAACATCCCATAAAAACCATTAAGAGTAAAACTATTTTCTAAATAATAGCTCCAATCTATTTCATTTAAATTATATATTATACTTATTTTAGTTCTTCCACTTTCTCTATAATTATAATCTATATCCACTATTGTATTTCCTTTTATATAACTTTCAAATTCTTCTTTTGTATTGAATAATGTGCCATTTTTTAATTTTAATTTTTCATATGGTAAATTTGATGTTATACTCTCTATTATATCATTTTCGCTACTTACAAGATTCATTCCACTTGGTAATATATCATATTGTTTTATTATTACATCTTTATCAATATTATAATATTTTAATTCTGTTAACAAACTACTTAATGTATAATTTATTTCATATTTTCTTTCTTGAACATTATTGCTACTTTCTAACTTTTCCTTTTCTGTAGACAATCTAAATGGATATCCATTTACTATTCTATATTCAGCACTTCTCCTAGGCAAATACATTCCATATACCCCAATATCATTTTCATCTACTTTTAATTGTTTGGAAAATGCACTATAATTTTCACCTGTCACACCATTTACAAGTGTTTTATTCCCATCTTCATCTCTTTTATACACATTATAATAGGCAAAATTGTACAATTTACCAATATTACTATCTTGTGTATGTATATTAGTTTGTACTGATATACAATCCTTATAATCATTAGTAGTATATAATGTTTTATCTAAATCTTTTATTGTTATTTTTAATCCTACTATATCTTTACTATCAAATTTTATAGTTTCTCTTCCTATTGTTCCTTTTCTATATATTACATATTCACTGGTATTTTTATATCTTACTTCTATTTCATATTTATATCCTACCAATTTATCTCCTTTAGTTCCAGTATACTTATTATATGTATAAAATATTGGCATATCTATTTGTGTAAAATTATATTCATCATCATTTAATTTTGTTACTTCGCCATTCTCTCTTGTTATATATAACAAATCATCTCCTATCTCTACATCCATTTTATTATCTGTATAGAAAACTCTTGGATCTAAATACCATGACATTGTTTCTCCATTATTACTTTTTATTTTACTTATATACTTATCAACAGCACTACCACTATTATATTTTGACATACTATATAATGATCCTTTATATTCAAAATCGTGATCTTTTAAATCTATACTTATATTTGCTTCAGCAAGCTTTTGTTTTTCTTCTTCATCTTCATATCTTCCCCATAACTCTGCAGTATTAGTTATATTATCATTTTCATTATATTTATCTTTAGGATACCCAACATAGTAATCTGTTCTACATTTTAAATAATAATAGGTATTATCTTCTTTAGGATAAATCCTATTTAATTCATTATCATAAAGAACACATCCCTCTGGTAATGTATCCTTTATACAATTTGATTTATTATTCTCTCCAAATGTTTTATTATCATCTCCATATGCTTGTATTATTCCTAAAATACTACTTATAAACTCAAAATTATATTTTACCCAATAATAATCATCTAATATTTCTTCTATTTTGGTATAATCTATCTTTGGAGCAGCTGCTGCTTTTTTTGTTAAGATATATGTAGTTTTTATTGATGTATAATGAAAATTACATATATTTGATTCTTTTGCTATTATTTCATCTAGATTTTCTTTATTCTCTTTTATCTTTGCACTAAACTCTAAATCTGTTTTTATTTTAAATATAGGTTCCAAGTCATATACGATTTGTATTGTTCCCTCAAAATGCTCATTTTCTTCTATTATTCCATTATTTATAAATGTATATAAGTTATTTTCGTTATCATAGCTATAACTCCAATCATACTTTTTATTATTATCACTTACTTTATCTGCAGCTATAGTTACATTAGGATAATAACTTCTATGTGACTCACTTCCACTATTTCCAAAACCTGGTATTGTTATTTCTATTTCTCCTGATTGATATCCCTTATTTGTTGTGCATGCATAGTTTATTTGCATGCATAGTTGCTGATTTCTTAAACTCCTTTCTGCATTCCATGTAAATTCTGTTATTGCTTGATTTGGTGTATCACTACTTCTATCATACATTACTAGCTGTATATTCCAATTTTCATCTTCTACCTCTAATGCATTTGTCTTTTTTGTACTATTTACTGTTATCGTTATCATTACACTTATTAAAAACACCCAAAGCATCATTGTAAATATTGATATTTGCCTCTTTATTTTGTTCTTTTTTCTCTTTTTTTTCTTATCTATTTTGCTATTATTTTTATTCATTTCTTCCATATATCTATTTGCCTCCTATTCTTTATTTTTCTCCTATTTTTATATAATATACTATTTTTTAAAAATATTGAATGACTTATTATACTTGTTAACATGACCTATTGTACTTGTTTTTACACGCAAAAATAACTGGTACCATTATCTAGTATCAGTCTATATATTTTAAGGCAGAATCTCCCCTTGTTATTTCATATTTTCTTGTGTTTTTAAAACTTAGTTGTGTGTGTGTGTGTGTGTAGTTCATTCATACTTGTGCTCATTTTAGTTACCATAATCATTTTCCTTTCTTTTTTTACTTGATTACATATTTATCTTAGCATTTTTCTAAATTTTTTTCAAGTATAAAATAAAAATTTTTGTTTTCTTATACTGTGAAATATTTATTGGAATGCATAAATGACTTCAGCATTATTTTCTAATATACATATATTTATATTTTTTTTAGAATCTAAAAAAATAAGAGATTATAAAAAATAAAATGTACCTTACAGGATAACACACAAAAAGTGTATAAAAAACCTATAGGGCTATTTTTAAAGTTCCATATATTCTATTCATTATTTTTAAACTGTTCTATTAACCATTTTATAACTTGTTCTTTTATTTCCATGTACTCATCTTTTTCAAATTGCATATTTGCTATACAATATCTGCGATTTGAAATATGTGAACAAAACATACATTCATGTAGAGAATTTGCATCTTGTATAAAAAAAGAATTACTAATTTTTCCTGCACACACAACACTATAGCAATTAGAACAATCAGAAGAATCATCTACTTTAATACAATAATTTAAATTGGCACTTCTTTGACACGCAAGAATATATTCAGAATTTGCACAACCATCAGAAAATACTACATTTTTACATCTTCTACAGTCTTGACTCCTATACACATTCTCACAGCCATAAATAGTGTCACTTTTAGATACATTATCACTATCATAAACTCTTTCTGTAGTAGTATAATTTATTACATTCCAAAGATTTAAAATATCGTCTAGTGAAGATATTTCTTCTTTTTCTCTCATCCAACCTTTATACTCATCATATTTTTCCATATTAGTTTGACTTATATATTTATTTGAATTAATAGATGATGCCCATGTATCCTTTGAGTCCACTGCATCTATTACTTTATTTGGAAGCCTTACATCAAAAGCAAATTCAGATAATACTTGATCTAAATTTAAAGTACACTTCTTACTAAATATTTCCATAAATATATCATCTAGCACTTGCATGCATTCCTTATCCTTCATTTATGAAATTCACCTTCTTTCTTGATGTAGATTGTTTAGACATTATATCTTTTAGAGAACTATTTGTATTTATACTAAAAGATTTCTTTTTTTCTATATTTTTGTTTTCTTTAAACTTTTTTTCTACTATATCTTTTTCTATATATGGAACAGGTATAAAATCTAGTGTTTTTCCTTTAAAAGCAGAAAACATCTTACCACCACTACCAATCCTTACAATGCATTCTCTATTATTTAACTCTGAAAACATCTTAACTCTCATAGCAGTAGTATCGTTTACTGCAAGCTCCATTTGTATATTTCTCTCAAGTTTTATAGCATCCATTCTAGAAATTCTAAATATAAAATAATTTATTACATTAGTAAAAATAGATTTTTGAAGTTCTTCACTTATCTGTTCAAAATATTGACTAGCTAAAATTAAAGATAAATTATACTTTCTAGCCTCTGCTAAAAATCTATTAAGTATTGGATTTTCAATTACGGCAACCTCATCTACAACTAATATAATATGTTCATAAAAACTATGTGACTGAACTAGTTGTAAAAGTTGTTGCATTGCAAATCCTGCTATAGTCTTAGTAATATTTAATCCTAGACTCATTTGATCAAGAGATAAAATTGTCACAAAATTTTTTCTTATTTTATCTTCAATAGTACTTATTCCATCAGTAGAATTTAGAGCAGGTAACATTTCCATTTCATCTATAAAAGAGATTATAGGTGAAATAGCTTCTTGATATGATTTATTTTTAAGCTCACTAAAATCTACTCTAAAAAACTCTATTACATTAGGTGCAATAAAATCTTCAACCTCTCTTATAACTTTATTTCTATACTCTATCTCAGTAAGTAATTTCCTTAAAGTTACAAGACTAAATTCTTTGTTTTCTAGTAACAAATGAATACTATATCTAAGCACTCTTTCAAGCTTTGAATTATATCTATCTGCGATTATATTTTTAAGTATTGAAATTATAGACTCTGTTGTTGCAAGTATATCAGACGTAGAATTTACAAATAAATTTACACTCTTATCACTAGTCTTAAAATCTATCACACAACTCTCCTCTAGACCACCAATATCTTCTTTTATTGAGTCATGTGGATCAATTACGACTATTTTATAATTTAACTTATTTTGAGTATTATATGACATATTCTTAATCATAGAGCTAATAAGTTTAGTCTTCCCAGTGCCACTAGCCCCCACTACTAGAGAATGAGTAGCAAAATCATAATTTGTGTAATTTAGATAAAGTTCATCTTGCAAATATGGAAAAACATCAGCTCTAAGTATTGCATTATTTTTATCACTACTAAGTAAATTTATTATCTTTTTTGGATTTAAATACTTTGCTTCATTTTTACTATATAAAAATCTTATATGTGTACTAAAATCAAGACTTATAAAATTATATATTTCACTATTTAAAAAAACTTTTTTATCTATAACATTACCAAAATCATCTTCTAAATATAAATGAGTAGTTGATAAATAGTTATCACATTTATATGGAAAAAAAGTAATTTTTACACTTTTTACTTTTTGTGAGTTTTTAGCATCAAATCTATCGTATAAATCAAGTAGTGTTTTATAATTTTTAGTTAATACATATGGCATACTAAGTGATGTTTTGCTTCTTAGAGAAATATCTGTCCTCTTTATTAGAAACTGTCCTATCTCTCCTACTATTGGTGGAAGTATTCTATCTGTTTCTATATAATATTTTATATAACTTTTCTCAAAACATATCCATAAATTCCAGTATCTAAATATTCCATTTATTTTTGATATTTTGTATATAAATCTTAACCACTCTTCACCTCTTACATATGGTGAAGTAAGATATATTTCAAAAACATTTTTATTCATTTCAATCACCATTTTAAATTATAAATATTATATCAAATTTATACGTATAAAAACTGACTTTTTCATTACAAAAAAAGTCAGTCCTCTATTGGAATTAAAAAATCTGTTATATCATCATGATAATATTCTATCTCAGGTAAATCCCTAAAATTATACTTACAACTTGGTAGAAAATTATTATAAAATGTTGTAGATGCTTCTTGAATATCTTTTGCCTCTTGTGATAGTATTCTAATTAATATCCATCTACTTTTTGGAATTTTAATTTTTATTAATCCTTTTTTATTTTCATCATATAATATCCAATATGATTTTACTCTAATTCTATCTTTTGCATAGTATTCTACCATACCATATTTTGGCTCACCATATATTTTAGACATCTTTTTATAAAAGTTTGGTGCATCTCTTCCTACTTTTTCATTTGTTGTAATTACATAATTACCATATAAAGTCATACTATCAATTTCAACAATATCATAATTTATATTTTTACTACTATCACATATTTCATTAAAATGTAGTTTGGAATAAAGTTTCAAATTATTTTGTCTTTTTCTTACCTCACTTGGCTTTATACCATGAAACTTTTCAAACGCTCTAGAAAAAGAAGTAGCATTATTATATTGATATTTTAAAGCTATATCAATAACCTTACAATTTGAAAGTAATATATCTTGTCCAGAATTTGACATTCTTCTATTTCTAATATATTCTGATATAGAAATACCTGCAATAAGTGAAAATATTTTTTGGAATGTATATTCATTTACACCTATCATGTTTGCAAGCTTACCATAATCTATTTTATTTTCTAAATTTTCTTCTATATAATCTATTATTTTATTTAACTCTACATAAATATTCATACTATTTTTTCCTTAATTTTATTATTTTATACAATTTGTTCTATAAATATCTCTTTCCCACTCCATTTTTTATCAATATTATTTTATCACGGTTCTTGTTGCAATGCAAGTATAGAAGAATAGTACAACCTTAACTTGATTTTAGAATGCATTTTACTATTATGTAGAGGATTTAATTTCTTTTATAACCTCTAATTCAACCTTATTGCTGATAGTAACCAAACTAAACAATTATTATTTACATTTTATTAAATATTAGCAAAATATAATTTAAATATATTCTTTATATTATTACCTGTAACTTTATAACAATTAATTCCATTATTCTTTGCTGCTATAACGTTTTTATCATTATCATCAAAGAAAACTATATCATTTGGATTACAATTACAATCATTAATGACTTTTTTGTATATTTCATCATTTGGTTTAAGGCATTTCATCTCATACGATAAAAAAATATAATCAAACTTAATTTTTTCTATTTTGTTATTATATCTATTGTAATCTATAAGTCTCAAATTTGAAAGCAATCCAACTTTATATCCTTTTTCTTTTAGTTGTTTTATTATCTCTAATGTATCAGAAAAAAAGGTCGCATCTAAATCATTATATATTTTATAAAAGTCTTTAATAGATAAATTACTTTTACAATATTTTAATAATTCTCTTATAGACACATCATCAGATACTAATCCCATATGAGATTTTATTATGAGGTCATTACATAGCCAGTATTCTTCAAAATCTTTATATGAAATCTTACAATTTAATTTATTATACAAAACTTTATTATCAATCGGATAGGCTAATACATTCCCTAAATCAAATAAAAATATTTTACTCATTATTATTTTCACTTCTTTCTATAAACTCATAAATTTCATTATAAGTCTTATTTCTATCTATAGAAGTATCAAAATATGGAATATTATTTAAACTACATTGATTATATAATAATTTACTTTTGGATATGGTAGTATTGATAATTTCTAATAATTCTTCATCACTATATCCATATGTCCAATCTAGTTTAGTGTCATGAGCCTTTATATTTTCTAATTGTTTATTTGGACTAATATCTTTACAACCTATTCCAATAATCAAAAAATCTTTAAAAACTTTTTTACATTCTCAATAGAAATATCAGCTGAATCTATTACATAATAGATATTTCTTTTTAAATGAATATTATTTTCATCACTTATCCACCTTATAAATTTGCAAAATTCTATTTTTTCAATAGTATTTTTTGTAGAATAACCTAGTTCTGGATATATATTTATAAAGGCATTTCTAATACTATCTCCACTAATATAATTAAAGTTATATTTTTTACATAAAAGTGATGCTAAAGTTGATTTGCCAACCCTAGGTGGACCAATAATTAATATATTTTTCATATTTTTACTCCTCTCAAAATAAATTTTTATTTTCTCTATAATTTTCGTGAATTTTTCTCCATTCATGTTATGAATATAACTTTATCATAATATTTTCTTACAAATTCAAGTTCTCGCTCTTTCATTTCCTTTGGTAAATTACTATATGAAATATTATTATCTTTCAAATATTTTATATCTACATCAAAAAATTCTGCTATATATGGTATTAAATAGTCAAATGTATCTGCCATTGTATGATATATATCTATTCCTATTTTCAATTAATTACATTCTCCTTACTTTTTATTATATTTGTTTTACAAACGCTTTATCTCTATTTTCATCATATCCTAGTTTTCTATATAATTCATGTGCACATTTTCTATGAAATCCACTAAATAACCATATTCTTGAGATATCTTCTTGTTTTGCTATTTCTTCTGCTTTATTCATTAGTTTTGTTGCAATTCCTAATCTTCTATATTCTTCTCTTATTGCTAAATCCCATATAGTTGCATCTTTTCCTGATGGCAAAGTTAAGATATTTAAAGTTACTGTTCCTACTAAATTATCATTTATATAATAGCCTAATATATGAATATCTTTATTATCTTTAGTCATTTCATATAAATTTTTAATTTTTTCATAGCTTATATTATTATTAAAAACACTCTTTAATATTTGTTGTAATTGTTCTAGGTCTTTTTCCTCTATATTACTTACTATGTTATCTCTTTTCATTTCTTACTCCTACTTTAAACAATTATATTTTTTAATCTTTCTTCCTAATTTATATCACAAATTAACAATTTTTCATAGTGTTTTGCCAATATTTGTAAACATATTTATCCTTACATTTGCTTAATTGCTACAAAATCTCCAATAGAAATAATGTCAAGAGCGAATGATAGTAAGTTTATTTACTCTTGATATTATTTTTATTGTAGATTAGAATTGAATTACAAATGTATAGGGCTAATTTTTCAATATTTTTGACCTACATAAATTTATAAGTCAAAAAATAGACATCAGCACATATCTACTGACACCCATTTAATAAAGATTCTTTATAACTAATTTTAATAAATTTTTTCTTACTTTTTAAATACCTATATTTGCCTTATATCTACTAATCAACACAACCTATATCTATTATGCTTACCATATATACAATTGCAAGCTTTCCAGTATTTCGAAATCTTCGCTTTAATTTATAAAAATCAGTTTATGTGTTTCCACTTATCACTTAAGCAACTACTTTAACTTTCACACCTAAATTTCGATGTTTTTCTTTCCAAAATCTGACTTTTATTCAAAAGCTATAATCTTTGAAAATATATCAAAATCAAGTATTACATGTATCGTTTTAGTTGTAGCACTGCTACACACTCTATACTACTGGTCTGTGGAAACATATCAACTGGTGTAATACTTAATATATCATATTTTTCAGATAACATTTTAAGATCTCTTGCAAGTGTTTTAAAATCACAACTAACATACCCTATCTTTTTAGGTTTAAAATCTATGATATAGTTTATACTTACATCATCAAGCCCTCTTCTTGGTGGATCTACAACAATTACATCTGGTACTATTTTTCTTTTCTTAAACTCAACTATTTTGTCTTCAACACTCCCTGCGATATATTCTGCATTTAATACACTATTTTGCTTTAAGTTTATATTTGCCATTTCCACTGCTTGTTTTTCAATTTCTATACCATAAACTTTTGATACACTATCACTTAAAAATATACCAATTGATCCAACACCACTATATAAATCAAATAATATATCATCTTTATCTAAATCTAGCTCATGTTTTAAAGTCTCATATAATACTTCAGCTTGCATTGTATTTACTTGAAAAAAAGATTTTGAACTTATAGCATATTTATAATTTCCAATAAAGTCAAAAATATATTTTTCTCCAAATATAACTTTTTCTTCTTTCCCTAAAATTTCATTTGTATTACTACTATTTAAATTTAAATATATACTTTTTATATCATCAAATTTACTTTTAAGCCTTTTGGCAATATTTACAAATTTCTTTGAATTAAAAGTCTCTTTGTTATTTACAACAATTATTACCATAATCTCATCTGTATTTTTTGAGCGTCTAATTATAATATGTCTAATATCTCCATTTTTTTCTATATCACTATATCCAATAAATCCATATTCTAATAAAATATCAAATGTAGCTTTTGCTACACTATCTATAACATTATCTTGAATATAGCAAATTTTATTTTCAACTATATCATGACTTCTTTTTGAATAAAATCCTATTTTAGTAATATTGTTTTTATCTCTTCTTACTGGATATTGTCCCTTATTCCTATAATACATTGGAATTCCCATACCAATAGTATTATTTATTTTTTCTACACATATATTTTGTTTTTTTACTGAATTTTCTACAATTTCTTTTTTAAGTTTTAACTGCTCATTATAATCAATATGCTGACTACTACATCCACCACATCTTTTAAACACTTCACAAAAAGGCTCACATCTTGAAATACTTTTTTTCTTTATATTTTCAATTTTACCAATACTATACGACTTATTTTTCTTAATAATTTTAGTATCTATAATCTCTCCTTTTAGTGCCTCTGGTATAAATACTACTTGATTATCATACTTTGCAATTCCTTCAAAATTCATACCACTATCTATTATTTCTAAATCATATCTATCATTTTTATTCATTATTTTACCTCTAAATATTTTCCATATCAATATACTCACATATAATATGTTCTTCTACTCTATTTACCTCAGATTTTAAAAAATTAGGATTAGTTGGGTAAAAGAAAAAATATGGAGCTGTAAAAGCTGCTAGAATTACTGCAATTTTTACCTTTATTTTATTATCTACATCAACCTTTTTAAATGTATATTTTAAGTTTAGAAAATATATTACTACAGCTGATAACAAAAAAGCAAATGTAACAAATAAAAATCCTGTTATATTATCAAAAGGATTTGCAATACTTGCTCTTATTATATCTTCAAAAATCTCATTTTGTGGTAATAACTGTGGTATTAATAATATAACACTACCAATAATATCTGCAACAAAACCTACTATCCATATTTTTAAAATACATTTTTTATACATCTCTTTTATATTAGAAATTTTAAGTATTTTTATTGAGCATAAAAATATTACTGAATCTATAATATAATTTGCTGGTAGTACAATTATCCAAGACATCGGAAATATAATTAAAAACCATATTGGAAATATAACATTAAAAAGTTTATTTTTCATAAATTTTCTCCTTAAACTATATAAATATTATACCATATATAGTATACATAATCAATAAATAGAAAAAGAAAAAAGTTTAAGAAATTACACATCTTAAAACTTTTTTAAATATTTTGAGAGGAGAACATACCGTTCTCCTCTCCATGTTTCTTACTCTCCAAGACCCTCAAGCAGTTTTGCTTTCTCCTCGTCGGTTAAGCTGTCCCACTTTTTCTGATCTTCTTCAGGATTAACATCAATTACCTTATTCTGATCATTGGTAACTTTTGCAGCCTCCTCGTCGACCTTCTCTTGAGCCTCACTTCTTCTTACATATACTGCTGGATTTTCAAATTTAGTTACCGTGATGTTCCCATTTTGGTCATCAACACACTCAAATTTGATTTTGTCCCCTGCTTCTGTAAGAATTACTTCAGTTGAAAGATTTGGTGAAATCTGGTAAATTACATTTTCGCCCTCAAGTGTAAACATATATACTGTTGATCCACCATCAAGCATTGTAAATGCAATTCTTGCAATAGTACCTTCTTTTTCAGAAGCAAATGCATCGTCTGTGAATGCCATGTTATTTCCGCTTGCACTCATTTTAGCAACATATGCATTTTTAGCAGCTCCAATACTATCACCAACAGCAACAGTTTGAATATACTTGATGTTTACAAAAGCAAACTTCTTAACATATCCTGCCTTATCTTTAAGAGCCATAAAATATGTTGGCTCTCCATCTAAGTTTACAGGAAGTGGAAAGCTTGCTGTATATCCAAGATGCTGTACTTCTCCCTCAGCAGAGGCTTGAGCTGCATTCTCATGTCCACCAACCAAGTTATACTTAACAGCCTCTTTAGTTCTTGTGTTAATAAGAATAAAACCATTGGTAGAAGTGTCTGAACTGTAGCTTGTGATACCAGTGTAATAATAACAATTTCCCTCGTTATAAATAGTATCCATACCATCAGTTGCTTTTACTCTGTCCTTATCATCTGGATTAAGCCAACCATGAACATATTTGCCCCAGCCTTTAATTTGCTTTGCAATAAAAGATTTGGGCTGAATAATGTCTACCCAGTCTGGTGTATCCTCAATAGAATACCACTCAGTTTCTCCTGACTGTGCATCAACAACAACTGTTCCAGTAGCTTCAGGTGCACCAAAACCAATTGTATTCTTGTAAGTTGTAACAACCCAGTAAGGTTTTCCACTATGATCAATCTCAAAAGTATACTCTGTAAGATCAGTGTTCCAATACCCTTCATTTCTGATATGGCGAGGTAAGTAATCTGATAAGAAAGCACCCATCTGATATTTGATCTTAAGTGGTTTTCCATCAAGTTCAGTTACAAGTTTAATGTCTTCAGAATTTGAAGCAGATACCACAATATATCCTGGTGTTCCTTCCTGATTTCTCCACCATTTTCCAAGTGAAATATGCTCAAGCGGTGCAACAAGCACAAGTTTTCCTGCGACTTCCTGCATTGCGAAATCACCAATTTTTACTCTAGAGCCCAAATCAGGTTCCTGACCCAAAGTCTTCTCACCAAGAATTCTTGCATATTCTTCATCGACATATGGTACCTGTGACAAATCAATTGGTGTAATTTCATCAACATATGTCTTTTTTTCTACTTCTCCGAGCTGTGTATAATAGTCATCTGCTCTAAAAGCGCTCCATGAAACAACAGACGTAACTGCCCATATAAGAAATATAATTACTACACCAGCTAATATAGTCCATCCAAAAGCTATCCATCCTTTATCATCATCAAAAAGATAACTTAAACAAGATGCAATAGCAAGTGTAAGGAAAAATCCATAAAAAGCTACAGAGTCAAAATAGTTAAATGATGTTGCAGGCAGAAATAAATACCGCAATATAAAAAATGCTATTACAGTACCAATACTTACTGCAATCTTTCTAACTGTTATCTTTCCGTCCATACATGTCCTCCTTAAATTTAATAATAGACGTTTTGCTAGAAATTACTAGCATACATTTAAAAGTTTCGCATACATTATATCACTCTTTCTTACTTATGTCAACTTTATTTTGACATTTATTCATAAACTTTTTATATCACTTTTTAGTTTAAAAATTTAATAAATATTTTTCAAAACAAATGTAACAAAGATTAAAAATTGGAATATAGTATATTAGTTAACAAATAGTTAACTAGTTCAAAGGAGTGTTATATATGTGCAAAGACAACTCAATTATATGGTTACTTTTACTTTTAGCTATACTTTTTGGTTGTAATAGTAATAAAGATAATTCATCTACACCATTGAACTTCGATACTTTTTTTGAGTTAGAAAGTTCATAATATAAAAAGAGAGGTGAATATGATGATGGATGAAAGATGCGGATGTGGCTGTGGATGCGGATGCAACAATGGTTGCGGATGTGGTAACGGATGTGGATGCAACAATGGAATCTTTGGTGGTGGAAACTGCTGTATATGGATCATATTAATCATAATCGTTCTTTGTTGTTGTTGCTGCTAATTAAATAAGCACATTTATAATAATACATACGAAACAAGAGGGTAACCCCCTCTTGTTATTTATTTAATACTTTTTTTAAGAATTTACCAGTATAGCTTTCTTCACATTTTGATATTTTTTCAGGTGTACCAGTAGCTACAATTGTACCACCATTATCTCCACCCTCAGGTCCTAAATCAACAATATAATCTGCCGATTTTATAACATCTAAATTATGTTCAATAACAACTAATGTATTATTTGCATCAGTTAGTCTTTGAAGTATTTTTATAAGCTTTGCTACATCATCCATATGTAGTCCAGTTGTTGGCTCATCTAGTATATATACTGTTTTACCAGTAGCCCTTTTAGAAAGCTCTGTTGCAAGTTTTATTCTTTGGGCTTCTCCACCTGATAGAGTTGTAGATGGTTGACCAAGCTTAATATATCCAAGTCCTACATCCATAAGTGTTTGTAATTTATTTTTAATTGTAGGAATATTTTTAAAGAACTCTAATCCCTCTTCTACTGTCATATCAAGTACATCGCTAATACTCTTTCCCTTATATTTTACTTCTAAAGTCTCTCTTGCATATCTTTTTCCTTTACATATCTCACAAGGAACGTATACATCAGGTAAAAAGTGCATTTCAATTTTTATAATTCCATCACCAGAACAAGCCTCACATCTACCACCTGGAACATTAAAACTAAATCTTCCCTTTTGATAACCTCTAAGTTTAGCTTCATTTGTTGATGCAAAAATATCTCTTATTGCATCAAACATTCCTGTATATGTAGCAGGATTTGATCTAGGAGTTCTACCAATTGGAGACTGATCAATATTTATAACCTTATCAATATTTTCTATTCCAAGTATTTTTTGATGCTTGCCAGGTTTTGTAATTGCACGATTTATTTTTCCTGCAAGAGTTTTGTATAATATTTCATTTACAAGTGTAGACTTACCACTTCCAGATACACCTGTAACACAAGTAAATAGTCCTATTGGAAATTTTACATTTATATTTTTTAAATTATGTTCTCTTGCACCTTTTACTTCTATATATCCATTTTCTGCTTTTCTTCTTTTTTTAGGTACCTCTATTTTTAATTTACCACTTAGATATTTACCAGTAATTGATTCTTCACAATTAAGGATTTCTTTTGGAGTACCAGAAAATACTACATTTCCACCATGTACACCAGCTCCTGGTCCAATGTCCACAATATAGTCTGCCTCATTCATTGTATCTTCGTCATGCTCAACCACTATTAATGTATTACCTAAATCTCTCATTTTTTTAAGAGAATTAAGTAGTTTTTCATTATCTCTTTGATGAAGTCCAATACTTGGCTCATCTAATATGTATAATACTCCTGTAAGTCCTGAGCCTATTTGTGTTGCAAGTCTAATCCTTTGAGACTCACCACCAGACAAAGTCCCTGCACTTCTTGAAAGTGTTAAATATGAAAGTCCAACATCTATTAAAAACTGTAATCTACTATTTAATTCTTTTACAATTTGTTCTGCAATCATTTTATTTTTTTGTGACATTTTAGTTTCATACACTTGATTTATAAACTCTTTTATAGCTTTAACATTTCTATTACATAACTCATGAATATTTAAACCACCAATTTTTACTGACAAAGCTTCTCTTTTAAGTCTTGCTCCATCACATAAATCACAATGACTTGTACTCATAAATTGCTCATAATAAGTCTTCATACCCGCAGATTTTGTTTCAGCAAATCTTCTCTCTAAAGTATGTACAACACCCTCAAACTCAGACTCAAAGTCTCTTTTTAAAGTTTTAGTTATATGTTCAAATTTAATCTTTTCTCCATTACTTCCATAAAGTAATACATTCATAAAATCTTTAGGTAAATCTTTTAATTTTGTATTTGGATCAATTCCATAATGCTTACATAGACCAGTTATATACATATTACTTATAGTATCTACAATACTACCTGCGCCAGACCATCCCCTAATAGCCATATAATCATTTAATTTTTTTTCTTTATCTGGCATAATTTTATCAACATCTATTTTTAAAAGTTCTCCAAGTCCAGTACAATCAGGACATGCACCAAAAGGGCTATTAAATGAAAACATTCTAGGTGTTAACTCTTCTATATTTATTCCACAATCAGGGCATGCATAATTTTGACTAAATAGTTGCTCATCTGCTCCAACTTTTGCTACAAGTACTAGATTATTTGCATGATTTGATGCAAGCTCTACTGAATCTGCAAGTCTTTGCCTAATATTGCTTGATACAACAAGTCTGTCTACAATTATTTCAATATTATGCTTTTTTTGTTTATCAAGCTCTGGAATTCCATCAGATAAATCATACACTTCTGAGTCCACTCTAACTCTTATAAAGCCATCCTTTAAAGTTTGCTCAAAAAGTTTTACATATTCTCCCTTTTTGCCACGAATTACTGGTGCCATTACAAGTATTTTAGTACCTTCTTCATATTCTAGTATTTGATCTACTATTTCATCTATTGTTTGTTTTTTAATTCTTTTTCCACAATTTGGACAATATGGAACACCAACTCTTGCATAAAGAAGTCTCAAATAATCATATATTTCTGTAACTGTTCCAACTGTAGACCTAGGATTTTTAGAAGTAGTTTTTTGATCAATAGATATAGCTGGTGAAAGTCCTTCAATAAGTTCTACATCTGGCTTTTCCATAAGTCCTAAAAATTGTCTTGCATATGATGATAAAGATTCTACATATCTTCTCTGTCCTTCTGCATAAATAGTATCGAAAGCAAGAGATGATTTGCCAGAACCTGAAAGACCAGTAAATACAACAAGTTTATCTCTTGGTATTTCTAAATCAATATTTTTTAAATTGTTCTCTTTTGCATTTTTAATAATTAATTTATCATTCATTTCTACTTCCTCCATTATTTGCTTTTTTCTTATTTACTAATTTTTCATGATAGAAATAATTTCTATATTTTATATTATTATCAAAACAGTATTTTTCTATTTCTTTTGATAAATTTATCCAGTAATTTTTATCATTTCTATAATATATTTTTATATATTCATTATAAATAGTAGGATAATTTTTGTATATGTAATTTAGAATTTTATTTTTATAACTTCCTCTAAGATTTAAGTTTTCAAAATAATATTCATCTACAAAGTCTCTACTTTTTTCTATAATACTTTTAAAATTAGTTACATATGGAAATATAGGAGACATGAAAATTACAACATAGATACCATTTTCATGTAATATCTTAAGAGTATTTAATCTATCTTCTATACTACTACCACTGTCCATATCACTTCTAAATTTTTCATCTAACGTATTTATAGACATAGATACAGTAAGTTTTTTTAATTTTTTCAAAATATCTAAATCTCTTAAAATGAGTTTTGATTTTGTAGAAATAGTTATATCAACATTAACATCAATAAATTGTTTTAAAATATCTCTTGTAATCTCATACTTTTCTTCATATTCATTATAACAATCTGTAACAGAAGATATAAAAAGACTTTTATTTTCTAACTTTTTTACATCAATTTTTTTATCACATCTTTTTATATCTATAAAAGTTCCCCATTCTTCATCATGTCCAGTAAACCTTTTCATAAAACTTGCATAACAATATTTACATCCATGTGGACAACCAACATATGGATTAATAACATAATCTATAGTTGGTAAATTAGATTTTGTTAGATAATCTTTTACAGTTATTTCTTTTACTTTCATATTATTCACCATAAATTTCGATATAATTATACACTCTAAACATTTGTTTGTCAAGAATTATAAATAAATTTTAGAATAAAAGAAAAAATGGAAAAAATATGATAAATCCACATAAAATGAATTTATCATATTTAATATAAATTTGTATAGGAACTAATAATAAAAATATGTCTTTATTTTTCACAAATTTTATCAATTTCTTCCTTAGTTAAATCAGTAATTTCTATAATATCTTCTATATTCATTTTCTTTTTTAGCATAGCCTTTACTATTTCATAATTTCTTTCTATTTTACCTTTTTCCTCGCCTATTCTAATGCCATGCTCTCTTGCTGAAGTAATATCTTTTTTATACTTTTCTCTAAGCTCTGCTTTTCTTCTTTCTGCAGCATCTCCTGACAAATATTCTAATTCTTCATTTGCCTTTTTAACATTTTCATTTCTTTCCATTACTTCACCAATCCTTTTTTCATCTTTACTATCTATAAATGCTAGCCAATCTGATACTTTATCTTTTTCATCTATTTTTCTTTTTCTAAATTTTGGTAACTCTATATAATAATACTTTAAGTATTTATTTACTTCACGTTCCCTATGTTTGTCTAATACTGTTACTGTACTATTTATATATTCTTCATATTCAAATACATTAAAATTTAGTATCGATATTACTATTGATGGCTTTATATTTAAATAATCTTGTCCTGACTCTAATTGTGATGATATAAGCCTTGTTCCATAAAATGTACTTCTCTCTATTATATTATGTTCATTTTCTATTTGTAACTCTATATCTATTTCCATATTATCATTTAGTACTGCTTTTACATCAAGCACTCCTAGTTTTTCATCTTTTAGTTCTTTCTCTAGTGCTATATCATGTTCTACTTCTATCTTTTTTATATCTATTTTTAACAAGTTAGATAAAAACTCTTTTAAGAAATCTTCATTACCTTTTTTAGTAAATATTCTCTTAAATACATAATCATTTCTCATAGATAGTTTTTTATTTTTATTATTTTCTGTATAGTCCATATGTATTATTTTTAACACCACCATTCTATCACATAAATTTAATATATGCAATATATTTTCAAATTCTTTCTTTACTTTGGATATTTATTAGAATTAAATATTTAAAAATTATTTTTGAAAAAATTAAATAAATAAATTAAATTAGATAAAAAATTTATTTTGAGTAACACATATTAGTGATAGTAACTATTATACATCTTTTTTATCGTTTGTAAAGTGTTTTTCTAAAATTTTTAAACATTCGACAAAACTAGTTAAATACTATATTTTAAGATATTTTTTATGTAGAAACATGGTGGATAAAACATACTATAGTTACATATATATTTTTTATTATTTCAACTTATAAAAGAGATATAATTATATACTAAAGAGAAACACAGATACTATATATTCATAGTATTTGTGTCAGACTATTGACAAAATTACTTTGTCAATAGTCTGAATAAGGCACCTATTTTAAATAAGTGCTTTATATATTATTCCTCAATTATTTTCTCAGATAAAAGTTCACCTTTTACAACAACTCTTCTTGTAGCAGCATCTGTACAAGTTATCATAGTTATTTCTCTTTTAGTACTTCCCTCTAATACATCAGTTCTATCAGGAGTTACTACTTCCTTTGAAGTAACCCTATAAATATATTCATTAGTCATAGTTACAATTCTTACTCTATCACCTATTTGAACATTATGTAGATTTGCAAATAATTCAGTATATATGTTATTGTGAGCGGCTACACAAAAATTACCAACTTGACCTGGCTCTGCAGATGATTCAAATCTACCAATATAATTTTTTAGTGTTTCATCATCAATGCCATTTACAACTTGACCTCTAATTCCACGAGATGGAATATCTAGTACTGCTATTGCATTTCCAGTAACTTTTAGTGGAGTATCCTCATTTGAGTATAAAGATGCAAAAATACCACCACTTTTCTTTTCATTAGATCCTGTTGTAATTGCCTCAGTAATGTTTTTTACTTCTTCTCTTTTTAATAGATTTTTTATGTTTATAGCAGTAAAAGATACTACTGCTATAAATACAATAAGTATTAATATTTCATTAAACTTAATTTTATGTTTTCTCATTAAAATTCATTCCTTTCTTATTTTCTGCCTAGTTTTAGGCAAATAATAATGTTATCTTTTGTTATTTTTACTCGTATAATTATATTATAACATGTATTTAAAAAATAAGTCAATATGTATTTTTTTATTTTATGTAAATTTAATTTATACTATACATATAAATATACTAATTATATTTATATACCTAGATTATTCTAAAAAAATACCTTTCTTGACAATTGTTATTTTTTAATATATAATATGCATACAATTGTTTATATAAATGTTTAATGAAAAAACATAAGGAGTTGTAAAATTTAATGAAAATTGGTATTTTTACAGATGCATATAACCCAGTAACATCTGGAGTTGTTACATCAATAAATATGTTAGAACAAGAAATGAAAAAACGTGGACATGAAGTTTACGTTTTTGCGCCGTCTAAGTCAACACAACCAAACGAAAATCAAAGTTTATATATGTTAAAGAGCATGCCTCTAATTGTTGCTAGACAGTATAAAAATAGAATTGCTGCATTCTACTCTAGAGATGTAGCCAAAAAAATAAAGGAACTAAACTTAGATATAGTCCATACTCAAAGTGAATTTTCACTAGGACTTTTTGGTAAAATTATATCAAGAAAATATAATATTCCTTTTATTCATACTTATCATACTATGTGGGAAGATTACATACATTATATTATACCTATAAAAGGTGGTAGAAATATTTATACAAAACGTTTTGCTCGTACTTTCTCAAAAAACTTTGCTACAAAAGCAGAATGCATTATTACACCATCTAAAAAAACTGAAAAGTACTTAAAATATAAATGCAAGATAAAAAATAAACCTATATATGTAATACCAACAGGAATAGATATTATTCCTTTTAAAAAAGAAAATTTTTCTACTAGTCAAAAAGATGAATTAAAAAAATCTTTAGGAATAAAAAAAGATGATAAAGTTATATTATTTTTAGGAAGAGTAGCTGAAGAAAAAAGTATAGATGTTATTATGAATAACATGCCACTAGTATTTAAATCATTACCTAATACAAAATTCTTAATTGTTGGTGATGGCCCATCAAAAACAGATTTAGAAGAACAAGCAAAAAAATTAAAAATAGATGATAAAGTTATATTTACAGGTAAAATTCCTTGGAATGAAGTACCAAAATACTATAGTATTGGAGATGTATTTGTAAATGCATCTGTTACAGAGACACAAGGACTTACTTTTATAGAAGCTATGGCTGCAAGTGTACCTATTGTTGCCAAATATGCACCTAACTTATCGGAATTTATAACAAATAATAAAAATGGTATACTTGTAAAAAGAGAAACTGATTTTGCAAATTCAATTATAAATGTACTAACTAATAAATCTCTTTCAGATAAGCTAATATCAAATGGACTAGAAACAGCAAAAATGAATTCTGTAGAAGAATTTGGTGATAAACTTGAAATGTTATATACAGAAATAATAGCCTCATACAAAACTAGAAAAGATCTATCAACAAATGAAAAACAAAAACATAGTAGAACAATTTATAAAAGAATAGCAAATAAGCTATTAGAACTTACAAGATTAAAGAAGCAATAAATATAGAAAGAAGTGAAAAATATGTGGCTTTTAACTACACTACTAATACTACTAATTTTTCTTATAATATTAGTAATTATATCTACATCAATGAAGATTGGTCTAATTATAACAAATAGACACAATTACGATTCAAGGAAGTTAATAATACCCTCTATTCTTATAATGATAATATGGATGATTGCAATCCTTACATTTTACTTAATATTTAAAAATACTTTTTCAAATGGTTTAGAAGATATGATATTAACTCTTGTTATGACTCCATCTTCTATTACAAATAAAAAAGATTTAATAATAGTAGGTGTAATTCTTACAATAATTACTATTTTAATACAATCATTTACATATTATGCAATAAATATAGATTATAAGAAATTGTTTGGATATATTAGATTTAAAGTAAAACAAAAATTAAATATAAAGCCAAGAAAAGAAAACAATGAAAATAATATAGTAGTAAATGAAGAAGAATTTGTAGTTCCATTTTATATAGCGCTAATTACTAGTATACTTACATCAATTATATCTATTCTAATAGTGTTTGGACTATATAATTTAGGAGTAAAAATAAGTACTAAGATCATACAATAAAGCAGTGCCAAAAGCACTGCTTTACTTTCATTTTATACTTTTTAAATACTCTATTATAGAACTTAAATTATTAGTATGATAATCAATCTTTAAATCATTTTCTACATATTTATTTGTATACCATATAGCAATACAATCTATATGATTTGCGCTTTCCATATCTCTTTGCAAGCTATCACCTACATATATAAATCTCTTACTCGGAAATTTAGCTACAAGATTTTGTATCCTTTTCTTATTTGGTTTTTGATATGTTCCATCCCATGCATATATTTCATCAAAATACTCTCTAATACCTAATCTTTCCATAATAAAACATTGATATTTCATAAACCAGTCCGTATATGCAAGTACTGTATAGCCACTACTTTTAAGAAAACTTAAGAATTCTTTTGCTCCTTCATTTAAGCTAACTGTATCTGTAATTGTCATAGAATCCAAGAAATCTACTCCTCTTGCTCCATGTTTGGTTAAATATGGTATTTCCTTTTCAGCCATATCACCAATAGAATTCATACTTACTAATATATCTTGTAAAGTATCACCTGCCCAAAAGTTAGATAATTGATTATAAAATTCTTCTTCATATGGAATATTTAAATATTTTGCCATCTCAACAATTTGTATAGCAAATGGTACATGATTCCAAATAGTATTATCAAGATCTAATAAAACAACAAAATTATTTTTCTCCATTTAAGCACTCCTATTCTAAAGGCTTTATTCATAGTGTCGTTCATATATTATATATCACCATTTTATAATTGTCAAATAAAGTAAATAAGAATAAATGTGGTAATTCTATGTAGCTATATTATTTAGTTGCTCACCAAATTTTTCAAATAATGCTTCTTTAATCTTTGCATTTTCTTCAAGTTCAAAATTTTTATCTTTTTGTACTAATTCTTTTGCAGCTTCTTGAGAAGATTTTAAAATACTTGTATCAGTAAGAAGATTTGCAAGTTTAAATTCTGGCATACCAGACTGCCTTATTCCAAAGAAGTCTCCAGGTCCTCTAAGCTCTAAGTCTTTTTCTGCTATATCAAATCCACTATTACTCTTCTCCATTATTTTAAGCCTTTCACGAGCATTAACAGATCTATTACTACTTTTTAATATACAATATGATTGATACTTACCTCTACCTACTCTACCTCTTAATTGGTGAAGTGCAGCAAGTCCAAATCTATCAGCATTTTCTATAACCATAACTGTTGCATTGCTTACACTAATTCCTACCTCTATTACAGTAGTAGAAATAAGTATATTAATTTTATTTTCCTTAAATCTTTGCATTATTTCATCTTTTTCTTTATTCTTCATTTTGCCATGTAGAAATTCAACTGAGTAATCTTTAAATACATCATTTTTATATCTTTCAAATAGTACATTTACAGAATTTAAATCAAGATCTTCATTTTCTTCAACTAATGGACATACTACATATATTTGTCTTCCCTCATTTATTTGAGACTTTAAGAAAGCATTTATTTTATCTTCACTGCTCTCATCTCTTACAGCAGTAATAACTGGAGAACGTCCAGGTGGCATCTCATCAATTATAGATAGGTCTAGATCACCATATAGTATTATTGCAAGTGTTCTAGGAATTGGAGTCGCAGTCATAACCAATGTTTCAACTGTATTTCCTTTAGTACTTAATTTCATTCTTTGTTTTACACCAAATCTATGTTGCTCATCAGTTATAACCATACCAAGATTATTAAAACAAATATCATCTTCTATTAGAGAATGTGTACCAATTAATATATCTATTTCATTATTTTTTAATTTTTCTACTATTTCTCTTTTATTTTTCTTTGTTGTACTAGAAGTAATTATAGCCGTACTAATACCAAGTTTTTCGAAATATTTACTTAGTTCATCATAGTGTTGATTTGCAAGTATTGTAGTTGGAGCCATCATTGATGCTTGATAACCATTTTTTACTGCCATATACATTGCAAGTGCTGCAACCATCGTTTTACCACTACCTACGTCTCCCTGTACAAGCCTATTCATAACTTTATCACTAGTAAGATCTTTTCTTATCTCATTTACTACATTTTTTTGAGCATTTGTAAGTTCAAAAGGTAGGAGATCTAAAAAAGGTTTTAAGTCCACTTCTTTATATATTGTATTTTTCTTTACTCCTATACCACTATTTTTAATATTCATAAGTGCTAACTGAAATAAAAATAATTCTTCAAATATAATCCTATTTCTTGCTACATTTATAGCATTAAAATCCTTTGGAAAATGAACGTTTCTCATAGCATAGTTTACTTCTGCAAGTGAATACTTTTTTCTAAATTCATCAGTAAATATCTCCCTTATTAATATATCACTATTATATATTTCATCCTCAAGTTTAAACAAATAATTTTGAGTAATACCAGCAGTTAACGAATATATAGGATAAATACCTTGTATTTTATCTAAATCTGAAATGCTATATATAAGTGAGCTATCAATACTTGCTCTACTACGTCCAATATCAACCTTACCATAAAATAAATATTTTTCTCCCTCTATAAGTTTTGTTTTTATATATGCTTGATTATACCAAGTCATTTTACAAACTCCTGTATCGTCACTTACAAAAGTAGAATATATAACTAAATTTTTTCTTATTCTTTGTGTTTTAACAGGACTAGATACTGTAGCTATAAACAAAGCTTGCTCTCCATTTAAAAATTCAGAAATATTTTTTAATCTTGTTCTATCTTCATAAACTCTAGGATAATATTCCATTAAATCTTTTACTGTAAATATTCCAAGTTTATTTAAAAGTAAAGCTTTAGCAGGACCTACTCCTTTAATATATTGTATATTCTGTTCTAAATTAATTGACATTATATCACCATATACATTATATATCAAAACATCTGTTTACACAAGATTTATAATAAAAATAACTATAATTTTATATCAAATTCATTTATTATTGTTTTTTCTTAAAAAGTTTTATATATTCATCTTCTCCTACATCATACTTATATACATCTTCTCCATCCATAGATACAACAAAGTTATATGCTATATGACTACCTTGTGAATTTTCACTTTCTTTTTCCATAAAAGAAAACATATAATATTTTTTATCATCAAGTTCTTTTATTCCATTATAATCATTTCCAAGTATTTGAAAATTTTCTATCCCTGTATAAAGTCCCAAATCATATTCAAGTAATATATCCAATGCTTTATCTTCTGAAATATTTTTTGGAATAATTATATAAATTACAAGTATAAAAATAACTATACATCTAAAAAGTATATTAAAAACTAATTTTTTATTCAAAAATACCACCTACCTAATATTAAATTATATTAAATAGATATTAAATTTAACTAAATTTTTAAATAGTTTTTCAATTATCTTGCTTTTTATGTAAACATATAATATAATGTACACACTAATAAATTCAAGTCTTTTTTAATAACTAAGACTAATTCTCAAATTTTTAGGAGGATATTATGAAAGCAATCACAATCAAATGTAACGATCGTAGCTATGTAAAAGAAATTACAATTAGAGATTTACCTAAAAAAACAGAAGAAATATCTGCTCTGGCAAGTATTTTATATAATACAGAAAGTACTGATGGTTTTGAAGAACTTATAAATGATATACGTGGCTCTGAATCATTTTATGCAAGCTTAGTAAGAGCCATGATTTCAACAAGAAAGCTTTCTACAGAGTTATATGAACTCATCTATGATGTTTTCAAAGGATTTATAACAATAGAGTCTGCGCTTGTTCTGACTGTATATACCGATAATCCTGTTCCTAAGCATATTTATAACGAGATTTGCCATAGAAGAAACTGGAAAGCAAGTTAATCAAAATTAGAGGGTAAAAGCTTAATACTTTTGCCCTCTTTAAATATTGAAAATGTAGGTAATTTTAGCTATTATTTAATCATTTCTACTATTTCTTCTACTGAGTCTGAAACTATGAAATATACATAATCACCTTTTGATCCAATCTTTCTTTTCTTTACAAGCTCATATTCTTCAGGTAAATATTTTCTCCACTGCTCTTCATAATTTCTACCATATTCTTCAAATTTTTCCTTTATAGTACTTACATTTTCTGTAGATGTTTTAACTACTACATAAGTACTTGAATGAACATTAATTAAAGGTATCTTTCCAATTACTTCTTCTATCATTTCTGCATTAATATTAAAAGTATCCTTTAAAATGTCTTTATCTACTTCTTGCATTGTCATCTCACCAAAAGTAGTCTCAGTATCTATATTAGTCTTAAGTACATTTAAATCTATATTTACTACCTCTTCTTCTGTAGGCTTTAATCTAAATCCTATAACAAGAATAACACATAACACAAATGCAACTAGGACAATTGCTAAAATAATATTATTTTTTTTCATTTAATCACCCCATTTTCTATTATTATATTATTTATTTAATATTTCAATTAATAGTTTATTAACAATTTGTGGGTTTGCTTTTCCCTTTGTTTCTTTCATTATTTGTCCAACTAAGAAACCTAGTGCTCTATCTTTACCAGCTTTAAAGTCAGCTACAGATTGTGGATTATTTAAAACTACTCTCTCCACCATTTCTTTTATAGCATTCTCATCAGAAATTTGAACAAGACCTTTTTCCTTTACTATTTGTTCTGGATTTTTGCCACTCTCAAACATTTCTTCAAAAACTTGCTTTGCAATTTTAGAACTTACAACACCTTTATCTATAAGCTCTATTAATTTAGCTAAAGATTCTGATGATATTTTACACTCTGATATTTCTATTTCCCTCTCATTCATCATTCTAAATAAATCACCCATAATCCAGTTAGAAACAGCTTTTGGATTATTACATATAGCATTTGTATCTTCAAAGAACTTAGCAACGTATTTTGAAGTTGTAAGTTGAGTAGCATCATACTCAGGAAGTGCATATTCTCTAATATATCTTTCCTTCTTTATATGTGGCATTTCTGGAAGGGATGCTTTTATATCATTAATATATTCATCACTTAATACAATAGGGGCTAAATCTGGCTCTGGAAAATATCTGTAATCATGTGCATCTTCTTTTGCACGCATAGCATATCCAATACCTTTTACATCATCAAAACGTCTAGTTTCTTGATAGATCTCTCCTCCATTTTCAAGTTCTTCAATTTGTCTATTTGTCTCAAAAGTAATACAGTTGTGAATTGCTTTAAAAGAGTTTAAGTTTTTAGTTTCTGTTCTAGTACCAAATTCTTTTTCTCCTATTTTTCTTACAGATAAGTTTACATCACATCTTAGTGATCCCTCTTGCATTTTACAATCACAAACCTCTAAATATTCTAAAATTGATTTTAGAGTTTGCATATATGCTACTGCCTCATCTGCACTTCTTATATCAGGTTCAGATACGATCTCAATTAGTGGAACAGCACATCTATTCATATCTACTAATGTATCTCCAGTATATGCATCATGTATTAGTTTACCTGCATCCTCTTCTATATGTATTCTTGTAATTCCAATATTTTTCTTGTATTTATCCTCATTTTCACCTACTGTTATTTCTAAATTACCATGTTCACAAAGCGGTAAATCATATTGTGAAGTCTGATATGCTTTAGGTAGATCTGGATAAAAGTAGTTCTTTCTGTCTTGCTTTGAAAATCTAGATATTTCACAGTTTGTAGCAAGTCCTGCTTTTACTGCATATTCTACTACTTTTTCATTTAATACTGGAAGTGTTCCTGGCATTCCTGTACATATTGGACAACAATGAGTATTTGGATCTGCACCAAACTCTGTTGTACAATTACAATATATTTTTGTATTTGTAGAAAGTTCTGCATGTACTTCTAAACCAATTATTACTTCATAATCTTTCATATTATTCCAATCTCCAATCTAAAATTTATTTCATTAATTCTTCTCTTATATTTTTTATATATTCATATATTTCATCTATATTTATAAGTTTTGGTTCATCACTACCTAAAACTTTAATTTCAAATACATTATTTTCTATATTTCTACGACTAACTATTATTTTAATTGGTGCACCAATTAAATCAGAATCTGCAAATTTAACACCAGGATTTTTGGCTCTATCATCAAATAATACATCATATCCCATATCGTTTAATTTTTCATATAGACTGTCACTTATATTTTTTATATCATCAGATTTTGTATAGTCAATAGGTAAAATATGAATATCAAATGGAGCTATACTTGCTGGCCAATTAGTAGCATTTTTATCCGCTCTTGCTTCAAGAACAGATGCCATTAGACGACCAACACCTATACCATAACATCCCATTATAGGGTTTTGTTCCTTTCCATTTTCATCTAAATATGTCATTCCCATTGATTTTGTATATTTTGTACCAAGTTTGAAAATATTACCAACTTCTATACCATTTGAAATAGTTAATGCTTTTTTACTACATATTGGACAAGTATCATTTTCTGTTACCTTTGCAACATCTATAAATTCGACTTCTCCTACATCTCTTAATATATTTATTCCAGTATAATGATAATCTCTTTCATTTGCACCTGAAATTAATGATTTTTCATTTTGTAATGATTTATCATATATTACAGATGCATTTTTACCTTTAAAATTTACTGGGCCTACAAATCCATAAGTGATGTTATCATCTTCTACTTCTTTTCTTGGAGTTATATCACATCCAATATAATTTGTAAGTTTTGTTTCATTTACTTCTTTATCAGCACGTATAAATACAACTACAGGATCTTTTGTATCCATTCTTGTATATATTACAGCTTTTGCCATAGCCTCTTTAGGCTTATTTATATATTCACATAATGTATCTATTGTATTTGTATTTGGTGTATGTATTTTTTCAAGGTTTTCTTCTTTTTTGTTAAATGGCTCAAAATCATCTGTATATGCAACTTCCATATTAGCTTTATATCCACACTCTTTACATACTACAATTTTATCTTCACCAGCATCACAAAGTAACATATATTCATGAGCACCACTGCCTCCCATCATTCCTGTATCAGATGCTACAGCAATAACTTCTGGAATTCCTACTCTTTTATATATTCTGTTATATGCATCATAATATTCATCATATATTTTATCTAGAGACTCACTAGATGTATGGAAAGAATAAGCATCTTTCATTGTAAACTCTCTAACACGAATAAGTCCACCACGACTTCTTGCCTCATCTCTAAATTTTGTTTGTATTTGATATACAGAAAATGGGTATTTTTGATATGAATTTGCCTCTGTCATAGCCATAAATACAACTGCCTCTTCATGAGTCATAGAAAGTACCATAGGAGCCTTTGTTCTATCATTAAATTTTAAAAGTTCACCATTTATTGCTGAATATCTACCAGACATATCCCATAGTTTTTTAGTAGCAACAACAGGCATCAAAACCTCTTGTGCTCCAAGAGCATTCATTTCTTCCCTTATTATATTCTCTATTTTAGAGGTAACTTTTCTTGCAAGTGGCATTAAGGTATATATTCCTGCTGCCATTTGTTTTATATATCCACCTTTTATTAAAAGTCCATGACTTTTAAGTGTTGCCTCATTTGGCCATTCTTTTTTAGTATTTGATATTAGTTTTGATTGTAACACTTACCTCATCCTTTCTATATATTTGGTTTTTCCACGTTAAAATTTGTATTCTTCTCAAAAGTATAAGCAATTTTTATTAGTTTTTCCTCTTCAAATGAATTTGATATAAATTGTATACCTATAGGCATATTATCCCTATCAAAACCACCTGGTACTGATATTCCTGGAAGTCCTGCTATATTTACAGGAACAGTATATATATCTTCTAAGTACATTTCAAGTGGATTTTCTGTTTTTTCTCCAAACTTAAATGCAGTGTTTGGAGCTGTTGGAATAATTATGGCATCACATTTTTCAAATGCTTTTTTAAAGTTTTCTATAATTAAAGTTCTAACTTGTTGAGCTCTTTTGTAATATGCATCATAATATCCTGATGATAGAACATAAGTACCAAGCATTATTCTTTTCTTTACTTCTTCTCCGAAACCTTCTGTTCTTGATTTGTTATATAAATCTTCTAAATCATTAAATTCCTCTGCTCTAAAACCGTATCTAATTCCATCATATCTTCCAAGATTTGATGAAGCCTCAGCTGTTGCAATTATATAATATGTAGCAAGAGAATACTTAGCATATTCTAAATCTATATCTACAATTTTTGCACCTGCATTTTCTAATGTTTTTATAGCATTGTTATAAGATGCTTTAACATCTTCATTTACACCATCTTTAACAAATTCATGTGGAACTCCAATTTTCATATTAGATATATCATTTACTAAAAATTTTGTATAATCTTTTTTTTCTATGTTTGCAGATGTTGTATCATGCTTATCATAACCTGATATAACATTTAACATAAGTGCAGCATCCTCAACGTTTTTAGTAAATGGACCTATTTGATCAAGTGATGATGCATATGCAATTAAGCCAAATCTTGATACCAAACCATAAGTTGGTTTTAATCCTACAACTGAACAATATGATGCAGGTTGTCTAATAGAACCACCAGTATCAGATCCTAGGGCTGCAAATGCCATTTCACCAGATACAGTAACTGCACTTCCACCGCTAGATCCACCAGGAACTTTTTCTAAATTCCACGGATTTTTTGTTTTCTTTATATATGAAGACTCTGTAGAAGATCCCATTGCAAACTCGTCCATATTTGTTTTTCCAATAATAATTGCTCCTGCCTCTTTTAGTTTAGTTATAACAGTAGCATCATATATTGGTACAAAATTTTCTAGCATTTTTGATGCACAAGTAGTTTTTATTCCATTTGTACAAATATTATCTTTTATAGCTATAGGAACACCTCCAAGTACTCCTATATCTTCTCCACTGTCAAGTCTTTGTTGTAACTTTTCAGCTTCTTTATATGCCTCTTCTCTTGTTATAGTGATAAAAGCATCTACTTTTCCTTCTACTTCATCTATTCTTTTAAATGTACTGTCTAATACATCTTTTATACTTACTTCTCTATCTTTTATTTTTTTTGCAATTTCTGTTAAAGTTAAATTATATAATTCCATTTTATCCTCCTATTCCATTACTTTTGGTACACTAATACAGCCAGCCTCTTTAGTTGGTGCATTCTTTAGTATTTGTTCTCTATCATATGAAGCTTCTCTTATATCCTCTCTAAATACATTTTTTATATCTAGTATATGTGCTGTTGGTCTTACCCCTTCAACATCTATACTAGATAACTCATTTGCAAAAGTAACAATATTTGATAAATCCTTTGTATATTTTTCAAGTTCTTTCTCTGTTAAATATAATTTTGATAATTTTGCTATGTGTTTTACATCCTCTTTAGATACGCTCATTTAAAGTCCCCCTTTTTATACCCATAATTATACTTTAATTTAATATATATGTCAAGTAAATTTAGGGCTCTAATACTATATTTTACCATATTTTGGAACTACTCAAAAACGACATATTTTAACAAAAAAGAAGAAGTTTAGAAATTTATTCTAACTCCTTCTTTTAAGTTTAAATTCATCAGTATGAAATTTTGTTACAGTAAGTGACTCATCTTTTAGTCTCTCACAAAAAAAATCAATTTTATCTCCCCACTCTTTTTGTTCTGCAGGCAATAAAAGTCCAAGCATTCCTGAATTTACTGCCTTTTTTTTCTCATCTTCATCAACGATAAACATATGCTCACCTTTATCGTTGATTAACAGTTTACCAATAAAAAATTCTCTCCAAAATAAATCATATTTTTTCATATCCAAGCCTCCAATCTTTAAGGTTTATTTATAAATTGCGTATAACATTATACCATACGTCTAATTTTATGTCAACTTTTTAAAAATAAATTACAAACATGGATCATCCTCTTCTATATCCTCATGTTTTTCTTCAATTTCCATATCAAGATCAAGTAATAAAGCTTCTCTTATAGCATCTCTTCTCATATCAAAAGATCTAGTTGCTATATCCTTTGCAAGAGATGGTATTTTTGTACCAATTCTATTCTCTACTTCCTCTATTGCTTTTTCTATATCTAATTTTTCACTACAAAGAGTAGCAAAATCAAAAAACTCATCTTTTTCTGATAGAAACTCAATCATATTTTGCCAACTACTCATATCATCATATGAATTCTCAGCGGAAAGTGCAATTAAAGGTTCTTGAACATCTTGTCTACTATTAAGTCTTAGATCTGATTTACTTAATTCCTCTAACTCATAAATTGGAATATCTAACATAAGTGAACATTCATTATCAAATACAGGTGCAAGTCTTATATGTTTTTTTCCATCATTTCCAGGCTCTACAATAACTCCGCAATTTTCAATATGTCTATCTGTTGACATACAATATATATCAAGTATAAGCATTTTAGCAAAATCTTTAGATAAGTCTAAAACATCCTCTTTATATAACTCATCGCTTTTAAGTAATTCTTTTAATTTTTGTATTACATCTTCAAAATCTGTTGGAACACTACTAGATCCAAGATCCTGATTTGGATTTCCAATAATATCTGCAAGTGTATAAAATTCTTCTTTAGCATTAGTTCTTACATCTCTTGATAATACGCCCTTCTTACCCTTATATTCAATTAAATCATAATGGGCACAATGAAAATCTACTTGTTTTGCAAGTTCCTCAAAAATAAGTTCTGCATAACTACAAAAATTTTTTTCTTCATCATCTTTAAAAAGTTCTGTTCTAAGTAATACACTTGTACCCACAAGCTGCATCCAGTCTTTCTCCCTTTCAATAGAGCCCCTAATTTCCCTATCTTCTGGTCTTGCAACAAAACCTATATCATCTATACTTATATATATATTTTAAATAAAAATAAATAGAATTTTAAGTAACCTGATTTAAAATTAAAATATTATATAACAAAAAATGAGAAGATAGTTACAGCTATCTTCTCGTACATTGTCAGAACTAATTAACAACGTTATAGTTACATTATATCATTATAAAAATTTTTCATATTATTTTCTTCTCTTAGGATTATATAAATTTACAAACATTCCAACAATTACACCAATTAAAGTATCACATGTTCTAGTAACAGCATACATTATATCTAAATTTTCACTACTATTTTCAAAGTTTACAGATAAAAATGCTACACATGCAATAGTTATAAATTCTGACCTTTTAATTATTTTACTACAAATATATATTATTATGAATATTCCAAATGGGATAAATATCATAACAGAATACTCATTATTTATAACATATAGAAAACACATTACTATTGTTCCTATAATCCCACCAAATATTGTAGCAAATATCCTATTTATTCCAGTATCTATTGTTTTATCCAAACTATTTTCTATTGTAAGTATTGCAGCAACTGCTGAAAGTAATGGATTTCTATTAAACATCCCACATATTATTAAACAAATAAGTACTGATACTACAGTTTTTATATTTCTCATTCCTGGTCGCTCTATTTTAATATTATTCATAATGAATTTCTCCTTAAATATTATATAAATAATTTAACATAATTTTAAAAACTAATCAATATTAATTACAATTTATATTTTATCAAATAATATTTGAATAAATTACATATATTAAAACATAATAATATATAAGGTGAAATTTATGAAAACAAAAACTATAGTTATAACTGGCAGTGGCAGTGGACTTGGCAAAATGGCCGCAATAGCTCTTGCAAAACGTGGTCATTTAGTATATGCAACAACTCATTATAAATCTGAGGCAGATGAATTAAATAATTATGCTGCAGAATACTCACTCCCACTAAAATCATTTAAACTTGACATATTACTAAAAGAAGATAGAGAGAAATTAAATGATTTAGATTTTGATGTATTAATAAATAATGCTGCAATTGGAGATTCTGGATCTGTAGCTGAAATAAATATTGATAGATTTAAAAACGTATTTGAAACAAATGTATTTTCAAATATTTTAATAACTCAAGAAGCTATTAAAACTATGATAAAAAATAAACATGGTAGAATAATATTTTTATCATCCCTGGCTGGAAGAATTACAATACCTTTTCTTTCTCCATATACAGCGTCTAAATTTGCAATAGAAGCATTTTCTATGTCCCTAAGAGGTGAGCTTAAAAAATTAGATGGATGTAATATTGATGTATGCTTAATAGAGCCTGGTGCATATGCAACAGGATTTAATAAAGAAAATAACGAAAAAAAATATACTTGGATGAGTAAAGTGTCATATTTTAAATATAAACTTAGTGATATGAAACTAAAAGAAGAAAAAAAATGGAATTTTATTGAAAGTAAAAACTATAGAAGTATTGTAAAAAAATACATAAAAGCTGTGGAGACAAAAAGACTTAAAAAGAGATATTCTGCTCCTTTTATACAGTCATGTCTAACACAGCTTGGTAGGATATTTGGTATGTGATATGTAAGAAAAGCTAAAAGCCTTAGCTTTTCTTTTTATTTTAGTATTCTTCTCTATGATTTTGGTTACAGCAACAACAACATTTGTTTTCTTCTTTTTTAGGCTCTTCTTTTACGAAACATTTAAAACAAACAATTTCTTGTTTCTTTTCACATTCGCATTTTCTTTGTGGTCTTTGGCAACAACAGTTGTTATTATTCCAATTATTATTAAAACAACACATACTTCTCTATCCTCCCCCTTAGCGATCTACGCTAATAATATATAGTATTCAAAATTTTTAAAATAGTTACAAAAAGAGATAAGTCAAACGTACAACTTATCTCTAACTTATATTATTATTAAAATCAAGTTTATGTTTTTTAAATAAAACTACTTTTTTTAAAACAAAACTATTTTTAAAGTTTTACACTTTGTTTTATTTATAATATGAAAAAGCCTATTTTAAACTACTTATTGTTAATACAATAATTCTTGTAACTAATTCTACAAGCATAAATTCGGATTAGTTTATACCCTACTTTATTCGTTCATTTTATTTTATGTATAGGAATTGCTTTTATATTTTAAAAATTATGGATAACTATTCTAAACTATATTTTAATAAATTAATTATTAAATTTATATATTTAAATTTTTTATTTCTTTTTTATATAGCTTTTTATCTTTTGTATAAAATATATTAAATATCACCCCTTCCAAGTTAGTTATCACTAACTATGCTTATATTATATCTATATATTGTGATAGTTATATGATAAATTAGTAAAATACTTATGATGTTTCTATATACTAATAGTGTTAGAGATTAGTTTTATTAATATATAGTTTATTTCTACATTTTAATTATACAAATGTATTGTGATATTTATATGATAATACATAGAAAAAAGAGTGTAATTTTACACTCAAATTTCCTATTTTTTCTGTTCTTTTTGTTTATTCTTATTTTTATTTTTTGCCTCTTTTTCATCAATCACATCATTTATTTTTATATCTTTTTTAGATGCTTTTTCGATGTCAAACCAAAATGTAGAGCCTTTTCCAATTGTACTATATACACCAAAATCTGATTTATGTTTTGTAAGTATATTTTTAACTATAGAAAGTCCTAATCCACTTCCTGAACTAGATCTTTTAAATGATTTACTAGCTTTATAGTATCTATCCCATATATGAGTTAAATCTTCTTTTGATATTCCCTCTCCATTATCTATTACTTGAACTTTTATTCTCTTTAATGTTGTAGTAACCTTTATTTTTATTTCTTTATTTGTATTTCCACTATGATTTATTGCATTTCCAATTAAATTATATAATACTTGTTCAATTTTTGTTCTATCCGCATTTGCATATATTTCATCTGCACATTCTAAAATAATTTTACAGTTTTCTTCTTCATATATTGCTTTAAAATTATTTGTCATACTTTTAACAACTTCAGAAAAATCAAATACTCCTTTTACTACATCAAGTACTCCAGACTCGATTTTAGATAAATCCATCATATCATTTACAAGTCTTGTTAATCTATCTGTTTCATCAATTATTACTTTCAAATGTTCTTCTCTTTTTTCTTTATTATCTCCTGATAAATCTCTTATCATTTCTGAATATGCTTTTATCATCGTAAGTGGAGTTCTTAAATCATGTGATACGTTTGCAATAAGTTCCCTTTTTACTTTATCAGTTCTTGCAAGCTCACTAGTAGTATAATTTAGTGTATCAGCAAGATCATCCATTTCTTGATAGCCAGCTTTATCAAAAGTAACATCATAATTTCCTACTGCAAGCATTTTTGCTGTAGCATTCATCTTTGAAATAGGTCTTGATAGTCTTCTTGATAAAAAAACTGAAATTATAGATGCAACAGCTAGAGCTATTATGGTAATATATACTAATTGACTTTGTACTACTGTAATTGTTGCATCTATTGGATCAATTGAGGCTATTATTACAAGACATGCATCAGAGTCTGGTATCTTTTTACCATATACAAAAAGCTCAGTCTTTAATTTTTCAACTTTCAAATTATAACTTATTTTTTGATTTGGACTACTAATTATTCTATCTACAATTCCACTTGTGTCTATTGCAATGTGTCTTTCAGGTATAGTAGATATTTTTTCAGTATCTGATATATTTGCTTGATTTGATGTATATATAACATCTCCATTAGTATCAAATATAAATATGCTTGATGAATTTCTATATGCAATACTATCTATAAGATCTGTAAAATTACCAGTTTTATACGCTATTTCAACATCTGTTGCAAGTTTTATTACTTCTCCTTTTTTCATAGAACTATAATAACTTTGTAAAAATATTACTTGCATAAACCAAAGTATTACAAAAAGCGAGATTGCAAATGCTACAAAGTATGTCCAAAGTTTAAAAGCAAGTGTATTTGTTCCATTATTCTTCAAATTTATACCCCATTCCTCTAACAGTTATTATTTTATCTCTATATTTTCCAATACTATTTCTAAGCATCTTTACATGTGTATCTACAGTTCTATCTTCACCATAAAAGTCATATCCCCATACTTCATTTAATATTTTTTCTCGTGACAGAGCAATATTTTTATTTACAATTAAATATTGTAATAATTCATATTCTTTTGGTGTTAATTCTTTTTTCTCTCCATCAACGTATACGTTTCTTGCCAAAGTATCTATTATTAAACCATCAAATTCATATCTACCATCTTTTATATCATCTTCTTTTGATTTTTTTCCTCTTTTAATAATAGCATTTACTCTTGCCATAAGTTCTTTTGGACTAAAAGGTTTTACTACATAATCGTCAATTCCTATTTCAAAGCCAAATAACTTATCATATTCTTCTCCTCTTGCAGAAAGCATTATTACTGGTATATTATTTATCTTCTTTATTTCTTTTATTGCAGAAAAACCATCTAATTTTGGCATCATTATATCCATTATAATTATATCAAAATCTTCCATCTTACAAATATTTACAGCTTCCATTCCATCATTTGCCTCTTTAATTTCATATCCTTCAAATTCTGCATACTCTCTTATTACATTTCTTATTTTTTCCTCATCATCAACTACTAATATTCTCACAAAATTCCTCCTCTAAATAATACATTTTTAGTTTATCATGCTTTTGTGATAGTTTTATGAATTTTATATAAAAAATTGTACCATAATACACATATTTTGTAAATAAATTTTATTTTTTAGGTTGACAAAACATTTTTTTTAAGCTATAATTAAATACGTACTATAAGTGTAATATTTTTTTCACTTATGAATATTATATATTAACGGCGACTTAGCCAAGTGGTAAGGCACGGCTCTGCAAAAGCCTGATCATCAGTTCAAATCTGATAGTCGCCTCCAAAATAATAACCGAGAAAAAATTGAAATATCAATATTTTCTCGGTTTTTCTTTGTATATATTCATTAAATATACTTGTAATTTAAAATTAATCTATCTAGAAAAAATCTTTTTTGTATTTTTCAAATGCCTTTTTTAATGCAGCTTCCCTACTAAATCCACCTATTATTTCATATCTGTATACATATTCTCTAAAAATATATGGATCTATTTTCTCCATATTAAAAAAATATATACTATTATCATATGTATAAACTTTTTTTAGCTCATCTAAAAGATACATTCCCTTTGGGTATTCATCTCTACATTCTTTCCCATTATTCACTAATGCAGATATTATCATAAGTAAAATGAGACTTAAATTAATCATACCCAAATCTTTGTCCTCCTATTTTTTAGACATTAAAAATATATAAATACATTATACCATATTATGTCTACTTTTTCAAGGAAGAAAAAAGGGCTCTTTGTCAATAGTTGGGGTGAAAAATCCTCAAAAAAGATAGAAAGAGTAAA
>CAOYAN010000008.1 GCA_948562205.1 uncultured Clostridia bacterium | reverse complement strand
GGAAATAGAAAAATTATTTCCTCAGTTTTTGTAATGAAAATAAATATAAAATGGTAATTTGGTTTGATGTATCTTTTGTAATTTGTGATATATAATTGTAATTTTAAGTAGAAATATTGTAGCATATGTGATAGAATATCTTTGAATGAAGATATTAACTATGTGGAAAGAATTAGGTAATAGTAGTGATACTGCTAAATTTTCTAATAGTTTTTATTTTGTTATAAAATGGGCTGTTAAAAATGGGTTAAAGAGACATATGAATATATTTCTGGAAAAGAAATAAAAGATGATATAGATGAAATTATAGAAAATGAAAAGAAAGGGATGTAGGTGATAATATGTTAGCAATTATAGAAATAGGAAGTAATAATACAAAGACACATATTTATAAAGATGATGAAGTAGTTTTTGAAAGCAACACAACAATAGAATTTAAGAAAAATTATAAATTAGAAAATAAAATAAATGAAGAAGATTTGAATAAACTATTTGATGTTATAAAAAATACACTAGAATATACAAGTAATATACATATATATGGATGTAGTATTTTTAGAAGCATTACAAATGAACAGTTACAAGAAATTAATAAAAAAATATATAATAAATTTAATTTAAAAATAGAAGTGGTATCTCAAGAAGATGAAGCAAAATTTACAGCTCTAGGTTGTTATAGTAATGTAGAATATAATGGTAATATATGTATATTTATTGGTGGTGGAGGCTCCATCGAACTTATATTTGTAAATAATGGTAAAGTTATTTATAAAAAATACTATGATTTTGGTGTTGTAGATGTAACAAAAAAATTTGCAAGCCTTAAAAATGATGTACCAGATTGTACGTTTGATGAAGTATATGAATATATTGATAAACTAACAGGAGATATAGATATGAAAGCTGAACTTTTGATACTTGCAGGTGGTGACCATATATATTGGTATAATAATGCAGAATATGAGCTATCAAAAAATATGTTATATGCTCATCCAAAACAAGAATATATGATAGATATAAGTAAAAGTGATAAATATGATAGAGATGCACTTGTTACTTCTTTAGATAGAATAAGAGAAAATAGTGATAATCCATTATGGTTTGATGGATCAAGAGCAATGAAGGTAATTACTAATTTAGTATCACATAAAGTTGGTGCAAAATATATAATTCCAACAAGAATTAATATGGAAGATGGAATAAAAGATAGTTTGAGATAATATAAAGTTAGTTAAAAGTTATTTTTGTATATAAAAATAACTTGAAAAAAATTTAATAATTTTTTATGATAATTTTTTAGGAAAATATAAATTATTATAATTAATATGGAGAATTAAAATGAAAAGTGAAAATTTAATTAATTTAATATGGGGAATATTTTTTAGTATTGGCTTAATATTTGTTATAGTTGGGATAATTATTGGTATAAATGTTTTTAATTATGAAAATAAAGTTGATACTATTGGGACTATTGTAGATATTTACTCTCATAGAAGTAATAGAGATACAACACATAAAGTTTTAGTAAAATATAATGCTAATGATAAAGAATATGAGTCTATACTTAATTCTTATTCATCAAGTTTTTACGTTGGAAAAGAAATTGATATATACTATGATATAGATAATCCAAATAAAATAGGTGTAAAATCATTAGACTATGTATTTTTGATATTTCCAGGGCTTGGAGCAATATTTGTTATAATTGGTGGAACTGGCATAGTAGTAAATATAAGTAAAAAAAGAATGGAAAAATATTTAAGAAAAAATGGAGATATAATACATGCAAATTATATAGAAACTGTACTTAATACTTCATATTCTGTAAATGGAAGACATCCATATAATATTATATGTGAATGGAATAATATTGAAGATGGTAAAAAGTATATTTTTAAAAGTAAAAATATATGGATAAATCCTGAAAATATTATAAATGAGAGAAATATAGAAAATTTTATAGTATATATAGATTTAAAAAATAAGAAAAGATATTTAGTAGATATAGAAAGTATAACCGAAAATGTTGTAGATTTGACTTAAAGAGTAGAATGGAGGAAAAATATGAACGAATTTATGAAAGTAGCAAAAGATTTAGCAGAGGATAATTTAAAAACCAATGAGGGGGGGCCTTTTGGTGCTTGTATTGTTAGAAATGGTGAAATAATTGGCAGAGGAAAAAATCAAGTTTTATCAACTAATGATCCAACAGCTCATGCAGAGGTAATGGCGATAAGAGATGCTTGTAAAAACATTTCTTCATATGATTTGAGTGAGTGTGAACTTTATACGTCTTGTTATCCATGTCCTATGTGTCTTTCAGCTATTATATGGTCTAATATAAAGAAGGTATATTATGGAAATACTAAAGAGGACGCTAAAAATATAGGTTTTAGAGATGATTTTATTTATGAATATATAAATAATTTATCTAAAAATATACAAGATGAGAATATTCTTAAATTAAAATGTATTGATAGAGAAGAAACAATAAAAGAGTTTAATGAATTTATGAATAAAGAAGATAGAGTAATATATTAAGTAGGAGATGGTACTTATTAATTATTGGATATTTGTTATAATTATAATTTTATTTTGTGTTATAATTCCTAGAAAAAATAGATATTATTTGGGAGTTATTAAAAGAAAAAAGAAAGGAATGAAAAGAATTATGCCAAAAGAATTATTAGAGGAATTTATGGGAAAAGTGTGTATAATAGCACTATTTAATGACTCATTTGGAGTACAGGGAAAAATAGTTGATGTTCAAGATAATTGGATAAAAGTTGAAGAGAAAAACAAAGTACGTATAATAAATGGTGATATGATAAGAGATATATCAATAGCTCCTGAAAAATACCAAAAATAATTAATTTTAGTAGTGATAAATTTAAAAAACACATTAAAAGAAATAATACTTAATAAATGGAGGATTAAAATGAGAGTAATAACGGTATGTGGAAGTTATAAATTTAAAAAGGAAATGATGGAAATAACAGAAAAAATGACTTTAGAAGGCAACTGTATGCTAACACCCATTGAATTATCAAGAGAAAATAAAGAGACCTATACAGAAGATGAAGCTTTAACAATCGGTAAAATGCATAAAGAAAAGATAAAATTATCTGATGCTATATTAGTTGTAAATGTTAATGGATATATAGGAAATAGTACAAATAGTGAAATTGAATATGCCAAATCATTAAACAAAGAAATTTTGTATTATACAGATTTAATAGAAAATAAAATGTAAATTTTTTTAAATTAGTTAAAAAGAGTAACTTGCAGAGGAGGAGAGAAAATGAAAAAAGAACAAAAGGAGAAAATAAGTTTTGTAGGATTTCTAACAGCTTCAATAATATATTTTATAGCATCTATATTAAATTTTATAGATAAGAATACAGGTACAGCAGTAATGTTTTTATGTTTAGGTATTTCATTTTTATGTTTATCGTTTACACATTTAAATAAAGATAAAAATTAAGATAAAACAATGAGAACTAAATCGGTAGTCTGAATTTAATGAAGATATAAAATTTTATTTATAAATAGAATTTACTATTTACTAATACTTTATTATGAAAGTTTGTAATCCATTTTACATTTTTTACCAAATTAGTTGACAACTGAACAAAAATGATGTAAAAGACGAACAAGGGTTCTAGTACTGAATTATATAAATTAAGGAATATATGTAGTAATAAGAACTAAAATTTATCAAAAAGGATGTGTTCTCATGGATCAAAAAAAGAATGAAATTATATTATTTGAAAATCAAGAGGTAAAATTAGAGGTAAACTTAAAAGACGAAACTGTGTGGTTAAATAGATAACAATTAGCAAAATTATTTGATAGAGATATAAAGACAATTGGTAAACATATAAGTAATTCTTTAAGTGAAGAATTAAAAGAAGATAATTCAGTTGTCGCAAAATTTGCGACAACTGCTTCAGTGGAAAAACTTATCAAGTTGAATATTATAATTTAGATATGATATTAAGCATTGGATATCGAGTAAAATCAAACAAAGGTATTATCTTTAGGAGATGGGCCAATAAAATCTTAAAAGATTATATGTTAAAAAGGTATGCAGTAAATCATAAAAGATTAGAGTATTTAGAAAAAACAATACAACTTATTGATATAGCAAATAGAATAGATGATAGACTAGAAGGAAATGATGCAAAAGAGATATTAAAAGTAATTGGAGATTATTCAAAAGCTCTTAATTTACTAGATGACTATGATCATAGAACATTAAAGAAAATAAATGGCAATACTGATGAAAGAAAAATTGAATACAGAGAATGTATAGAAGTTATAAATAGGTTAAGATTTAATTAAGAAAGTTCGCTATTTGCACTGGAAAGAGATAAAGGATTAGAGTCAATTATAGGTAATATTTATCAAAGCTTTGGTGGATAAGATATTTATAAAAGTATTGAAGAAAAGGGTGCAAATTTCTTATATTTAATAGTAAAAAATCATGTTTTTGCAGATGGAAATAAGAGAATTGCTGCAACACTATTTATTTACTTTTTAAACTTCTATTGTATTTTGTATAAGAATGGTAAACAACTATAGATAATAATACTTTAACAGCATTAACATTATTAATAGCAGAATCAAATCCAAAAGAAAAGGATGTAATTATAGATTTAGTAATGAATTTTTTGAGTAATGATTAGTTTATATATATTATATTAGGAGTGTGATTATATGGCAATGTGGAATCCGTGGCGAGGGTGTAAAAAATGTAGTGATGGATGTTTACATTGCTATATTCATAAAGGAGATATTAAAAGAAATGTCAATACAAATGAAATTGTAAAAACAAAAGATTTTGATAAACCAATAGAAAAATTAAAAAATGGTAATTACAAGATAAAATCTGGAATTGTTTATGTATGTTTTTCTACTGATTTTCTAATTGAGGAAGCAGATGAGTGGAGAAATGATTGTTGGAAGATGATTAAAGAAAGACAAGATTGTACTTTTTTATTTTTAACAAAAAGAATTGATAGATTTGCAAAATGTATTCCAAATGACTGGAATAATGGATATGATAATGTAGTTGTATGTTGTACTATTGAAAATCAAAAAAATGCAGATTATAAATTATCAATTTTTAAAGAGTTACCAATAAAACATAAATGTATAACAGCACAGCCATTGTTAGCAAAAATAAATATTGAAAAATATCTTGATGATATTGAATTAGTTGTAGTGGGTGGAGAATCTGATGTAAATGCTAGGGAGCTTAATTATGACTGGGTATTAAATATTAGAGAACAATGTATAAGAAAAAATGTTAATTTTGAATTTAGACAATGTGGAACTTATACAATAAAAGATGGAAAAAAATATAAAATACAAACAAAAGATTTGTGTAAACAAGCAAAACTAGCAAATATTGACTATAAAATTAACCAATAAAAGTAATTTGAAAGTGAGATGAAGTTTTATGGATTTAAAGAAAATAGAAAAGTTTATTGGTAAGCAAAAAGTTAGTTTTATATGTTCTATTGATGATGAAAACTATCCTAATGTAAAAGCAATGTTAAAACCTAGAAAAAGAAACGGTTTAGAAGAATTTTACTTTTCTACTAACACTTCAGCTATGAGAGTTAATCAATATAAAAGTAATCCAAATGCTAGTATTTATTTTTATCACAAAGGACTAATTAAGTATGTTGGTGTTATGCTAAAAGGAAAAATGGAAGTCCTAACAGATCAAGAAATTAAAAATATGATTTGGAAAAAGGGAGATACAATGTTTTATAAAAAAGGTGTAACCGATCCAGATTATTGTGTTTTAAAATTTACTGCAACAAGTGGTAGATATTATTGTGATTTGAAAACGGAAAGTTTTGATATTAAGTAATTGCTAAATTATAATTTGAGAGTGAGTTGATATTACAGAAAAAGTTATATTAAGAATTGAAAGTAGTCTTTATTTATGATAATATATAGTAAATAGATAATAAAATCAATAAGAGGTGTTATTTTGAAAAATATATTTATCGTAACAGGTGCTAATGGTTTTTTAGGAAATAATATTGTAAGAAAATTAGTTAAAAATCCTGATAATGAAGTTCGTGCTTTGATACTTCCAAATAGTAATAATATACTTAGTAATTTAAATTGTAAAATCTATGAGGGAGATGTTACAAAAATTGAGACATTAAACCAAATTTTTTCAGTTGAGGAAGATGCTAAATTATATGTAATTCATTGTGCTGCAATTGTATATATAAAGTCAAAATATGATGATAAAGTATATGATGTTAATGTTAATGGTACCAAAAATATTATAACAAAGGTGTTAGAGAAAAAAGCAAAACTTGTTTATGTTAGTAGTGTACATGCTTTAACAGAAAAGCCAGATAACCAAGTAATATCTGAAATAACGGATTTTGATGAAAATAAAGTTGTAGGTGAGTATGCAAAAAACAAAAGCAATAACAGCAAGATATGTTTTAAATATGGTTAAACAGAAAAATCTAGATGCATGCATTTTACATCCATCTGGAATTATTGGACCAAATGACTTTTCTAATACTCATTTAACACAACTAATTGTAGATTTTGTAAATGGAAGACTGAGAGCTTGCGTAAAAGGTGGTTATGACTTTGTTGATGTTAGAGATGTAGCTGATGGAGTTATTAGTGCTTGTTTTAATGGTAAGAGGGGAAATTGTTATATACTCTCTAATAGATATGTAGAAATTAAAGAATTACTTGATATAGTAAGTGATGTTGCAAATATTAAAAAAATAAAAAATGTGCTTCCTATGTTTTTTGCAAAATTTACTGCTCCTTTATCAGAAGCATATTATGCTATTTTAAAGCAGCCACCTTTATATACTAAATATTCATTATATACACTAACTTCAAATTCAAATTTTTCTAATAAAAAAGCAAAACTAGAACTTGGGTTTAACAATAGAAATTTAAAAGATACAATAAAAGATACTATTAAATGGTTAAATGATAATAATAGAATAAACTAAGATATAATAATAATTAATAATTTAATGAATATTATAACAGGTAATTGTTAATTACCTGTTTTTCTGTTATTATATTATATATAGATAATAATTTTTAAAGGAGAGAAAGTTATGGCAAGAGTATTAAAGAATAAAAAATTAGAAAATACAAGGTTAGCAACTAATTATGGAGGTTGGATGTATTGTAATACGTGTAATGAGAATATAGGTTACTTATGTTATTCTACTTATGATAAGTTAGAGTTAAAATATAAATGTAATTGTGGTAGCATAGGTAGTGCATTATTAGATTTTGAAGATAGTAAGGTTGGGAAAAACTCAAATGGTGAATTAGTTATTATAAAAAATAGATTTTGTTGTCCTAAAGATAGTGAACCCTTAATTACAATATTAGATAAAAAAGTGGCAAGTTATGAAATGAAAATTACTTGTAAATCTTGTGAAAGTGTTTATAAAAAAGAAAAGTAAAAGTTCTATTTAGAGGGGAGGTATTTACTTGAAAATAATTACTTATGGAAATATTAAGAATGAAAAAATATTATTATTACATCCAATGTTTACAAGTGATAAATTTTTTGACTTTGTAATAGATAAATTAAAAGATTACTATTTAATTGTTCCAACTTATAGTGGTCATTATAAAAACTCTAGTTATATATCAATGGAAAATGAGGAAGAAAATATTGAAAAATTTTTAAAAGAGAATAATATAGATAGACTAAAGTTAATTATAGGGTTTTCACTAGGCGGTAATATTGCATTCAATTATTTTTGTAAAAATTATTATAAAGTAGAACAAGTAATTATAGATAGTGCCCCTATTTTTAAATTTCCCAATATTATTAAAAAATATTTTTTTAATAGATATAAGAAATGTTTATTAAATATAAAAAAACATCCAAAAGACACTGTAAAAGAATTGAATAAATGCTTTAATGGTATGGGAGAGGTACAACAATATGTAGCACCAATAGTAACAATAGAGAGTTTAAAAAACTTATTAGAAAGTTGTTATAGTATTCAAGTACCAAAACTAGATGTTAATTTACAGAAAAAAATAACATTTGTATATGGAACAAAGGATATAGCAAGATTTTGTTTACCTAGAATTAGTAAGTATAAAAATAGTAAATTTATCAAGGTTAATTCAATGGGACATTGTGAATATTTTAGAAAATATACAGATGAGTATATAAAGATGTTTATTAGATAATTTAAATGTAATAGTAAAATTGATAGGAGGAATAGAAAATGGAAAATAAAATATGCCAAAGCTGTGGTATGCCTATATCATCAAATAATCAATTAGGTACAAATAAAGATGGAAGTACTAATATGGATTATTGTAAATATTGTTATAAAAATGGTGAGTTTATAGATAAGGTTACAATGGAAGAATATATAAGTATGTGTTCAAAATATGGTAAACAAGCTGGAATGACAAATGATGAAATGAGAGAACATTGTATAAAATTGTTTCCTACTTTAAAAAGGTGGAAATGTACTTGTACAGAAGAGTGTTCAAGTGGTTATAATCCTAATTGTACTTGTGAAAATCCAGAATGTCACTGTAGAGAAAAATAGTTTTTAATAAGAACAAAATAAAAATAGAATTTTAGGGAGATAAAAAAGTGAATAAAAAAATTATTAATGGTATAGTGATAATAAAAAGTAGTGAATTATAATTAAAAATATTCAGTCAGAAATAGATTTTATTATGAACATTAAATATGAAACAAATTGTAATAAAATAGTGTTAAATAAAGAGGCAATAGCAGAGGATTTTTTTATTTTGAGTAAAGGATTAGCAGGAGAAATTTTACAAAAGTTTATAAATTATAAAATAAAATTTGCCATATATGGAGATTATTCAAAATATACAAATAAACCATTAAAAGATTTTATATATGAGAGTAATAATGGTAAAGATATATTTTTTGTAGAAAATGAAAATGAAGCAATTAAAATGTTAAGTAAATTGTAAATATAAATTAAATTTAGGAGTAAAAATGAGGATATTTGAAGTTAAAGAGAGAACACTATTATTAATAAATAAATTATTAGAAGTATGGGAAGATTCAGTAAAATCAACACATTTATTTCTATCAAATGAAGAAATAGAAAATATAAAAAAATATGTACCACAAGCTTTAAACAAAGTATCACATTTAATAATTGCAGAAAATGAAAACGGTACGCCTATTGCTTTTATGGGAATTGAAGATAAAAGACTTGAAATGTTGTTTATTAAAAATGTTGAAAGAGGAAAAGGCTTAGGAAAAAAATTGCTAAAATATGGAATAGAAAATTATGGTATTAATGAATTAGTAGTTAATGAACAAAACTTAGATGCAAAAGGATTTTATGAGCATATGGAATTTGAAGTATATAAAAGAAGTGAGTTAGATGAACATGGTAGTCCATATCCAATTTTATATATGAAGTTAAAAAATATATAGAAAAAATTAATTTTTAAATGAGAGAAGTTTATGGCAAGAGTATTAAAGAATAAAAAAATAGGAAATACAAGACTTGTGACTAATTATGGGATTGGATGTATTGAAATAAGTGTAATGAAAATATAGTTATTTATGTTATTTTACTTATGATAAGTTAGAGTTAAAATATAAATGTAATTGTGGTAGCATGGATAGTGTATTATTAGATCTTGTTGTTTTAAAGATAATGAAATTTTAATTACAATATTAAATAAAAAAACTTTAACAGTTGTGGAATTTAAATATCAAAAATTGTTAAAAGAACAATTAGAATGTCTAAATAAAAATTTTTATCAAGTAAAAAATAAATCTTATAAATTATATGAGTTATATAATAGTGGCAGATTACCACAAAATATAAGATCAAGATGTTGTAATTTTAAGTTATTAGAAAAAAAATGTATTTAGTACAATAATATATAATATGAATATTATTAAATATTTGAATGTAATAATGTTTTAAATAATTAAGGTGAATAACAATGGAAAAGGTAATTATTATTGGATGTCCTGGTGCAGGTAAAAGCACTTTTGCAAAAAAATTGGAAAAACTTACAAATCTTCCACTATATCATTTAGATATGATATGGCATATATCTAATAAAACTAATATATCTAGGGAAGAATTTGATTTAAGATTGGATAAAATATTAAAGAGTAGTAAATGGATAATAGATGGAAATTATCAGCGTACTTTGGAAAAACGTTTAATAGAATGTGATACAGTATTTTTATTAGATTTTTCAGCTCATGAGTGTCTTTTGGGTGCAAAATCTCGTATTGGAAAAGTTAGGGATGATTTACCTTGGGTTGAAGATAAACTTGATTATAAATTAGAAAATAGTATTATAAATTTTCCAAAAGATAAATTGCCCGATATATATAGATTGATTGAAAAATATAAAGATGAAAAAAATATTATTATTTTTAAATCAAGGGAACAACTTAATAATTATTTGGAGGAATTATATAAATGAGTAATAAAATTTTTGTCATAGAAGATGATAATGATATAAACAATATGCTAAAAAAGTTATTAATTAGTAATGGATATGAAGTAATTAGTGCATATTCTGGAACAGAAGCTTTACTACTTCATAATAGTGATGTTGATTTAATACTTCTAGATTTAATGTTACCTGGAAAAAATGGAGAAGAGATTATTAAAAATTTAAAGAAAATAAATAATGTTCCAGTAATTGTAATAAGTGCTATTTGTGATATAGATAAAAAATTAGATTTATTTGAACTTGGAGCAGTAGACTATATTACAAAGCCTTTTGATAACAAAGAATTAATTGCAAGAATTAAAGTACATTTAAAGAATAATAATATTAGTGATAATAAAAATAATATTTTAAGATATAAAGATATTGAACTTAATGTATCAAATTATAATGTAATATGCAATGGTAAAAATATTGCCTTTACAAAACATGAATTTTTATTACTTAAAGCTTTAATTGAAAGACCAAATCAAGTACATACAAAAAGTGTGTTGTTTGATACAGTTTGGTGTGATGAAAATTCTGCCGATGATAATACTTTAAATGTTCATATTAGTAAAATTAGAAGTAAACTAAAAAAATGCAATGCAAGTGAAGATTATATTGAAACAGTTTGGAGTATAGGATATAGAATGAAAAAATAATTTAAGAGTTTTTTAAGATAAGTGTTAAGAGTTTTTTAACACTTTTTTTGTATACTATATCTTATAGGGGGGATAAAGATGAAAGATATTATTTTAAAAACTTCAAATTTAACAAAGAAATATAAAGATTTTGTGGCACTAGATAGTGTTAATATTTCTGTTGCTAAAGGAGATATTTATGGGCTTATTGGTAGAAATGGAGCAGGTAAGACTACTTTAATGAAAGTTATAACTACTCTTACTAATAAAACAGATGGTGTGTTTTCATTGTTTGGTAAAACTGATGAAAACCTTACTGAAACTAAGAGAAGAGTAGGCTCTCTTATTGAAAATCCTGCATTTTTTGCAAGTCTTACAGCATATCAAAATTTAAAATATTATTCTATTCAAAAAGGCATAGTAGATGCTAGTAAAATTGATGAAATTTTAAAACTTGTAAAACTAGAGGATGCAAGAAATAAGAAATTTAAGAATTTTTCACTTGGTATGAAGCAAAGACTAGGTATTGCTTTTGCTATTTTAGACAATCCAGATTTTATTGTTTTAGATGAACCAATAAATGGACTTGATCCAATAGGTATTAGTGATTTAAGAGAGACATTTAAAAAATTAAATGAAGAGAAAAATATAACAATACTAATATCTAGTCATATCTTATCTGAATTATATGCAGTTGCAAATAAATTTTGTATTATTGAAAAAGGTCGAATAGTAAAAGAACTAACAAAAGAAGAATTAGATAGTGAATGCAGTAAGTGCATTGTAATAAAGACTGATGATACAAAAAAGACTACTATTATTCTTGAAAAGGAGTTAAATACTACAAATTATAAAGTAATAGATGATACAGAAATTAGATTATATGATTATTTAGAACATACAGATAAAGTAAACAAGGCACTAGCAAAAAATGATATAAATATAATGGGGTTATATGAAACTGGTATAACACTTGAAGATTACTTTAAGTCTGTTATAAAGGAGGTAGAGTAAATGTTTAATATAATTAAATCAGATTTATATAGATTATTTAGAGGTAAGGCAATATATATTGTTACAGCAGTAATTATTTTTCTATCAGTTATAAGTATAGTTACTTTATCACCTGGTCATGTAGGTCTTTCAACAAGTAGCTCTAATTTATCTTTAGAAAATGCAGAGCTTTTAGCTAAAATTAGTACAGTAAATAGTCTAAAAGAATTTAGAGATGTTATAAAAAGCATTGGAACATTTGCATTAGACAAAGAAGTAATTGGACAAAATGTTAATTTATATTATGTATTTATTGTAGTTGTAGTAATTGTTCTTACAGTGGATTTTTCTAATAAATCAATAAAAAATACACTCGCTTCTGCAATTAGTAGGAAAAAATATTATTTTTCTAAATTATTACTTGTACTTGGAATTAGCACTTTTTTTGTATTACTAAATAATTACTTTACATATTTTTTAAATATTACAGTAAATGGTAAGGAATTTGCATCAAGTTTCATGGAGATTACAAAGCTTACCATATATCAAATTCCATTAATATATGGTATAATAAGTTTACTTATATGTTTTGCATTTTCTTTTATGAAGACTTCTACTTTTAATACGTTATCAATACCATTTATTATGGTATTTCAACTAATAGCAAGTGGAATTATAACTTTATTTAGGCTAAAGGCAGATATCTTTTATAATTATGAAATACAATATGCACTTTGTAATTTAGCAAATAATCCTACAAATAGCTATATATTAAAATGTGCTATACTTGGTATAATATATGTTATAGTATTTAATTTTATAGGATATAATCTATTTAAAAAGGCAGAGATAAAATAGAGAGGATAGTGATAGGTATGAATTTTGTTATAGTTTTTTTAGTGATAATTATTTTCATACTTATCATATATCTTTTTTTATTAAAAAAAGAAATAGTAAAAATTACATTAGAATTAAAAGAAATCCAAAATGAAGATACGAACTTAAATTTACACTCTAATATATCTTCTAGTGAGCTTATACTTCTTATAAATGAAATAAATAGTTTACTTATTAGTATAAGAGATAAGGAAATTTTACTTGAAAGAAAAAAGAGTAATACAAGAAAAATTATAACTAATATATCACATGATTTAAGAACACCTCTTACATCTGCTATTGGATATATTGATATTGTATTAAATGAAAATTTATCTGAAGAAGAAAAGAAAAAAAGCTTAAATATTATAAAAAAAAGGCTTAAGAAATTAGAAGAATTAATTAATTCATTTTTTGAATTTTCAAAAATTATATCTACAGATAAAAAGCCTGAAATAAAAAATGTTAATATTGTTTCAGTAATAGAGGAATGTATAGCAAATTATTATGATGATTATAGTAAAAATAATAGAAAAATTATATTTGCAAACTATATTTTAAAAATAAATATTTTATCAAATAAACAAATGCTTACAAGAATTTTTGATAATCTTATATCTAATGCATACAAGCACAGTGATAGTGATCTAATAATAAAACTTATGAGTAAAGAAGAAATTGAAATATCTTTTGAAAATGATTTAAATTATGATAAGTTAGATATAGATCGAATGTTTGATGAATTCTATACTGTAGATATATCAAGAACTAAACAAAATACAGGTTTAGGACTTGCAATAGTAAAAGAATTTTGTGATATGTTAGGGTGGAAGATATATGCTTTAAAACAAGATAATAAATTAAAGATTGTGTTAAAATTTAAGATATAAAAACAAGTGACAAAATTTATTGCTAGCTTTTAATTTAAAAAATATTATATAAAATACATGAAAATATAAATAATTATATTTTATAGTCAATATAATTGGTAGTATATGTAAATAGCGGATAATTGTTGAAAATTATCCGCTATTTATGATATAATTTAGTTGTATTAAGGAGGAATAGTTATGGAGAAAAAATTAAAAATTGTAGAGGAAAATTGTCCTAAAAATCATAGATGTCCTGCTGTAAAAGTTTGTCCAGTAGGTGCACTTACTCAAAATGATTTTGAGGCACCTAAAATAGATTATGATAAATGTATTAGATGTGGTAAATGTGCTAAAATATGTCCTAAAAAAGCATTAGTACTTGATGAGTAGAAAATCAGTTATTAAGTATATTGGGAGTAATAATATGATTAGAAAATTAGAAAAAGAAGATATAGACAAAGTATCTAAAATCTGGCTTGATAGTAATATTTTAGCTCATAACTTTATTGATTCAAATTATTGGAAAAGTAATTTTTCTGAAGTAAAAAAATTATTGGAGAAGGCTGAATGTTATGTTTATGTAAATGATGAAAATGAAGTATTAGGATTTATTGGACTGGATAATGAATATATACAAGGAATTTTTGTATATAATAAAATTCAATCAAATGGTATTGGTAAAAAATTACTTGAATTTATCAAAGAAAATAAATCGAAATTATGTTTAAATGTATATCAAAAAAACATTAGAGCTATAAAGTTTTATAAAAGAGAAGCATTTAAAATTATAAAAGAAGATTTTGATAAAAATACTGGAGAAAAAGAATATTTTATGATATGGAAAAAATAAATACTAGTTTATTTTATAGCAGATAGTTTCTTGAAAGCTATCTGTTTTTATGATATATTTATTCTAATTTGAAAGTGAGAAAATGTATGAAAAATAGTCGTTTATTTGGAATTATATATATACTTTTATCTAAAAGTAGAGTTAGTGCAAAGGAGCTTGCAAAATATTTTGAAGTTTCAGTTAGAACAATATATAGAGATGTTGAAACTTTGAGTATGCTAAATATTCCTATATATATGAGTAAAGGTAAAAATGGTGGTATTAGTCTTTTAGAAAGCTATAAGCTTGATAAATCTTTACTTACAGAAAAGGAGCAAAAAGATATATTATTTTCTTTAGAGAGCATGGAAAAACTTAATATATCTGATAATAGCCTATTTAATAAAGTTAAAGCTATATTTGATAGGTGTGACAGTAGTTGGTTTGAAGTAGATTTTAATGTTTGGGGAGACTCTAATATTTATAAAAATAATTTTGAGATTATTAAAAATGCTATAATTAATAAAAAAGTTATTAAATTTATGTATTTTAATACTAAAGGTGAAAATAGTAGTAGAAAAGTTTTACCTATAAAACTTTGTTTTAAATATAATTCATGGTATCTTTATGGATATGACTCTTTTAAAGATGATTTTAGATTATTTAAGATTATGAGAATAAAAGATATAAATGTTTTAGATGAAACATTAGATAAAGTGATAGTAACAGATAAAATTATATTTGAAGATAATACTAAAAGAATTAATTTGAAGTTAGAGATTAATAAAAATCTTTCATATAGAGTTTATGATGAATTTGATGATAATTGTATTAAAACTCTAGATAATGGAAACTTTTTAGTTGAAGTAAATATACCTGAAAATGAATGGTTATATGGGTATATATTATCTTTTGGTGAATATGCAAAAGTAATATCACCTAATTATATAAAAGAGATAATATTTGATAAATTAAATAAATCTTTAAAAAATTATATTTAATATGACATATGTTGTCATATTAAATAGTGTATATTATGTATGAGGTGAGAAAATGAAATATGAATGGAAAAAGCAAGAAAAAGATATATATTTGCCTAAAAGTAAGCCAGAGCTTGTAAATATTAAAGAGGCAAAATATTTTTGTATTAAGGGGAAAGGAAATCCTAATAACAAAGAATTTTCAGATAAGATAAGTGTGCTATATCAGTTAAGTTATACTGTTAAAATGATGCCAAAGAAAGGTTATACACCAAATGGGTATTTTGAATATAGTGTGTATCCTTTAGAGGGATTATGGGATATTACAGATAAAGGCAAAAATAGTGATACATTTAATAAAAATGAGCTATTATATACTATTATGATAAAACAACCTGATTTTGTAGATGAAGATATTTTTAATAGGGCAGTAGATATTGTAAAAATGAAGAATAAAAATAGTTTAGTAGATAACGTATATTTTGAAAGTATAAATGATGGATTATGTGTTCAAATGTTACATATTGGCTCCTATGATAACGAAGAAGAAAGTTTTAAAATTATGAGAAACTATATAGATGAAAATAATTTAAAATTAACTACTTTGGTACATAGAGAGATATATTTATCTGATGCTAGAAAAACTAAACAAGATAAATTAAAAACTGTGTTAAGATATAGGTTACTTGAAAAATAATAATTTGGAGGAAGAATATGAGTAAGTATAATAAGTTATGGGAATATATAAAAGATAATGAAAAACAAGAGTATATATTGTCTTTTGAAGAAATTAAAAAGATTTTAGGATTTGATATTGATCATTCCTTTTTGACATATAAAAAAGAACTAAAAGATTATGGTTATGAAGTTTTTAAAATATCTATGAAGAATAAAAATGTTATTTTTAAGAAACTAAAGTAGGTGGTGAGTTTGAAAAATAGACCAGATTTTTGTGATATTTCTTCGTACCAAGAGTTTATCAAGTATTACTGGTATAGGGATGAATTGAAGAATATATGTAAGGATCTTTGTATTGATTATTCTGGAAATAAACTTGAATTAATTCATAATATAGAAGAATATTTTAAAGGAAATTTGATTAAAAAGGTAAAAAAATATAGAAAACCTTATATAGTTACAAATAATATTACACTAGATACAAAATTAATTGAGTGTGGGTTTTGCTTTAATCAAAAGTTTAGAGATTTTTTTTCTAATGTAACAGGTGACAAAAATTTTAAATTTAATTCTGATATGGTAGCTACAGCTAAAAAAGTGAAAGAAGATTTTGATACATCTTTTACTCTAAGAGATATGTTAGATATATATTATGGTAAAAAGGAATATGCTAAATATGATAATTCATCTTGTCAGTGGAATAAATTCTTTAAAGATTTTTGTGAAGATACAAAAAGTAACATTTTTTCTAATAAATTAAAAGTTGCCTCTATTTTATGGGGAGAAGTTCGTAATTCTACTAAAGAAAAAGTATATACTAAAGATTTAGTAAATAAATATTATGATAAAATAAAATGTTATATAAATTCTAATATATAATATTTAGATTGGGGTATGTTATGAGTGAATATATTAATTTAACGTTACAAAATATAGATAGTGAACATTTATGTTGTGCTATTTCTGATAAAAAGCATGAAGCAGGAGTTTTAAATAAAAAAGATTGGTTAAAAGATAGAATTAAAGAGGGACATGTATTTAGAAAGCTTAATGCCAAAGGAAAAATATTTATTGAATATGCACCACTTGACAAAGCTTGGGTCCCTATAGAAGGAGAAAACTATATGTATATTTATTGCTTATGGGTAGCTGGAAGTTTTAAAAATAATGGTTATGGCAAAGAGTTATTAGAATATGCAATAAATGATGCAAAAAGTAAAGGGAAAAGTGGTATTTGCACAATTTCATCTAAGAAAAAGAAACCTTTTATATCTGAGAAGTCTTTCTTTTTAAAGTATGGTTTTGAAGTAGTGGATACAGTAGAAGACTATGAATTACTTGCTCTATCTTTTGACACAAGTATTCCTAAGTTTAGAGATAGTGTAAGGTGTGGAAAAGTAGATAGTAAAGATTTAACAATTTATTATTCTTCTCAGTGCCCATTTACTTTAAATTGTGTTAAAGAGGCAAAAGAATATATGATAGAAAATAATATTAATATTGTATTTAATGAAGTTAATACTTTAGAAAAAGCAAAATCAGTTCCTTGTATTTTTAACAACTGGGCAGTCTTTAAAGATGGGAAATTTTTATCTAATACACTTCTTAATAAAAATAGTATTGATAAACTATATAAATAGGTGTTTTTATGAAATATATTAAAGCAAAAACAATTCTTACAAAAGTAAAATATGGTAATGAGTGGTATGGAATAGATTATAATATGAATTTGTATAAAGGATGTTCGCATGGCTGTATATACTGTGATAGTAGAAGTAGTTGTTATAACATAGAAAAATTTGATGAAGTAAAAATAAAGGAAGACGCACTTGATATTTTAGAAAAAGAACTTATTAAAAAGAGAAAAAAAGGAGTTATTGGTATTGGTGCTATGTCTGATACATATAACCTACAAGAGAGAAAATATGAACTTACAAGAGGTGCACTAAAACTAATACTAAAATATGGTTATGGTGTATCTATTGATACTAAAAGTGATTTGATCTTAAGGGATATAGATTTATTAAAAGAAATAAGTAATAAAAATAATGTTATAGTAAAGTTTACAATTACCACACCATATGATAGTTTATCAAAAGTAATTGAGCCTAATGTGTGTGCATCTTCAAAAAGATTTAATGCGATAAAGAAACTTTCTGATAGTGGTATATTTGTTGGAATTATGCTAAATCCTGTATTGCCATTTATTACAGATAATGAAGAAGATATAAAAAAATTAGTAAAATTAGCATATGAAAACGGTGCTAGGTTTATTCATACATATATGGGGATGACTCTTAGAGATAATCAAAGAGAGTATTATTATGATATATTAGACATAGAATTTAAAAATTTGAGAAAAAAATATGAAATGGTATATAAAGATAAATATAGTGCAATTGTTCCAAATTATAAAAGATTATATAGTGTGTTTAAATCAGAATGTGAGAAATATGGTATACTATATAATATGAAAGATATTATTAATTCATATAAGAAAGAAATTATTGAAAACGAACAAATATCGATATTTGATAAAATTATAAATTAATGTATAATAGTAGTAAGAGGAGGGATTATAGTGATAAAGTATGTGGAAAAATTACCAACTGCAAAAGAATTTAATTATTTAACAAATAAAGTTGGTTGGGGAGAGAGAAAAGAAGAAATAGTAGATGAGGCACTTAAAAATTCTATATATACATTATGTGTTTATGATGATGATAATATAATAGGTTTTGGAAGAATTATTGGCGATAAAACTATTTTTTTGTACATTCAAGATATAATGGTTATTCCAGAGTATCAATCTAAAAATATAGGATCTAATATAATGGTTAATATATTAAATAAAGTAGATGAATTAAAAAAGATAAATCCTAGTATTAGAACATATCTTGGAGCTTCAAGTGGTAAAGAGGACTTTTATAAAAAGTTTGGATTTTCTACAAGAAATGAGGCAGGGCTTGGAGCAGGTATGGTATTATTTTAATTTTGAGGTGTAATATGGTTTGTATAAAAAGTAATAGTAGTAAAAAATTTGCAGATATAATAAGTGATAATTTACATGAGTTTAACAAAAGTAAATGTGAATGGATTAGAAAAAATTCAGATGTAGAAGTTAAATATCATAATTTTGGTGTATATGATAATGAAAAATTAATTGGTGGTGCAGTCGGTAGTATTAAATTTGGTTGGTATTTTCTTGATGAATTATGGCTAGATGAAAATTATAGGAAAAATGGAATTGGTACAATGCTAATAAAAAAGGTGGAAGAATGTGCAGTAAAAAATAATGCTTTAGGTGTTAGAATGGAAACATGGAATTTTCAAGCAAGAGGCTTTTATGAAAAAATGGGATATGAAGTATATGCAACATTTGAAGACTGTCCACCAGGTACAATTGATTATTTTTTAAGAAAGAAATTTTGAGGTAATATATGTATTATGTTTATATGTTAAGATGTGAGGATAATTCAATATATACAGGTATAACAACAGATATAAATCGTAGAATGAGTGAACATTTTAATAAAACTGAAAAATGTGCTAAATATACAAAGACTCATTTATCTCAAAAATTAGAATGTGTATAGCAAACTGAAAATAGAGTATATGCATCTAAATTAGAATTTCATATAAAGAAATTATCAAAATTACAAAAAGAAAATTTGATAAAAAATGGAGATATGAAAGTGTTATTTAAAGATAATATTGATGTAGATAAATATGTAAGATTATATAATTATATTAAATGAAGATTAGAATATAATTATATAGGTGAGTAATTTGAAAAAAATAATTTTAGTATGTACCTTTCTTATAGCATGTTTAGTTTTATATAATGTATTTTCTATTAAAGATAATCTATGTGTTGCACAAATTAGTAATAATTCAAAATGTGATCAGGCAATTATAATACATATTTAGGTAGGATTAAACAGGTCTCAGATGAGTTTTATAAAGATTACTATGTAAAGTTACCACAAGTAATGTATTATACTGTTAATTTAAAGAAAATTGAACAAGAAAGATCTAATATTATTATTACATTTATTAGTTATCCATATCTTGGTCCACATGATACAATTGGAATAGATGAGATTACTTTTAAGGCTGATCATATGGGAAATATAAAACTTGAAGAGTTTAAGCATATTAAGAGTTATCATTTACCAGACAATTTAAAATTTCTTGAAAAGAAAGTAGTACCAGGAAAATATGAATAAATATAAATTAAATATGAATATATTTTTATAAATATACTAAAAAAGCTTGTATTTTACTTAGATTTATGATATACTATAAAAAGTTTCGCAAGAAACGTGAAATTATTTTAAAATATTTTACCTTCTTTTTAGATTGGTCAAGTAAAAAAGTAATTCAAAAATTTCTAGAAGGAGGGTTAAAAAATGGAATCAAATTATGAAGATATCACACTTAAATGTAAAGATTGTGGAAAAGAATTTGTTTTTACTGCTGGTGAGCAAGCATTTTATGCAGAAAAAGGATTTACAAATCAACCAGTAAGATGTAAAGAATGCAGAAATGCAAGAAAACAACAAAGAAATAATTATTAAGAATAAAAATCTCAGAAGAAATGATACTTCTGAGATTTTTTGATATCTGTATAAAATCTTATATCTTTTGAACTAAAAAATATAAATGTAGCTAATAATTTAGTAGACAATATCGAAAAGTCTATTAAACTTAGAGTAAATCATCCATAAATATTTGAAGTATATAGGACTGATAAAAATAGAAAATATAATTGGTATAGAATATATTTAAAAAATTTTACTATTTTTTATACAATTAAAAATAATATTATGATAGTATTACATATATTTTATAGCAAAAGAGATATTGATAAATTAATTTAATAATATAAAACCTCGGAAGTATTGAGACTTCTGAGGTTTTGATATTCTGTATAAAAAGCTTCTTATCTTTTGCTGAATTGTGGTGCTTTTCTTGCTTTTTTAAGACCATATTTTCTTCTTTCTTTTACTCTAGAATCTCTAGTTAAAAGACCATTTCTTTTTAATATAGTACGAACTTCAGGATCTGTAGTTGCAAGTGCTTTTGCAATACCATGAGCTATAGCTCCTGCTTGACCAGCAAATCCACCACCATGTACTGTAGCTTCTACGTCATATTTTTCCATCATGTTAGCAACATTGAATGGTTTTAAAATAATAGCTTTTAATGTATCTAATGTAAACATTTCATTCATATCTTTTTTATTTACAGTTATTTTTCCAGTTCCAGGAATGATGTTTACTCTAGCTATTGAAGATTTTCTTTTTCCTGTTGCATAAATGTATTCTTTCTTTGCCATTTCTTATTCCTCCTAAAATTCCCATTTTTCAGGTTTTTGAGCTTCGTGATTGTGCTCTTCGCCTTTAAATACTCTTAATTTGGTAAGCATTTCTCTTCCTAATGTATTTTTAGGTAACATACCTTTTACTGCTAATAATAAAGCTTTATCAGAATTATTAGCCATTAGGTCTTTATAAGAAGTTTCTTTCATTCCACCGATGTAACCAGAATGATGTCTGTAAACTTTATTGTTTAATTTATTACCAGTTAAAACTATCTTATCTGAGTTTATAACTATTACATAATCTCCACAATCAAGATGTGTAGAGTAAGTTGGTTTGTGTTTTCCTTTTAGTAATCTAGCTGCTTCTGTTGCAACTCTACCAAGAGGTTTTTGTGCTGCATCTATCACATACCATTTTTTTTCGATTTCGCTAGCTTTTACGCTATGTGTAGTATTATTCATAATTGAATTTCCTCCTAAAATAAATTGATGTAGATAGTTCAACTTTTCCGGGGTATAGTTGACTAACTATTAATACTCATATATTATACATTTAAAATGTGAAAATGTCAACTAAAATGAGAAAAAAAGTAAAAAATGCAATTAAATTACATTTTAATATAAGTATATGCTAAATTAATAATAAAATATTAATATTGCAATTTTTAACTTTTTATAGTATCATTATGATAGAAATAATTTGAGAGAGAGGTTTTTATATGACTAGGTATGAGGGCTATGAAGGTGTTTTTGATATGGATATGGTAAACATATCAGCAAGTATAATGGATGCAAGAGAACTTGCAAAAATTAGATCAATTATAGCAAACTTAAAAATATATGATGAAAATCCACATATGCTTACAGAGACATATACTAATATATTATGTGATGAAAATGTTGCGTTTATATTAACAAAAGTTAGCCAAGATCCAATATTTAGAAGACAATTTCCAGAATTTTATGAAGTTAATAAGTATGGTGAAAATGTTATAAATTGTCAACAAAATTCACCATATCATAAGTATGGAGTATTTAAACATATTCTAACTACAATTGAGGCTGTTGGAAATCCACAAATACCAATAGGAGATTGGCAAAAAAAAGTTTTAAAATGGACAATGTTATTACATGATATAGGTAAACCATATGTTAAAACTATATCAGAAGAAGGAAGAGAAAGCTTTGTAGGTCATGATGATAAATCAGTTGAACTTGCAGTAGGAATTTTAAATAGATTTGAATTTTCAGATAAAGAAAAACAGATAATACTTACACTTATAAAATATCATGATAAGTTTTTAAATGAGGGCGAAGTAACTTATGATAATATGAAATTTTTGGCAAATGAGCTTAGTGGTAGTAAAGAATTATTTTACCTTTTAATTGATGTTAAGGACTCAGATGCAAAAGCTAAAAGTGTAGAAGTATATAATAAATATAAATTAACAAAAAATAAGTATATAGAATTTATAAATTCATATTTTACTTTGGCAAGCATAGAAACAGAAGAATTAATAGACGAAGTAAAAGAAGAATCATCAGAATTTGACGATATGTCAACTACTGAATTAGATAATTTAATTGATAATATTATAAGTAGGAAAAAAGTAAAATCAGTTTATCAACCAGTAATTGATTTACAATCTTGTAGTGTATTTGGATATGAAGTATTTACTAGAATAAAGAGTAATAAAAAAGTTGAAATATTAGAACTACTAAATTATGCAGTAGAGACTGGAAAAAATGAAAGATTACAACAAGCTTTATTTATAAATGGAATAGATGAATTTGAAAAAATTATAAACAAGGAATCAAATATATTGTTTGTTAATACAGATCTTGTAAGTTATGAAAAATATATAAATAAGCCAAGACTTTATGATATGATGGCAAGAAATAAAATTGTTGTAGAATTTCACAACTATGAAAAACAAGATTTATCTAAATTACAACTTATTATTCAAACTATACATGAACATAGTGGACTTGTAGCACTTGACCAATTTGGTACAGGTACCCTTACAATAGATGATATAAATTTTTTAGATGTAGATTACATTATTCCAGATATGTCACTTGTTAGAGGTATAGTAAATGATATTCAAAAGCAAAAATATATTAATGAGCTTGTTACTTTTGGTCTTGTAAATGGAGTAAATATATTAGTTGTTGGAGTAGAAAGTAAAGAGGAATTAGATATATTAAAAAAATTTGGAGTAAAACTTGTACAAGGTTATTATTTTTATAAACCTTCAGATACAATAGATATGATAAATAATAGTATTAATAAATTGTTAAATCAATCTACAGATGAAAAAGTATATTAATTTTTAAAATTTAAAAAAAATAGTTGACAAATCCTTTTTTTAGGTATATAATCATATCGAACAAACGTTTGAAGCACGTTAAGGGGGAAATATTATGATATCTGAAGAAAGAAAAAAAGCACTAGATATAGCAATGGCACAAATTGAGAAAAATTTTGGAAAAGGTGCAGTAATGAAGCTTGGGGAAGTTGGAAATGTAAGTATTGACTCTATTCCATCTGGAGCATTAAGCTTAGACATTGCTTTGGGAATTGGAGGATTTCCAAGAGGAAGAATTATTGAAATATTTGGGCCTGAATCATCAGGTAAAACAACAGTTGCACTACATGCAATAGCAGAAGCTCAAAAACAAGGTGGTATTGCAGCATTTATAGATGCAGAACATGCATTAGATCCAGTATATGCTAGAAATCTTGGAGTAGATGTAGATAATTTAATTGTTGCTCAACCAGATACAGGAGAACAAGCATTAGAGATAGCAGAACAATTGATAAGAAGTGGAGCAGTAGATATTATAACTATTGACTCAGTTGCTGCACTTGTACCAAAAGCTGAAATTGATGGTGAAATGGGAGATAGTCATGTTGGTTTACAAGCAAGACTTATGTCACAAGCTTTAAGAAAGATAACAGGTGTACTTAATAAGTCAAATACTGTTGCAATCTTTATTAATCAATTACGTGAAAAAGTAGGTGTAATGTTTGGAAATCCTGAAACTACACCAGGTGGTAGAGCATTAAAATTCTATGCATCTGTAAGACTTGATGTAAGAAAACAAGAAGCTATAAAAGTAAATGGTGAAGTAATGGGAACTAGAACTAAAGTTAAAGTTGTAAAAAATAAAGTTGCACCACCATTTAGAGAAGCTATTTTTGATATTGTTTATGGAAAAGGAATATCTAATGAGGGATGTGTTCTAGATCTTGCAACAGATATGGATATTGTAAATAAGAGTGGAGCTTGGTTTGCATATAATGATCAAAAGATTGGCCAAGGTAGAGAAAATGCAAAATCATACTTAAAAGAAAATCCAGAAATAATGGCAGAAATAGAAAAGAAAGTAAGAGATAATTTCAATGCTGCTTTCGAAAAGAGTATGGGAGAAATTCCTGAAGCTGAAACTGCTGAAGATGAAGAGGAAATAGAAGAATAGGAGTATCTTATGGAATTTGAAGTTGCTAAGGAGAAGGCTGTAAGATATTTGGTAACTGCTAAAAAAACTGAATATGAAGTACGCCTAAAACTTAAGAAAAGTAATTTTTCCGATGATACAATAGATGAAGTTATTAATTATCTTATAAAAATAGATTATATTAATGATGAAGAATATGTAGATGCATATATACGCCAATGTATGCATCTTTTAAATTATTCTATTTTTGAGATAAAACAAAAACTATTGCAAAAAGGAATAAAAAAGTATATAATTGAGGAAAAAGTAGAAAAACTAAAAGAAACAGATTACGAAAATGAGCTAATAAAAAAATTACTTAATGGAAAGTTAAAAAATATGGAAGAAATAAAAGTAAAAAAATATTTATATAGGAGAGGACTGTCTCAATGCTCATTTGATTTTGAGGAGTGATTATATTGAAAATTAATGTACCAACACCACATAATGAAGCAAGGCTAGGAGATATAGCAAAAACTGTACTTATGCCAGGTGATCCACTAAGAGCAAAATATATTGTAGAAAATTATTTTGATGATTATACTTGTTATAATAATGTAAGGGGAATGCTAGGATATACAGGACATTATAAAGGAGTTGAGATATCTGTTCAAGGAAGTGGAATGGGTGTCCCATCTATGGGAATATATTCAAAAGAATTATTTGATGGATATGATGTAGAAAATATAATACGTATTGGAAGTGCAGGAAGTCTTTCAAATGATGTGGCAAGTGATATGGCAAAAGGTGTAAATTTAAAAGATATATTAGTGGCACGTGATGTTGATACTGATTCTAACTATGCTGTGTCTGTTGGTGCAGAAGAGTTATATCCTGTTGCATCTGATAAATTATTAAATAAGTTACTTGAAATTACAAATGATGTTAAAGTTGGAACTATATTTACCTCTGATGTATTTTATAAAGATAGGGAGGCTTTAGTTGAAGTCTCTAAATTAGATGTATTAGGTGTAGAAATGGAGACAAATGCATTATATATAAATGCTTTAATGTCTGGTAAAAATGCACTTGCAATATTTACTGTATCTGATAATCCAATACTTGGTGAATCTATAGACTCAAATGAAAGAGAAAAAGGGCTAAATCAAATGATAGAGCTTGCTTTAGAGCTTGCTATAAAATGTGAAAAAGAGGATATGGTGTAATGTCAGACATAATAAAAAATAAGAAAGAAAAGTATAGATTTGTAATAGACAATTTTGAAGGACCACTTGATTTATTACTTTTTCTTATATCAAAAAATAAAATGAATATATTTGATATTTCACTAAATGATTTAACAGATGAATATGTAAATTATTTAGAAGAAATGAATGAAGGAAATATAGAAGTAGCATCAGAATTTATCGTGATGGCGGCTACTCTACTTGATATAAAGGCAAGGAAATTGTTACCTGAGATAGAGCCTAAAGAAGATGAAGAAGTAGTATCAGAAGAAGATATTATAAATAAAATTATTGCATATAAAAAATACAGGGAAGTTGCAGAGATGATAAATGAAATGTACTCACAAAATTTTGGATCATTTACAAAACCATTTGAAAAGATAAACTTTAATACTAAACTTGAATATACTGGAGATAGTTTTTCAGCTCAAGACATGTTTGAAGTTTATACTAGAATACTTTATAGAAATGCTAACAAAATAAATAAAAAAGCAGAAGAATTAAATAAACTCGCTGTATATGAAAAAGTAACAGTACAAGATAAAGTAAAACAGATAGTAAATTATTTAAATGATAATAATAATATGGTGTTTAATTCTGTATTTAATAGTAATGTATGTGATAATATAGAAGTAGTAACAGCTTTTCTTGGAGTATTAGAGCTTAGTAAATTAAAACAAGTAGATATTGAGCAAAAATATTTATTTTCAGATATTAATGTTACTAAAAAAGATGAAGTAAATATTAAAATTGATTTAGCAAATATAATGGAATAGATAGGCCACCAATTTGGTGGCTTTTTTGTAATAAAATTTGTACAAGTTGAATATATACTATAATGTATATAGGGCTTGACTTAATTTTTTGTCGATAAATTGTTATTTTGTGAAAGTTTTGTGAAGTTCTTGAAATCGTAGAAATGGTGTGATATAATAAATTAGCACTTGAAAGTTAAGAGTGCTAAAAAAGAATGGAGGCGATTTTTATGTTAAAACCATTAGGAGATAGAGTCGTTATTAAAATGATTGAAGTAAGTGAAACTTCAAAAGGTGGAATATTATTGCCATCATCTGCTAAAGAAAAATCTAGTGTAGCAGAAATTGTTGCGGTAGGATCTGGTAAATGTGTAGATGGTAAAGTATTACCTTTAGAAGTAAAAGTTGGAGATAGAGTAATTTTTTCTAAATACTCTGGAACTGAAATAAAATATGAGGATACTGAGTATATAATATTGAAACAAGATGATATTCTTGCAATAGTTGAATAGGAGGATTTTTTATGGCAAAAGAGATATTATTTGGTAGAGAAGCAAAAGAGGCTTTAGAAAGAGGTGTAGATACTTTAGCTAATGCAGTTAAAGTTACACTAGGTCCTAAAGGAAGAAATGTAGTACTTGATAAATCATATGGTGCTCCACTTATAACAAACGATGGAGTATCTATTGCAAAAGAAATAGAACTTGAAGATAAATTTGAAAATATGGGTGCAGAACTTGTAAAAGAAGTTGCAACTAAAACAAATGATGTTGCAGGAGATGGTACAACAACAGCTACAGTACTTGCACAAGCTATGATAAAAGAGGGGCTTAAAAATGTTTCTGCTGGAGCTAATCCTGTAATTGTAAAAAAAGGAATAGCAAAGGCTACTGAAATAGCAGTAGAAGAAATAAAGAAAATATCTACTCCAATAAGTGGAAAAGAAGATATTGCAAGAGTTGCAAGTATATCAGCAAATGATACTGAAATTGGTAGTCTAATATCTGAGGCTATGGAAAAAGTTACAAAAGATGGTGTTATAACTATTGAAGAATCAAAAACTATGAATACTGAATTAAATGTAGTTGAAGGTATGCAATTTGATAGAGGATATTTATCATCATATATGGTTACTGATACTGAGAAAATGGAGGCTGTACTTGATGATCCATATATTTTAATTACAGATAAGAAAATATCAAATATTCAAGAAATATTACCAGTACTTGAAAAAATAGCTGAGCAAGCTAAAAAATTAGTTATAATAGCTGATGATGTAGATGGTGATGCACTTGCTACTTTAGTTTTAAATAAACTTAGAGGAGTATTTACATGTGTTGCTGTAAAGGCGCCAGCTTTTGGTGATAGAAGGGGTGCTATGCTTCAAGACATTGCAATTTTAACTGGTGGTGAAGTCGTATCATCTGAACTTGCTATGGATTTAAAAGATACTACTATAGAAATGCTTGGTCGTGCTAAACAAGTTAAAATTCAAAAAGAAAATACTATAATTATTGATGGCTTTGGTGATAAAGAAAAAATAGAAAATAGAGTAAAAGAAATACGTTCAGAAATTTCAAATGTTACATCTAGTTTCGATAAAGAAAAGCTTGAAGAGAGACTTGCAAAACTTATTGGCGGAGTTGCAGTAATATGTGTTGGTGCTGCTACAGAAACTGAAATGAAAGAGAAAAAACTAAGAATTGAAGATGCTCTAAATGCTACAAAAGCGGCAGTAGAAGAGGGAATAGTTGCAGGTGGTGGAACAGCATATATTACTATTTTAGATAAAGTAAAAGAGTTTGCAGATACACTTGATGGAGATGAAAAAATAGGTGCCAAAATGATTGAAAAAGCGCTAGAAGCTCCTATAAGACAAATTGCATATAATGCTGGAGTAGAAGGTGCAGTAATTATTGATAAAATTAGAAGTTTAGATAAAGGTTATGGATATGATGCTCTAAATGATGAATTTGTTGATATGAAAAAAGTAGGAATAGTAGATCCTACTAAGGTTACTAGGAGTGCACTTCAAAATGCTTCATCTATTGCTTCTATGATTATTACAACAGAAACATTAGTTGCAGATAAAAAAGATGATAATAATTGCAACTGTGGAAATCAAAACCCAAATGCTGCAATGGGAATGTATTAGTATAAAATTACAAAAGGTATTGCAATCGCAATACCTTTTATTACTCTATTAAGTAATAATATGTTCTTTCTTCAAAAGCACTTACATAAATTGTCATAGAATGAATGCCTTTTGAAATTGGAGCTTTAATGCTACCGTCAAATGAGAAAAAATTAGACTCTAATTTAATTTTGTTTTCAGTATCATTGTCAAAATATACATATACACTCCAGTCACCTTTTCCTCTTGAAACAGTTATATTTATAATTTCCCCAGCCGATATTTCTACAGGATTATTTATATCTATACTCTTTTTAGTACTAAGTACAAATTTCATAGGATCATATAGTATAGCCAAAAAAATTATAAAGAGAATTATAAATAATACAGAAAAAATTGTAGTTTTCCGTGTTGACATAGTAATGTTCTCCTTTACATTTAAAATTTATAACATTATACTATATTATGTAATCTATGTCAAATTATATATGTATAATTACATTTAAATAATATATTAAAATTCTATTGAAAAATAATATAATATAATGTATAATACTTATGAAAGTAAATAGGAGAATGAAATGGACGAGTATATTAAAAATATAGATTTACAAACTGTATCAATGCAAACATTAGCTTTTATAGGTGATGCAGTATATAATGTATATATAAGGTGTTATTTGGCATCTCATAGTAATGTAAAAACAGGAATGTTACACAAAGAATCAATAAAGTATGTTAGTGCAAAAGGACAGTCACATACAATTGATGATATATTAGAGATATTAACAGAAGAGGAAATGTCTGTATATAAAAGAGGAAGAAATACAAATATAAATACGGTTTCTAAAAATATAGACGTTGTAAATTATAAAAGAGCTACAGGTTTTGAGGCTTTAATTGGTTATTTATATGTTAAAGGTGAAAAAAATAGGCTAGATGAACTTGTAAAAATTTGTATAGAGAAATTAAATTAGGGGTGAGGTTATGAGTGAAAACAAAGCAGATGAAAAGGAACTAAAAACATCAGAAGATGTAATAGATAAAAAAGAGAATGAAAATGTCTTAATAGATTCAAATTTAAAAGAAATACTAAAAAAAGTTGAAAAAGAAAAAAAGCTTTCTAAGGAAGAAATTGAAAAACTAAAAAAAGAAGCACAAGATAGTGTTAACTTTGTTCAAAAAATAGATGAAATTAATCTTGATTTTGACAAATATGTTATATTCACTGATGGAAAAGAACAATTAATATATGAAAATGGGGAATTTTTTGTAGTTTCTTCTATTGATGCAACTGTAAAAAAAGAAAAGAAGAAAAAAGAAGAAGCCAAAAATATGTATTTAGAATATTTTATTAGACATGTTTTAAATCCAATTATAAAACAAAGAGACATATCTGAGCATTCTAAAAATATTTCTTCACCTACTATTCAAAAAGAATTAAGTGATATCAAAAAAAGAGTTGCCAATAAAACAAGAGAGCAAGAAAAAGAAGAGAAAACACCAGAAAAAGTAGAGAAAGTAAAGACTTTAGAAAAGAAAAAAGAAGATGATTTAGAAATAGATGATATAAGTTAAATAAATTTATTTTTTTTACATATAATATAATAAATGTCAAATACTTGACATTTTAAATAATAAATTATATAATATTTATAACAGAACAAAGTAGGCTGATGGAGCACAAACAAAATGTGTGTTAGGTTAGACAGCTAACCTCATCAGCCACTTTTTATTTATATATTTTAATGCCATTTCCGTAGATATTGTTTTCCTTATTACATCTAATTGCAAGTGTTAATATATTGAAAAATGTATCATCATCTGATTCAAACTTTTTATGTATTGCTCCAGCACAAAAATCAGCACATTGTATTCCAGATGAAAAGCTAGAGTCTATGAATACTAAGCTTTCACAAAAATTAGAAAATTTTAAATAATGAGTTCCTAAACTTCGTGCTCGAATATACGCTATTTGTAATTCTTTATCTAGTTTATTATTGTTATCATTTTTTCTACTATCAGTAAACATTAAAGCAGGAGTTATTGCATTTCTTCCATCTCTATCAGATATTTCCATACATACTCTTTCCATTAATAAGTTTAATGAAAATGCATATAAGTCATTATGATTTTTAATTTCAGTTCTATATTTATAACAATACTCTTTATCCATTATGATTCCAATAACTGAGTTTTTATAATTAGAAATTATTTCTATGATATCTTTTTTCATATTTATATATTGCTCAAAATTTAGTCCTAATTTTGAGTATGAACAACTCCATTTGATTTCTGTATATTCATTTAATCCATATTTTATTTTTATATCCTTAAATTTTGATTCTATTTCAAGTATATTATTAGCATCAATCATAAATCCACTTAATGTAAAAAATTTACTGCTGTTTGTAGTTAGACATTTCTCATCTTTATTCCATCCTCCAGGTTGACCAGATTCATCTATAAAAACTATATACATAAAATTTCTCCTTTTATCAGTATGAACATTTCAAACTTGACAATTATTATGTTCATATATATAATAATATATATAACTAGATATGTCAATGTTTAATAATAAAAAATACAGAAATAAAAAGGAAAAATACATTAAAAATAAATATTTGTTTAAAAATAATTTTTAAGCAAAAATGATAATAAGTTATATTTTTTAAAGTTGAAGAGAATGTCATAATTATATAAAATACTATAAAAAATCAGAAAAAAGAACTTATTAAATTAATAAGTTTAAATATAAATATGGTAATATAATGTTTGAAAAAGAAAACTTTACTTACAAATACGAGATAAGGAATTGAATATTAAACACAAATAGTATAATAATAAATATAGGGGAATACTAAAAATAAGTTTTAGTCTCCCCATTTTATTTTACTACTTAATTGCATTTTTTACTTGTTCAATATCTGCTTCACCTGCTGGTGCTGCAGGAACATAGTATCCCTTTTGTTTATTTAATAAATAAATTTGCCATTGTAGATTTTCTAAGTTATCTCTTGCTTCTACAATTGTATCTCTAAAATTTTTGTTGTTTGCTTGTTGTATAGTATAACATAATAATGTTATAGTTGAATTTGTACATGAAAGTACATCATCTAAAGCTACTTTTTCTGTCATAATAACACCTCCTACAGCATTGAAGAAAGCTTACTTTTAAGAGTATTTAATTCTTGACATAAGCTATCTAAAAGATCAGTTACATTAGTATCCTGAGTTAATGTTTTGTAATAAGTTATTTTATCACAAAAATTTGTTCCGTGACCACAGATGTGTCTAATATTTTGTATTTCTATTTGATTTAAACTATCCATAAAAATCCTCCTTTTAAATCACAATAATATTATTTGTAAAAAATAGATTATTATTCATATTTTGTTGTAATAAAAATGTCATATTTTGTTATTTAGAAAAATAAATAAAAAATAAATTAACAGCTTACGTAATTTTTAAATTAAAAAAAATAAAAATTGACAATAAAGTTTAAAAATGATATTATTATTTTTGTAATATTTTGTAGAATAAAATATAATTATTTTAGGAGGTAGTATATTATGAGAGTACTTGTAATAAGTTATTTAGAAGATGTGACAGATGCAATTATTGGTACTATAAGATGTGTTGATGAGAGAATTGATATTAGTCTTGCAAGAGACACTTGGTTTGCTAAACATTTGTTAAAAGATACAAATTATGAATATGATGCAATTATAATGGATATCATGGTGCAAGAAACAAATGGCTTTGAAAGTGACATATTTCTAAAACCTGCTATTGATTTTTTAAGATCAGGTAAAATAACAAATAAAGTTAAATTTCCAAAAAAAGTATTTGTATTATTTGATACTGCAAAAACTGGGAGTACTGGTAAGGTAGAGGTTAAAAAACTTGGCTATGATTTTTGTAATTATCATAGAGGCGCAAATCAGTGGAAAGAAGAACTTATTGATTTTTTAAATAAGAAATAAAATACTATAAATATAATTAAAATGCTGGCAATTGCCAGCATTAATTATTTTATTGTAGGTTTTGCAAAAAGGGATGCTAAAAATCCGAATACAATTGCTGCACTAATACCAGCAGATGCAGCTTTTACACCACCTGTAAATATTCCTAGAAAACCTATGTTGTCTACCTCTTTTATTACACCTTGTGCAAGATTAGATCCAAAGCCAGAAATAGGAACTGTGGCACCAGCACCACCAAAGTCTATTAATGGTTGATATAGCCCAATAGCAGATAGTATAACACCCATTGTTAAGAATATAACTAGTATTCTTGCAGGAGTTATTTTTGTTTTATCTATTAATATTTGACCAATTAAACATATAAGTCCACCAGTTACAAATACCTTTAAATATTCAATAAAAATATCCATATTACACCTCGTTTTCTATGGCAACTGCATGTGCAATTCCAGGGATTGATTCGCCTTGTTGAGAAGATAGAGGACTCATAAGAGCACCAGTTGCAACAATTAAAATTTTATTCATTTTTTTAGTTTTTAGTTGTTCAAAGAAATATCCACTAAATACACTAGCCATACAACCACAACCACTACCACCACAGTGTGTATCTTGCTCATCATGATTATATATTAAGGCACCACAGTCTGCATGTATACCATTTAAATCTATATTTTCTCTCATAAATGTATCAACTAATATTTCAGAGCCCAAAACTCCTAAATCTCCTGTTACAATTGCATCATAATAGTCTGGAGTTCTACCAGTATCTTGCAAGTGTGTAGCAATAGTATTAAACGCTGCTGGAGCCATTGCAGCTCCCATATTTGTCATATCAGTTATGTTATAATCTATTATTTTTCCAGGTGTTACATGAGTTATATATGGTCCAGGTATTCCATAATCTTTTTCAACTACTATAGCACTACCAGAAGCAGTTACAGTACACTGAGCAGTTGGACTTTTTTGATTTCCATGCTCTAGTGGCATTCTAAACTGTCTTTCTGCACTACAAAAGTGAGATGAGGTTGCAGCTATTGTCTTTTTCGCATATCCTGCATTTACAAATAAAGAGGCAAGTGTTAGAGATTCACAAAATGTAGAACATGCTCCATACAGTCCAAAGAATGGAATTCCTAAATTTCTCATACAATAACCAGAAGAAATACATTGATTAAGCAAGTCACCAGCAAATATATAATCTATGTCTTCAGGATTTTTTGAGGCTTTCTTAAGTAAATTGTTTATACAAGTCTCCATCATTTTACTTTCTGCCTTCTCAAAACTTTTTTCTCCTAAGAATATATCTTTAGTATCTAAATCAAAATATGCACTTAAAGGACCTTGTTTTTCTTTTGGTCCAACCATGCTAGAAGTTTGAAGTATTTTTGGAGTATTTTCAAGTTTTATAGTTTGTTTTCCAATTTTCAAATTAAACACCTCCTATAATTTTAATTATCCAGTATATAAATCCTACTGCAACAGAACTACTTATACCATATACTAAAACGGGACCTGCAATTTTGAACATATTTGCTCCAAGACCTAGTATATAACCTTCTGTTTTAAATTCTATTGCAGGTGCTACTATAGAGTTAGAAAAACCAGTTATAGGAATAATTGATCCTGCTCCTGCAAATTTTCCAAGTTTAGAATATAGATTAATAGAAGTTAAAAAAGCTCCTAAAAATATTAAAATTATACAACATACAATTTTTGAATCATCTTGAGATATACCAAATTTCATTGATATATCTATTATAAATTGTCCAATCATACATATAATACCACCAACAATAAAAGCAAGTAATAAATCTTTAAATATTGGACTATTTTTAGCTTTTTTATCAACATAATCAGCATATTCTTTATTTGTCATATTGACATTTGTATTCATAATCATCACCACAAATATTATTTGTAAAAATTACTATTTTATAAGTTTTTTATTAAAAAAACTAAATTTATTTTTTATATTTTGTTATAAAAAAATGTTGAAATAGAATAAATTATCTGATATAATAAACTCGTAAATTTATAAAGCATGGAGGGAGTTATAATGGAGAACGAAAAAAAATTTGGAACTGAAATGTTTGGATACGATAAAAAAGAAGTAGAAGAATATGTAAAATCTCTAAAAGCAGAATATGAAAGTAAATTACAAGCTGAACGTTCAGATGCAAATAGAGTTGCAAATGAACTTACAATAGTAAAGAAAAAGCTTGAAAAATATGAATTTGATTATGTTCAAAGACAAGAAAAAGTAGCAAATGCATTAATAACAGCAGAAGATCAAGCAAAAAAAATAATTGAATCTTCAAGAAATGAAGCTATGCAAGAAAAAGATAGAATTGAACATTTAATAGAAATGGAAAAAGAAAAACTTCTTGATCTTAAAAAAGATGTAATTGACTTAAAAGAAAAGACTGTTAGATTACTTAATCAATATAGTCAAGAGATGAATAATTTACTAGATTAGTAATATATAAAAAATAACCGTAATAAAATAAAACATAAGGAGATGTTTTAGTGAAAGTTGCGGTTGCTTTTTTAGGTCAAAAAAATAAGAGTAGAATTTTAAATATTTTTGATAAAATTTTTGTTAATATATATATTGTAGTATATTTTGTTATTTTTACTTGTATACTATATCTTGTAGTAAACAGTAGTAGTATTTCTAAAAATATATTGATGTTTTCAACTAATTTTAGAGAGACTAAAAAGACAGATCATAGTATATTAGATATTGCTAAAGCCCAAGGTATATTTAATAAAAACAATTATAAATTAAGTGAAAAAACAGAGGAAGAAAGTAATGTAGTCCAAGCAAGTATCAGTGAGAATATGGATGAGTATGAAGTAATAGATATGGCTGCTAAAGATTTTGAAGTACAAAGTGTATTTTCAAATATTCCAGAGGCGGTTATAACTGCTGAAAACAATAGTTTACAAAGGGTTACTTTTGGAAATATTAATTTGCTTAATTATTCTTCAAAAAGAAAACTTAATTTTAAAGAATTACTTGAAAAAAATATATATCTTACTAAAAAAACAGATAAAATTTTGTTATATAGTACCCATACGTCTGAGACATATACCAATAGCGAAAAATATAAATTTGATTATACTGGTGTTATGAGATCTACAGATGCAAATTTTAATATGCTAAAAGTAGGTAAAGAATTAAATGCAAGTCTAAATTCAAAAGGTTTTAATTCAACACATAATACTACACCACATGATTATGGCTCATATACAAGTGCATATTCTAAATCACGTACTACAATTACAAATGCACTAAATAATATGGGTGGTGCATCTATTATAATCGATGTACACAGAGATGCAATTGAAAATTTAGAGTATAGACCAGTTGCAGATATAAAAGGGGTACAAGTAGCACAGCTTATGCTTGTTATGGGTGTTGGTTATGATTCTGATGAAAACGAGTATTATGAAGATAATTTAGCACTCGCACTTCAAATTCAAACGCTTGCAGAAAAAGTGTATCCAGGACTTTTTAAACCAATGATAATTAGAGATGCTACATATAATCAAGATGTAAATAAATATTCACTTCTTGTAGAGGTTGGAGCAACAGGTAATACTATTGATGAAGCAGTACTTGCTACAAGATGTCTTACAAATTTATTAAATATATTATATAAGGATTGATTGTCTAATTTTTATATGTTATAATAAAAAATCAGTAATGAAAGGTTTGATTAAATTGGCAAATAAATTAGTTATAGTTGAGTCGCCATCTAAGGCAAAGACTATTAAAAAGTACTTAGGAAGTGATTATGAAGTAATTGCTTCACAAGGTCATATAATCGACTTACCAGTTAGTAAAATGGCAGTAGATACCGAAAATGATTTTAAGCCAGAATATAAAGTTATGAAAGGTAAGGCAAAAATAGTTAAACAAATAAAAGATGAGGCTAAAAATAAAGATAAAGTATATCTTGCAACCGACCCTGATCGTGAGGGTGAGGCTATTGCTTGGCATATAAAAAATGTGTTAAATATTAATGATAATGAAGAGTGTAGGATTGAATTTCATGAGATAACTCAAAATGCTGTTAAAAAAGCCGTTAAAAATCCAAGAAAGGTTGATCAAAATTTAGTTGATGCACAACAAGCAAGAAGAATTTTAGATAGAATAGTTGGATATAAATTATCTCCACTTCTTTGGAAAAAAATTAAAAAAGGTCTTAGTGCAGGTAGAGTACAGTCAGTTGCATTAAAGATTATTATGGATAGAGAAAGAGAGATAAGAAATTTTAAATCTGAAGAATATTGGTTGATTTTGGCTAAACTTTCTACTGGAAAAGATATAGTACTTGCTAAATTTTATGGGAATATAAATGGAAAAATAGAACTAAAAAATGAAGTACAAGTAAATGAAATATTAAGAAAAATTGATAATAAAGAATATAAAGTTATTGAAGTTAAAAAAAGTGAGAGAAAGAAAAATCCTCCTGCACCATTTACTACATCATCACTTCAACAAGAGGCATCAAGAAAATTAGGATATGGTGTAAAAAGAACTATGATGATCGCTCAAAGACTATATGAGTCAGGTCATATTACATATATGAGAACTGATTCTACTAGACTTTCAGATGAAGCAAAAGCTATGGCAAAAGAATATATTAAATCTGAGTATGGAGATAAATACTATACTGATAGAGTATTTAAAGCTAAAGGTAATGCACAAGACGCTCATGAGGCTATTAGACCAACCCATGTTGATGCAAACCTAAGTCTTGAAAAAGATGAAGAGAAATTATACAATTTAATAAAAAATAGATTTCTTGCATCTCAAATGGCTATTGCTATATATGATACTACAAAAATTAGAATTCAAGTTGAAGATTATATATTCCATGTAAATGGTAGTGTTATAAAATTTGATGGATTTATGAAATTATATATTGAGGGAAAAGATGCAAAGGCAAAAGGTAAAGATACAGATCAAGAAGATGAAGAAACTGAAAATAACAATTTACCTATATTAAATGTTGGAGATATTTTAACTCAAAAAGATTTAAAAGCAGAGCAAAAGTTTACAGAGCCACCTGTACGATATACAGAGGCAAGTCTTGTAAAAGCAATGGAAGAAAAAGGAATTGGGCGTCCTAGTACATATGCCCCAACAATTTCTACACTTCAAGATAGAGTATATATTGAAAAAGAAAATAAGTATTTGGTACCTACAGAACTTGGAGAGATTGTTGATAATATGATGGAAGAAAATTTCAAAGATATTGTTGATTTAAAGTTTACAGCAGAAATGGAAACAAAGCTTGATATGGTCGCTGAAAATAAAGAGAATTATGTTGAAATGTTACATGAATTTTATGAGCCTTTTATGAAAAATCTAGAAGATGTTGAAGATAAAATTGAAAAGGTTAAAATACCAGAGCAAGTAAGTGATGAAAAGTGTGAGATTTGTGGAAGAAATATGGTTATAAAACAAGGTAGATTTGGTAAGTTCTTAGCATGTCCTGGATATCCAGAGTGTAAAAATACTAAACCTATTGTTCAAACTGTAGATGTTCCATGCCCAAAATGTGGTGGTAATATTTTAATTAAGAAGACTAAAACTAAAAGAAGTTTTTATGTTTGTGAAAATAATACAAACAGTGAAAATAGTAAATGTGATTTTATATCTTGGAATAAACCAAAAAAAGAAGATAAATAAAAAATTAGGGTATTTATAAAAATGACTTTTATAAATGCTCTAATTTTTGTATTTCTATAGTAAAAACTGGAATAATATGGTATAATGAAGATATTAATAAGGATGTGATAAATATGAGTATTACAAAAAATAAATTAATAGAGGCATTAAATTATTTAGGAAGATTTCCAGAAAAATCAATGAAAAAAGATGAATTATTGGAAATGCTAAATAATATGTATAGTGAAAATATTGATGAACTTTTCATTATTATTAATAATAAAATATACAATTTATTAAAAAAACTAGTACAATCAGATGAAAATGGTATAGATGTAAATCTAGAATATGAGGCTGAAGTTTACTTTTTAGAAGATATATTAGTTGTTGAAGAATCTACTATTAATGAAAAAAATATACACATTAAATTTACTAATGGAATGAAAGATAAGTTTATAAAGTTTATTAATAAAAAAAATGAAGAAAAAGTAAAAATAACTCATAAAATTGCTAATTTAATTATTAATATAGTAGATGTATATGGTCTAATTGAAGATTATGAAGTACTTAATATTTTAAATAAACTATTAAATTATGAAATTGATATGAATTTTATGTATATACTATTATATAATCAAATAGATTTAAGAAATGATGTTATAATAGGGGACTGTGAGGATGAAAAATACCTTGTAAGTAGTTTAGTAGAAAAACCAGAGGAGATCATTGAACAAAGAGAAATAAGAGATTTATATTATAGAGAGTGTACAATAGAAGAATTAAAAGAGCGCAGAATGGACAATTTGGTGGAACGTAAAGAGGCAAAAGAAATTAAGGAGTTTCTGGAAAAAAGAAAAATACAGTATTCTACAGAAATAGTAACAAGCATGATTATAGATATTATGAATATGTCTGAAACTAATATTGATAGTATGAAAAAATTAATAAATATAAATTTAAATGATATAGATGAAGCAAATGAATATTTACAATTAGTATTTAATTTACACAATAGTATTCCACAATATGTGTTATATGGGTATTCTTCAAATGAATTATTTAAAATAGAAATGGAAAAAAGACAAAAAGAGGAAGAATTAAAGAAAAAAAGTAAAATTGGAAGAAATGATCCATGTCCATGTCGGCAGTGGTCGCAAGTATAAACATTGCTGTTTAAATAAGGTTATTAAAGTAGATTTTAGAGATATACAATATGATGATTGTGTAGAAAAAGAAGAAGGAATGCAATTTTTTATGTTAAGAAATTTCTTATTTCATTACACAAATAAAAAATTTCATATAAACGATAAATTAGAAAATATTAAGGATATATTTGATGCAGAGCCAGAAGAAATGATTGAAATTAGAGAAAAACTATGGAGTGATAAAAATATAATTAATGAGTATATTTTAAAAAATCCTGATAAACTAGATAATGAAAATATTAATATAATTAGAAATTGGAATGAAAAGAAAATAAAAAAAGAATTTATATTGTATAAATATGATAAAGAATATACTGTATTTATGGATACAGATTATATTTATTATGTAAAAGGACTTGAAGAATGTATAAGAAATATGATACCAGAAAGTGCACTTCCAATATTTGTTAATACAGCATTGTTACCATTTTATGATAAAATTATTTATGACTCATACATAAATAGATATGATATATCTTTTGGTAAAGGTTTTAAGGATACTTGTGATAGAAGTTATAAAACATTTTTAAAAGAAAATAAAGTTAAATATAAATTATAGAATATATATTAGAAAAGAGATTAGGGTAAGTAAAATTATTCTAATTTTTTTCTTAAAACAAATGTAAATTACAAATAATATATGTAGAAATATGCGATGAAAAGAACAAAAAATGTTGTAAAAAGTCTTTACAAGAAGTGATTTGAAATGTTATACTTTTTAGTAAAATAGGAGAGGTAGAGTATGAAAATATATTTAATAAGACATGGACAAGTGCCACATAATGCACTTAAGATATATAGTAATGAAAATGAAGATTTAAATCAAATAGGAATAGAACAAGCAAAAATTTTAAAAAATAGGATTAAAGATATAAATTACGATGTTATTATTACTTCTCCACTTGTTAGAGCAAAGCATACAGCAAATATTATAAATTTAAATAATAAGAAAATAATTATTGATAATAGGTTAAGTGAAAGAGATCCAGGGAGTTTATCAGGTAAACCATTAAATGTTACTAATCGTGATGAATATTGGAATTATTATACATCTATTCATTATGGAACATCAGAGGATATTAAATTATTTTTTGATAAAATATATAATTTTATAAATGATTTGAAAAATGAAAAATATACTACTGTTATTATTGTTGCTCATAGTGGGGTATCAAAAGCCTTTAGCGCATATTTTGAGGGGATAAACGATGGTATGTTTTTAAATAGAGGATTGGAAAATTGTGAGATTAAAGAATATGAACTAAATAGAAATTAATATATATTTAAATAAAAGTTGTAAAGAGGGAATAGAGATGGAAAATAAAAAATTAGAAACTATATCAAATCTTTTTGATGGAAATGAAATAAGGAGGTTATTGATTTGAAAAATGAAATGGTAAAAACACAAATGAATGTAAAAGACAATTTAGTATCTGTAATGAGAATTAATAATATTGATTATATTTCATTAACTGATTTAGCAAGATATAAAAATCCAGAAAATCCAGGAGATGTTGTGATAAAGTGGATGAGTAATAAAAGTTCTTTTGATTTTTATTGTTTATGGGAAGAATTATTTAATCAAAATTTTAAACTAGCGGAATCTCGCGAGTTTAAAAATGATTCTGCTAATCAATCATTTACGATGTCTCCATCAAGATGGGTAACTATGACAAATGCTAAAGGATTTGTTAGTAAAAGAGGTAAATATGATGGTGGAACATTTGCTCATCCTGATATTGCCCTTGAATTTGCGTCTTGGATTGATCCAGCTTTTAAATTATATCTTATTCAAGAATTTGAAAGATTAAAATATAATGAAAATTATCAAAACGAAATAGAGTGGACAGTAAGAAGAAGTTTATCTAAAACTAATTATAGAATACATACTGATAGCATTAAAGAAAATATAGTACCAAAATTAACTGAAAAGCAAAAGCAATTTGTATATGCAAATGAAGCAGATGTAATAAATGTTGCATTATTTGGAATGACTGCTAAAGAATGGAGAGAGAAAAATCCAAATTTAGATGGCAATATAAGAGATTATACTGATATTTTACACTTAGTAGTCTTAAGTAATCTTGAAGTTTTAAACGCTAGTATGGTTGAGAATAATATTAGTCAAATTGTTAGATTGGAAAAATTAAATGAAACTGCTAAAAGAGAATTAGAAGTTCTTATGAATGATAAAAATATAATTGGGATAAGTAAGTTAGATAAAAATCAAACAAAACTCCTGAAAGAGGATAATAGCAAATAAAATATGTGTGGTGAATAATCTTAGAGATAAAATTGGATACTAAGAACAAATTATCAAAGTGTAATCTAGTGCATAAATGTACAAGTTTAAAGTATAAAGTTGATTTAAATTTAACTCAATAGAAGTGATTTAAATTATGGAAAAGATAAAAATTGATTTTATTATATTATGCTAATAAACTTTTATATTAAAATATATTTGAAAATTAGTTATATATGTATAGTTTTAAGTTTAAAGCAATTGTAAATTTTCAACTATTATATTATAATATACGTATGAAATGAGGTATAAAATGGAAAATAAAGAAATAATAGTAAATGTAATAGGTGCAGGGCTTGCAGGATGTGAATGTGCATATATACTTGCTAAAAATGGTATAAAGGTAAGACTATATGAAATGAAACCAAAATATAAATCAGAGGCTCATAAAAGTGATAACTTTGCAGAGCTTGTATGTAGTAATTCACTAAAGTCAGATGCTATTACAAATGCTTGTGGTCTGCTAAAAAAAGAAATGGAAATATTAGATAGTCTTTTTGTTAGAGTAGCACATAATGTAAGAGTACCAGCAGGACAGGCTTTAGCTGTTGATAGAGATAAATTTTCAACTGAGATAACAAATGAAATAAAGAATAATCCTAATATAGAGATTATATATGAAAAAGTAGAAAAAATTAATAGAGGTTCAGAAATTACAGTAATTGCTACAGGCCCACTTACAGACATTGTATTATTTGAAGATATAAAAGCTTTAGTTGGTGAAGAAAGCATGTATTTCTATGATGCAGCAGCTCCAATAGTTGAGGCGGATAGTATAAATATGGATATAGCATATGTAATGGATAGGTATGGAGAAGTAGGAGTTGGAGATTATATAAATCTTCCAATGAAAAGGGAAGAATATACTAATTTTTATAGAGAACTTGTAAATGCTAAAGAGGCACCAAGACATGATTTTGATAAAATTGTTTTGTTTGAGGGATGTATGCCAATAGAACATATGGCAAAACGTGGAGAAAAAACTTTAGTATTTGGTCCACTAAAACCAGTAGGTTTAGATAATCCAAAAACTGGAGAAAAAAATTATGCTGTTGTACAACTTAGAGCTGAAAATGAGGATAAAACTATGTATAATTTAGTGGGATTTCAAACAAGTCTTACATTTTCTGAGCAAGCAAGAGTATTTAAAATGATACCAGGTCTTGAAAATGCTGTATTTGCTAGATATGGAGTAATGCATAAAAATTCATATATAAATGGTGGAAATATACTAGATCAAAATTTTTGTATGAGAAATAATAAGAATATATATTTTGCAGGACAAATATCAGGAGTTGAAGGATATGTTGAATCTGCTGCATCTGGTATGATGGTAGCATATAGTATTATAAATAGATTTAGGGGAAAAAATATTACTTTTCCTGATACTACTATGCTTGGCAGTTTAGCAAAATATGTATCAACTAAAAATTCAAATTTTCAACCAATGAATGCAAATTTTGGAATATTAAAGCCACTTGATATAAAAATAAAAGATAAAAAAGAAAAGTATCAAAGACTTGCAGATATTGCAATAGATACTATTGTAAAATTTAAAGAAGAAATAAAAGTAGAGGAATGATAGCTTTGGCAAATGTATATTTATTTTACGGAGAAGAAAAATACGATTTAGAACAAAGAGTAGAGAAGATAAAGAAAGAATTTGATAATTTAGAAGTAGGATTAAATTTATTCTATATTACCAAAGATAATGTAGAGGAACTTTCTACTTGTCTTCAAGGTGTAACTTTTTTTGGTAGTTCTAAGCTTATAATAATTAAAGATACTAAACTAAAATTTAATGTAGAATTATTAAAAGATTTAGATGAAGATATAAAAGTTATAATAATTGAAGATAGTGTAGATAAAAGAATAAGTGAATATAAATTTTTAAGTAAAATTGCAGAATGTGTTGAATTTAAATATATGGATGAAAAACAAATGGTACAATATATTATGCAAATTCTAAAAAAATATGGTTTAAGTATTTCTTTGCAAGATGCAGAGTATATGCAAAGTATTTGTGGTGAAGACAAATCAAACATTATAAATGAATTGCAAAAATTAGTTATATATTTAGATAATGAAAAAGTAGTAACTAGAGAAATAATAGATAAAGTCTGTTCTAAAACATTGAGTGCAAAAATATTTGATGTACTATCTATGATCGTTAATAGAAAAAGAGAAAAAGCAATTGTAATGCTTGATGAATTATTAAAACAAAAAGAGCCAATTGTAAAGATATATATAATGTTATATAAACAAATAAAACAAATGTATATGATAAAATATATGAGGGAAAAAAATCAAAGTGATATTGCAAAAACTTTAGGAATACACCCTTTTGTATATAAAAATTTATCAAAATCTTGTGATATGTATTCATTAGATGAATTGAAGAAAATTATATATGAATTTGATGAATATGATAAGAAAACTAAGATTGGTGAAATGGATTTTGAAATTGGACTTAAAAAAATAATATGTAATATGTAATTAAAAATATTAAAATTTTTATAATTGATATTAAAAAGTGTGAAATGTCCATTCACTATTTATTAAAATTGTATTATTTTAAATGCATAAAAATATGATTTTTTTACATACTAATTATGAGGTGATTTATGTGGAAAAAAATTGTATTTTTAATACAGATATGGCAGATGAGCGTGTTGACATATACAAAAAAGTAAATAATCTTACAGAAGTTGATGGTATAAAAATTGAAACAAATAAAGGTGAGGGATTTGTTACAACTAATGTAGAAGTATTAAATGAAAATGGATCAAGGGCTATATCTAAAGAAATAGGAAAATATATTACAATGGAAATAGAAGATATAAAATATTTAGAAGATGAAGATGAAAAAAGAGTAGTAGATGAACTTTCTAGAGTTATAGTAGAACTTATAGGAAAAGATACTAAAAAATCTATACTAGTACTAGGGCTTGGAAATATAAATGTCACTCCTGATGCATTAGGACCAAAAGTAGTAAACGAGGTGGAAATAACAAGACATTTACTAAATTTTGCAAAAGAACTTGTAGATTCTAATACAAGATCAGTATGTGCTATTGCCCCTGGAGTACTTGGTACTACTGGAATTGAAACATCAGAGATTGTATCTTCTATAGTAAATAAGATAAATGTTGATATAGTAATAGCAATAGATAGTCTAGCATCTCAAAGTGTCAATAGACTTGGTAAGACTATACAGATATCTAATACAGGTATTACACCAGGTGCTGGTGTAAATAATAAAAGAGAGGGAATAAATGAGAAAACTTTAAATATTCCAGTAATAGCAATAGGAATTCCAACTGTTGTGGATATGGCAACTATAACAAATGAAACTGTGGATAAAATGATAGGAAATGTTAACGTATCTGGTAATTTTTCAGATGCATCTAAAGAAGAAAGATATAATATGATTGCAAATTTACTTAATACAGAAAATTATATGGTAACGCCAAAAGATATTGATGATGTTATTGATATAGTATCTAAAATAGTATCAAAAGGTATAAATTTATCTTTGCAAAATTAGAAGAAAAAAGTAGAAAATAAATTAGTGTCTAGATGTAAATCAATAGACACTTTTTTCACGCAATTTTCACTTGATTTTTACTTTATTTTAGTATAAAATAATCATATTGTTAGGGGGAAAAAATATGGGATATATACAAAGTGTGAAAAAAAATAAAATAACACTAATACTTAGTATTCTTGCAATTATAATTATTGCTACATCAAACATTTTTGTAGTAAAAGCAGAGGAGACAGAAAAAAATGAAGAGAATATAAATAAAATAATTGATATAGAAGAAAAAGAGGGACTATATAAATTTAGTGAGGGAAGAGATATTTATTTACCTTTTTTTAGAATGTCATATGATAAGGTGGAAATAGATAAAGAAATTTCAAATCTTGGAATTACTTATGGTAATAGAGGTGTTGATGTAAATTCTAAAACACAAAATATACAAGTTATAGCATCAAATGATACTATAAGAGTAAATGAAAATATGGAATATGCAATTATACTTTCAAGAGGAAATGTTATAATTGATTCTACAATTGATAAAACTTTAGTAGTTTTTGCAGGAGAAAAGGTAACTTTAACAGAAAATGCAAAAGTTTCAGGTGATGTAATATGTTTTTCGAATTTACTTGAAATAAAAGGTTCTGTGTCAGGTAGTGTTATTGGAGGTATGACAGATGCTATAATTTCTGGTAAAATAGAAAAAGATTTTAGAGCAGAAGCTGATAATGTAGATATATCATCTAATGATAATATACTTGGTAAAATATATATAGAAACATTAAATAAAGAAATAAATATAAAAGAAAAATACGGAAATGCAAGTATAAAATTTATAGAAAGGGCTAGTACTTCAAGTAAAATTATTGACATTTTAATTAGTGCTGTAAAAACTGCACTAGTTTATACCTTATTATATTTACTAGTTTTCAAAATATCTAAAGAAAAGATATTTAATAATTTACTTAAAACTACAAGTAAAAATTTTGGATTTTCGGTAATGAGTGGTGCTATTTCGTATTTAGCAATTCCACTTGTAGTACTATTAGCATTTCTTGGAATATTTATAGGTATTGAAGAAATAATGATCCCTATTATGGTATTTTATTTAGCAAATATATTTGTTATATCTTTAATATCAATATTTATTGCTGGTGGCGTCGCACATGAATATGTTATAGACAGCTATTTTAAAGATGTAGATTTAACAAAAAGAATGGTATGTGTATTTTTTGTATTTTTATCAATGATACTTTTTACTAATATTCCAAAAATTGGAATATATATTAATATGATAATTATGATTATGGCAGTAGGAATAATATTTTCTTACATATTTAAAAGAGAGGAAAGTATTAAATCTAAAAAGAAAAAGTAGGGGGATGTATTATGAGAGAATTTTATAGAGAAAGTGCAGAAGATGTATTAAAGGAACTAAATTCTTCATTAGAAGGTCTTGATGATGCTTATGCAAATGAACTATTAAAGAAAAATGGAGCAAATAAACTAAAAGAGACAAAAAAGAGAGGATTTTTACTAAAGTTTTTAGACCAGTTTAAAAATCTCATGATAATTATTCTTATAATATCTGCAATTCTTTCTGCAATTGTATCATATAAGACAGGAGAACCATTTACTGATACAATAATAATATTTGTAGTAGTTATTTTAAATGCTGTACTTGGTGTAATGCAAGAGAGTAAAGCAGAAAAGGCAATAGAGGCATTAAAAGAAATGTCTCTTCCATATATAAAGGTTAAGAGAAACAATACTATACTTAGTATAAAAACTGAAGATTTAGTAGTAGGTGATATAATTATACTAGAGGCTGGAGACTATATACCAGCGGATCTTAGAATTATCGAATCACATAGTTTAAGAATAGAGGAAGCAGCACTTACGGGGGAGTCTGTCCCAGTAGATAAACAAGTCGAAAAAATAGTATCAGATAAAAATATTTCACTTGGTGATAGAAAAAACATGGCATATTCTGGAAGTAGTGTAGTATATGGTAGAGGCGAAGCTGTAGTTGTTGCTACTGGTATGAATACAGAACTTGGTAAAATAGCAGAGGCAATATCAAATCAAAAAGTTGAAATAACACCACTTCAAAAGAAAATAAATGAGTTAAGTAAAGTGTTAAGTATTTTAGTAGTTGTTATTGCAGTAGTTATGTTTATAGTAGGATATCTAGAGGGAAATAAAATACTTGATGTATTTATGCTTGCTATATCACTTGCAGTTGCAGCAATTCCTGAGGGACTTTCTGCGGTTATAACTATAACTTTGGCACTTGGTGTTCAAAAAATGGCAAAAGAAAAAGCAATTGTAAGAAAGTTATCATCAGTTGAAGCTTTAGGCTCTACTGAAGTAATATGTTCAGATAAAACTGGTACACTTACACAAAATAAAATGACACTAAGAAAAATATATATTGGTGGAAAATTAATAGATGTATCAGAAGATCAGAAAATTAATAGTTTAATAGAAGATAAAGAAATAAACGATGATTTAGAGAAATTATCTGATGTATTTATGCTTTGTAATGATACAGAGTTTGGCGAAGAAAATGGTGCAAAGGTTTTACTTGGAGATCCAACTGAGACTGCACTTATAGATTTTGGTATGAAACTTGATTTAGATAAAGAGCAAATGGATCAAGAATATAAAAGGATAGATGAATTACCTTTTGATTCTAAAAGAAAAATGATGACAACTATAAACGTAGTTAAAGATAATACTTTCGTATTTACTAAGGGTGCCGTAGAGTCAATATTAGAAGTTTCAACTAAAATATTAATAAATGGGAAAATAAGAGATATTACAAAACAAGATAGAGAACATATACTTAAAAATAATTTTGATATGGCAAAATCTGCATTAAGAGTACTAGCTTTTGCATATAGAGAGGCTACAAAAGATGAAAATGTCCAAAATGCGGAACACGATTTAATATTTGTAGGTCTTGTTGGAATGATAGATCCACCACGTAAAGAGGCAAAAAGAGCAGTAGAAAAATGTTATAATGCTGGAATGATACCTGTAATGATAACGGGAGATAATATTGATACAGCTATGGCAATTGCAAATGAATTAGGAATATTAAAAGAAGAAAATGAAGCAATTACTGGATTACAACTTGATAATATGTCAGATGAAGAATTAGACAAAAGAGTAGATAAGATAAGAGTGTATGCAAGAGTCTCTCCAGAAAATAAAATAAGGATTGTAAAGGCATGGAAGAAAAAAGGAAAAATTGTTGCTATGACAGGTGATGGTGTAAATGATGCGCCAGCACTAAAAGGAGCAGATATAGGAATTGGTATGGGAATTACTGGAACAGAGGTATCAAAAAGTGTTTCTAGTATGGTACTTGCAGATGATAATTTTGCTACTATAATAGTTGCAGTAAAAGAAGGTAGAAGAATATATAATAACATTCAAAATGTTATAGCATATTTACTAGCTTCAAACCTTGCTGAAGTATTAATAATAGCAATAGCTACTTTCTTAAATAAAAGTATTTTGTTGCCAATTCAAATACTTTGGATAAATCTTATTACTGATACAATTCCTGCCATTGCACTAGGATTTGAAAAAGAAGAAAAAGGAATAATGAGAAATAAACCAAGAGACTCTAAAAAAAGCTTATTTACACCATTTCTTATGGCAAGAATTATAATACCAGGATTACTTAAAACTATAATTTCATTTGCACTATATTTTTATATTAGTAGTAATTATAATGAAAGTTTTGCAGGAGCAGCAGTATTTATGACATTATCTATTATAGAGATTTTATTTGCATATATATGTAGATCTAGTAAAAGATCAGTATTTAAAATTGGTCTGATTTCAAATAAACCAATGTTACTTTGTGTACTTGGAACACTATTTATACAAATACTTATATTTTGTGTTCCATCATTTGCAAGTTTATTATCAGTACCCAATATGCCAAATAATATATATATGATTATTGCTATAGTATCTATATTTACAGCAATATTATTTGAAATTATAAAACTTATACTTGCTAAAATATTTAAAAATGATTAATTAGCATAAATATGTATTTATCGCATAGGCTATACTAGAGAGGAAGGTATAGCTTATGCTTGATAATATAATAAATAATTTGTTTGGAAAAAATAATGGTAATAGTAGGGGAAATAATAGAGGTAGTATTTTTAAAAAATTCACTTATTCAAATAGAAGTGCATGTAATCTATCATATAAACTTATAAGCTTTGATGAAGCAAAAAATATGATAGAAAATGAAAGTGTAATTCTAATAGATGTTAGAAGTGAGAGTGAGTATAATATTATGCATTTGAAAAATGCTATCAATATTCCTGTAGCAGATATTGAAAAGAAAATATTTATATATGAACAAACAAAACCAATTATGGTTTATTGCTCTACTGGAACAAGAAGTAAAACAGCTATTATTAATCTTAATAGTTTGGGGTATAATAATATATATATATGGGAGTATGCAGCGCTTGCTACATTTCCATATAAAAATATGCTTATATATAATAAGAATTAGGAGGAGATAAAATGATAAAACATATAAGTGATGAAAGTTTTGAAAAAGAGGTAATAAATAAAAATGGAGTGTGCCTAGTAGATTTTTATGCTACTTGGTGTGGACCATGTATGAGACTTAGTCCAATATTAGATGATATAGGAAATAGCAGACAAGGATATAATATATTAAAAATGAATATAGATGAAAATCCAAAAGTTGCATCAGACCTTAAAATTGATACAATACCAGCTATTTGCATATATAAAGATGGAATATTAGTAGATAAAAAGATAGGACTTAGAAGTAGAGATGAAATAATAGATTTAATGGATAAATATATAGATTAATAAAAATATAATTAAAAATGTTTTATATAACATAAAAATATTTTATAAAAAATAATTTGTTTATTGTAAACTGTAATATTTGCATAGCTGAATAAAACTGTAAAATAAGACTAAAATGGTAAAAATTGTAACAAAAATGTAATATAAATTAAACATTATTGTTATTGCAATTTATCAAGCTATTCTATATAATGTAATTACATAAAGTTTAATAGAATTATTATTAGTATACAAAAGAGGTGTTTGATATGTTAGAATTTTGGAAAAATGAATGGAAATTATTTTTAGAAGATATGAACTCTTTTAAAAATGCATTCGTAAGAATTTTTGGAGGAAAACAAGATTATTTAATGTTACAAGAGGGAGTAACAGAACAAGAAGCAGAAAGTGTTGTTACAGAACCACAACAAGCAGAACCAGTAATACCTGCTTATGAGCCAGATGGTATAGATCATAAGGTTACTGCATATTTTGGAGAAAATGTAGAAGAACTTAGACAAAATGTTAGTGGAGAAAAAACACAACATGATGTTTTAAGAGAATATGCTCAATTTTTCAAACCATATGCTGAATCACAAGAAATGTGTAATAGTGCATTTAGAAAATATTATGATAGACACGCACTTAAAATAGCAACTGAAGAATTACCAGTAGCTCAAGCAAGAATTATTCAAAATAATGTTGACTTATTTATAAAAGGTCAAGAAGTATTTGGTGAAAATGGTCAGTTCATTGATTCAAGAGTAGATACTATATTTGATAAAATGGGTATTGAACAAGTAAATAAAGTTGTAAATATTTTACATGACAATACTGAGGGTGGAGTAAATGCTCAAGGAGAAAGATTATTTGCTGAAGTTGTTACTTATATGGTAGATAATGGAATAAAAGTAGAAAAAGAAGCATCTGTTGTAGATTCTGTAAAACTTGTACTAGAAGAAAAATTAAATGATGTACATTCTAGTTTAAGAAGTCATGAAGATTGGAATGATGAATATCAAGCATTACTTTCTCAAGAAAGAAAATACTTATATGCATTAAATAGAATAGAACAATATGAAACAGAGCAAAGAATATCTGAATTTGAAGATAAATTAAATGATATGGATGCTATATAAATGAAATAAAATGAAATTAGAGTCTGTTAGTTTGCATTCAAGCTTAACAGACTTTTATTTTTAAAATATAATACTTGAAATGTATAGTCTAATGTGTTATAATTGTTGCATAACTCTACGTAATAGAGTTATTTAAAAGATAAAAATTTAAGGAGAGATTATTATGAAATGTATTTTATTATGTGCAGGATATGCAACAAGGCTATTCCCTTTAACAGAGAATTTTCCTAAAGCGTTATTAAAAGTAGGTACAAGACCTTTACTTGATTATATATTAGATGAAATCAATTCATTAGAGCAAGTAAATGAAATATATTTAGTTACTAATGCTAAATATACACCACATTTTGAAGCCTGGGCAAAAGAAAAAAATAATATAAAACCAATTACAGTATTTAATGATGGTACAAGCACTAATGATGATAGACTAGGTGCAATAGGAGATATTAATTATACAATAGAAAAAGCAAATATTAATGATGACATACTAGTAATGGCAACAGATAATTTATTCTCATTTAAGTTAAAAGATTTTGTTGAATTTTATAATGAAAAAAAATCTGCGGCAATTTGTGTAAAAAAAGAAGAATATAACAATTTAAAAAGACTTGGAGTTGTTGAAACAAATGAAGAGATGAGAGTTGTAGGATTTGAAGAAAAACCAGCAGAACCAAAAGGTGAATATGCAGCAACAGCTATATATTTATATAATAAAGAAATTATACCAGTATTTAAAAAATATATTGAAGAAGGTAACAATACAGATGCACCAGGAAACTTTGTAGCATATTTATATAAAAAAGAGCCAGTTTATGGTTATGTATTAAATGGTGAGTGGTATGATGTTGGTACTCATGAAGCTCTTGCTCAAGTAAACGAAATATATAAAAATAAATAATATATAAAAAGTAGGTAATTAATAATGAGTTTAAGTAAAATATCACGTAGTATAGTAGTAGCATTATTTGTAGTAATGATTATATTTTTTAGTTTTATTGATATTAGAGTTATGAATAGTAATATGGAAGTTACATCAAATGTAACTTCCAATGTTGCTAAACTAATCTATGTTGCAATTTTAATATCGTTAGTATTAATATATATGTACATAAAGGAAAAATTATATAGAGTAAAAGTAAAAAGGAAAATTTCCCTTATATATAGATATATTTATATTACAATTATCATTATTGCGCTTAGTTTATTATTAATTATAAATAAAATAAATACTTTTTCTAAAATATCATTATTAATATATATTGTTATGTCAGTATTTACAGGGTTTGTAGTAAAGCGAATAATATTTAATGTATCAAAAAGTGATATGTTATCTGTTCTTGGAATGTTTTCACATTCTATGTTGCTTAATGTAATAGATGATAAGAGCATATTATTTAATTCTGTATTTTTAGAATTTAGTGTTTTACTTGCTATATATGTTATGCAAAAACTTATTGATGAATTAAAGCAAAGAGGAATTAAAAATAAACGATATATAAATTTAGCAATTATATTAGGAATAGTTATATCATTTACTTCCTTTTTTGGAGTGGATGTTAAAATATGGGGAGTAGTTGCAGTTATTTCTATATTTATAACATCTAATTTGGATAGTACTCATTTTAACTTTTCAAGTAAGATTACTAAAAATGTAAGTAAAAAAAGAAAAGATGGTATACTTAAGATTGAAAGAATTAATATAAGTAAGCTTATTATTTCAATAATCATTACAAGTATTGTTGTAGCATTATTTGTATATGTTTTTTCATTTATATTAAATAAAATAAGCAATATACAAATATTTGAGAATATAAAAAGTATTAATTTTAACGGAAGTTATAATTTTTCTTTTGAAAATATAAAGAGTTGCACAAAAAATTTTGTAAGTTTATCTAAGACATATTATATGATACTATTTGTATATATTTTGTTTATGGAAGTGCTTGCTATAATTTTAAAAAGAAGGTATGATACAAAATCTACTGTAATAAAACTTATATTTATTTTGTTATATATGTCTACAGTAGTATTAAATATTAATATATATTATTATCAGCCTTTATTTAGTATAATGCTTGTTTTAATTGCTATTGTAAATACTACTAATATATATTATAATCGAGAAGAAAGAATTAAACTTCTTGTTTCATAAATTTTGGGAAGGTGAGTGTGAAAGTGGCATATTACTCAGAAGATTTAATTGAAGAAGTAATATCTCAAAATGATATTGTTGATGTTATTGGAGAATATGTATCATTAAAAAAGAGTGGTAGAAACTATATGGGTCTTTGTCCCTTTCATAGAGAGAAGACACCTTCTTTTTGTGTATCGATGGACAAACAGATCTTTAAGTGTTTTGGATGTTCTGAAGGTGGAAATGTTATTTCATTTGTTATGAAAGTAGAAAATTTGGAATTTTGGGATGCAATAGAACTTTTGGCTGAAAGAGCCCATATTGATACAGAAAGATTTGAAGTTAAAACATATTATAATAATAAAATGGAATCTAAAAAAGATTTAAAAGATACTTTATTTAAGATAAATAAAGAAGTAGGACTTTATTATCACAATAATTTAGTTGAAATTTTAAAAGAAGAAAAAAGTTTAATAAAAGATTATATAATTAAGAGAAAATTAGATGCAAGAACAATAAATAAATTTGGTATAGGTTATGCAAATGGAAAGGAACCATTATATGATCATTTGATAAAATTAGGCTTTAGTAAAAAGGATATATTAGCTTCTGGAATAGTTATTCAAAATAGTAATGGAAGAGTATATGATAGGTTTTATTCAAGGCTTATATTCCCAATATTTGATATAAGAGATAGGACAATAGCTTTTGGTGGAAGAGTCTTAGATAAATCACTACCTAAATATGTAAATTCTCCAGAAAATGAGATTTATCATAAAGGTAAAATGCTGTATGCTTTAAATTTTGCTAAAAGAGAAAAACTAGATAATATAATAATTGTTGAAGGTTATATGGATGCTATAGCACTTCAAAAGAGTGGCTTTACAAATGCTGTTGCCTCTCTTGGAACTGCTCTTACAGAGTCCCAAGCAAGGCTAATTAAAAAATATACAGACAATGTTATAATAGGTTATGATCAAGATGGAGCTGGACAAGATGCTACTCTTAGAGGTATGGATATATTAGTTTCTCAAAAATTAAATGTAAAAGTATTAATTTTAGATAAAGATGACGTAAAAGACCCAGATGAATATATAAATAAATATGGTGCTGAGAGGTATAAAAAATGTATCGAAAATGCTATATCTTTAGTTGAGTTTAAAGTATCAAAATTAGAAAAAGCATTAAATCTTGAGGATTTAGACTCTAAAGTTAAATTTTTAACAGAAGTAGCAAATATATTATCTAAGATTGACAATAATATAGAAAGAGATTTATATATAGACAAAATTGCAAGAAAGTATAGGATGGGTACAGGCCCAATAATTGCAGAAATAGAAAAAAGATTAAAAAATGTAAGTTCAAATGATGTTGTAATTGATATGCAAAGCATAAATAAAAAGATGCAACTTGTAACAAATATTAGAAAACGTCAAGAACAATATATAGTAGCTTTAATTTTAAGTAAAGATAGAAATATTCAAAAACTTATTTTTGATAAAGTAAGTTTAAATGATATTTATGATGAAAATGTAAAAAAGGCATATAAATTCCTTATAGAATTAAAAGATAAATATGATATTAATAAAATAGATATTTTATCAAAAATACAAGATGAGGATTTAGTAAGGGAAATGACTGATATAATGTATATCGATATTTCAGGTGTAGATAAAGAAAAATTACTTCAAGATGTATTAAAAAATAAAAATAAGGAAAGATTATATATGAGAAGAGACGAAATTTTAAAAAGAACTAGTCAAAATATTTCAAAAGATGAGATGGAGATATTACAACTTGAATTAAATCAAATTATAGTTGAATTATCTAAGTTAAAGTAATGAAAGGAAGTTTTAAATAAATGGATAAAAGTACAAAATTAAATGAAAATGAAAAAAATAATAATGAATTAATAGCTAAATCAAATAAATATATAGCTAATAGTGAAAAAAATAGTACAAGTAATTCTACTAAAATGAATGATAAACAAAAAGAAAAGGTAGCAGAATTTATTAAAAAAGCAGTAAAAGATAATACTGTAACATATAAAGATATGGTAAACTTCCTAAGTGATGAAGACTTTACACCTGAACAAGTTAGTAAAATATATGATGAATTATCAAATGCTAATATAAATATTATATTAGAAGATAATGAACAAGAAAAAAACTTAAAAAAATATGCTGCTGTGTCTGATATTAAAGATGATGAAGAGGAAGATGATGATACAGTTACAGTAAGTACAGAAACAGTATCTTCTATGGCAGAATTAGATATTGAGCCTAACTTAGAAGACATTGATGAAATAGAAAAAGATATGTTATTTCAAGATATGAAAGATATGTCTTTTGTAGAAAATTTAAATGTTGATGATCCTGTAAAAATGTTTTTAAAAGAAATAGGTAAGATAAGACTTCTTACATATGAAGAAGAAAATATACTTGCTGAGAAAATGCTAAAGGGGGATAAAGAAGCTAAAAAACAACTTATTGAATCGAATTTAAGACTTGTTGTAAGTATTGCTAAAAAATATATTGGTAGAGGTATGCATTTCCTTGATTTAATACAAGAAGGAAATTTAGGTCTTATAAAAGCTGTTGATAAATTTGATCAATCAAAAGGATTTAAATTTAGTACATATGCTACATGGTGGATAAGACAAGCAATAACTAGAGCAATTGCAGATCAAGCAAGAACTATAAGAATACCTGTACATATGGTTGAGACAATAAATAAATTAATTAGAACATCAAGACATCTATTACAAACTTTAGGTAGAGAGCCAACACCAGAAGAAGTAGCACAAGAATTAGAGATGCCTGTTGAAAAAGTAAGAGAAGTTATGAAAGTTGCACAAGAGCCAATCTCTCTTGAAACACCAGTTGGTGAAGAAGACGAAAGTAATCTAGGTAACTTTATACCAGATGAAGATGCACCATCTCCATCTGAACAAGCAGCAGATGTACTACTTAGAGAACATATTGAAGAAGTAATGGAGACACTTACTCCAAGAGAAGCTAAGGTGTTAAAATTAAGATTTGGTCTACAAGATGGAAGAATGAGAACATTGGAAGAAGTAGGTAGAGAATTTGATGTAACTCGTGAGCGTATTAGACAAATTGAAGCTAAGGCTTTAAGAAAACTAAGACATCCAAGTCGTAGTAAAAGATTAAAAGACTTCATGAATTCTGAGTCATAGGAGGTATTAGATGGTAATTTCTGTTTTGTTTGCATCAGCATTTTTAATGTGTTTTGCTATTGTAGGATCAATGATTTCAATTATGAACTATGTATTTACTGGTTTTGGTTTAATGAAAATGGGTGAGACTATGGGAGAGAAAGCACCATGGCTTTCATGGATACCTTATGCTAGTCAATATATGTTAGGCAAACTTGGAATAAATAATACTGCTGGAATATTACTTGTAATATCTAATGGTATATCATCATTACTTGGAATTATATTAGGAATACTTATGACTTTTACTGAAGAATTTGCAAATTCTGAGATAGTATACATTCCATTAATAATATTTGGTATTATAGTTGCAATATATTGTATTGCAGTATCAGTATTAATGTATATAGCATATCATAAACTTTATAAAAAGTTTAGTGATAAGGCTGTAATTATGACAGTATTTACAGTACTTACAGGTACTGCTATAGCTCCAATATTTATATTTGCTATTAGAAATAATAAATTAAGGGAGTAAATTATGAAGTATAAATATGTATTTTTCGATTGGGGTTATACACTAATTAGTAAATTTAAAAATGTAGATAATGAAATAAATTCAATACTTAGTAAATATAATTTAGTGTGGAATGATATATTTAAAAAATGGAAAAATTATCAAATATTAAATTCGCTTGGGAAAATATCAGAAAGAGAAATATATGAAGAATTATCATTAATTTTAAATATATCAAAGGAAGACCTTGAAAAAATTGATATGTTACTTTTAAATTCACATATATTAGATGATGAGACTAAAAGTATAATAACGAAATTATATGAAAAAGGATATTATTTAGGAATTATTAGTAATAATTCTATTAGAAATGTTAATTATATTTTAGAACGTGAAGATATAAAAAAATATTTCAAGAAAATTATAATATCTGAAGAAGTAGGAGAAAGAAAACCGAATATAAAAGTGTATGTTAAGGCTTTTGAGGATATACCTAAAAATGAATATTCAAAAATAGCATTTGTAAGTGATGAATTATTAGAGGATTTATCAGGTGCTAAGATTTTGGGAATGGATACTATTTGGTTTGATCAAAATATAGAAAATAAGTGGAAGAAAAAAGAGGAGATTTTAATAGAACCTGATTATATTATTAAATCTATGGACGAAATTTTAGATATTGTATAATAATGATTTAAAGAAGTGTACTTGACAAAGTACATTTTTTGTAATATAATAGTCAAAGAAAGTCAAAGTTAAAAAGAGGTGAGGAAATGAAAATATCAGATATGATAGAAGAGTATATAAGAGATATAATAGCAGATGAAGAAAGTGTTGAACTTAGTAGAAGTGAGCTTGCAAATAGGTTTAACTGTGTTCCATCTCAAATAAATTATGTTATATCAACAAGATTTATACCAGAACTTGGATTTTCCGTTGAAAGTAGACGAGGTGGAGGGGGCTATATTAGGATTAATAAAATTGATCTAAGTAAGTCTATGTATTTATCTAAGATTATAGAAAAGATAGGTCGAAAAATGTCACAAAGTGTCGTAGACATTTACTTGAAAGAGTTTGTAAGATATAATGTTATAACTAGTAGAGAGGCAGACTTAATAAAAATTGCTGTATCTGATAAAAGTCTAAATCAAGTTGATACATCTAAAAGAGATTTTGTTAGAGCAGACATTTTTAAACATTTAATTATTAATTTAGTATAAGGAGTGAGTTTTATGAAATGTAATAATTGTAAAAAGAGAGAAGCAAATATTAAATATAGTGAAAATATTAATGGCAAAAAGCAGGAACTAAATCTTTGTTATGAATGTGCTGAAAAATTAGGTGTTATTAATCTTTCTAATTCATTTGCACCAATGTTTACAACTATGTTTTCTGAGTTTCCAAACTTTATAGAAGAAGTAAAGTGTGATAAATGTGGATATACATTAGATGATTATAAAAAGACTGGACTTTTTGGATGTGATCATTGTTATGATGTATTTGAAGATAGTGTAGATAATTTATTATTAAAAATTCACGGAAAAAATAGACATATAAAAAATGTAAAAAAATTAAATGAAAATAATAGTAGTGCTAATAATAATGAAAATGATATTAATATACTAAAACAAAAACTAGAAAAGTTAGTAAAAGAAGAAAAATATGAAGAGGCAGCAACTGTACGTGATAAAATAAAGAAAATAGAGAAAAGGTAGGTGTAATTATGTGGTATAATGAAGTTTCTAAAAATTCAGATGTAGTTATTTCTACAAGAATAAGATATGCAAGAAATATTAAAGATGAAAAATTTCCTAATATGATGAATAAAAAAGAAAAGGAAAAAATTATAGAAAAAATAGAAAATAGTATTGATAAGAAAAAATATAATGTGTTGCGACTAAAAGATATAGATGTACATACAAAAGGTAGTCTTGCAGAAAAACATTTAATCTCAAAGGAAATAATAGATGATACAAATAGTGCAATTATAACAAACGATGATTGTAGACTTGTAGCTATGATAAATGAAGAAGATCATTTAAGAATTCAATCATTTGAAAGTGGTTTAAATATTGATAGTTGTTATGATAATTTATTAAAGTTTACAAAAGATATTTCTAAAAATTTAGAGTTTGCACAAAATGATAATTATGGTTATATAACTGCCTGTCCAACTTGTATAGGTACTGGGCTTAGAGTATCAGTTATGTTACATTTACCAGGTCTTGCAAAACTTAGACTATTAAACAAACTGTTAGATCAAGCAGTAAGTATAGGACTTTCTGTAAGAGGTCTTTATGGAGAAAATACTAATAGTTATGGCTATATTTATCAAATATCTAATAGAAAAACACTTGGAGCAAGCGATGAGGATATAATTAATAATATGAATGCAATTATACATACTATAATAGAGCAAGAAAAAGATGCAAGAAAAATATTACTTAAAAATAATAGGTTAGTAATTGAAAACGAAGTGTATAGAGCATATGGAGTTTTAAAAAATGCTAGAATAATTGATGAAGAAGAAAGTATAAAACTAATGTCTAAATTAAGGTTTGGTGTATCTGTTGGAATAATCAAAGATATAAATTTAGAAAAAGTACAAACTTTAATGAACTCTACTCTATCTAGTACTCTTAGTACAATATTAAAAGAAGAATTTGATAGGGATGAAGAAAATGAAAAAAGAGCAAGATTTATAAGAAAGGAGCTTGAGAAATGATGTATGAGTTTACAGGTAGAGCAAGTAAAGTATTAGAACTTGCAAAAGAATTTTCAATAGAAAATAATTATTCTTTTATAGGAACTGAGCATATATTGTATGGACTTGTAGAAGAAGGAGAAGGTCTTGCAAGTAAAATATTATCAAAACAAGGAATAACTAGTGAATACATAGCAGATGAAATAATAAAAATAGATGGAATAATGAGTACTATGAGCGAGAATGTAGAATTTACACCTAGAGCTAAAAGAATTATAGAAAATAGTGTAAGAGAATCTAAAAAAATGGGTCAAAACTATGTTGGAACAGAACATATATTACTTTCCCTTATGAGAGAAATTGATAGTGTTGCTGTAAGAATATTAATTGATGCAAATATAGATCCTCAAAAAATCTTTACAGATTTATTAAGACTGCTTAGTGATGAGTCTCCAACTAGTAATTCAAGTGAAGAATTTGGTGATGGAAATGTATCATATACTCCTACTCTTAATCAGTATGGAAAGGATTTGACTTCATTTGCAAAACAAAATAAATTAGATCCAGTTATTGGGAGAGGTAGTGAAATACAAAGAGTAATAGAAATATTAAGTAGGAGAACAAAAAATAATCCTGTACTTATTGGTGAGCCTGGAGTTGGTAAAACCGCTGTTGTAGAGGGACTTGCACAAATGATCGTAAATGGTAATGTTCCAGAAGTTTTGAAAAATAAAAGAATTGTAACACTTGATATGTCATCTATGATTGCAGGTGCAAAATATAGAGGTGATTTTGAAGAGAGACTTAAAAAATCTTTACAAGAAATTCAAAAGGATGGAAATGTAATACTTTTTATAGATGAATTACATACAATAATTGGTGCTGGATCAGCAGAAGGTGCTATGGATGCAGCAAATATATTAAAGCCTTTATTATCACGAGGAGAGGTACAAATTATAGGAGCTACTACTCTAAATGAGTATAGAAAGTATATAGAAAAGGATAGTGCACTAGAGAGAAGATTTCAAAGTGTAGTAGTAGATGAGCCAAATACAGAAGATAGTATAAAAATATTAAAGGGATTAAAAGATAAATATGAGGCTCATCATAAAGTAAAAATTAGTGATAAGGCAATAAATAGTGCAGTTATATTATCTCAAAGATATATAAATGATAGATTTTTGCCAGACAAGGCAATTGATTTAATAGATGAGGCGTGTTCAAAAGTAAAACTTAAAACTATAACTATGCCAAAAAATATATCAAAAATTGAAAAAGATATAGAAAAGCTATCTAAAGAAAAAGAAGAAGCAATAATTTCTCAGTCTTTTGAAATGGCTGCAAGTTGTAGAGATAAAGAAAAAGAATTAAAGGAAAAATTATCTAAAGAAAAGGAAAAATGGGAAAAGAAAAATCGTGATATGGAAGTATCTGTAACAGAAGAAGATATTTGTAATGTTATATCAGAGTGGACAAAAATACCTATTAGTAAACTTACTGAAACAGAAGCTCAAAAACTAAAAGATTTAAATGATAATCTAAAGAAAAGAGTAATTGGGCAAGATGAAGCAGTAGATAGTTTAGCTAGAGCTATAAAAAGAGCAAGAGTGGGACTAAAAGATGAGAATAGACCTATTGGATCATTTATGTTACTTGGACCTACTGGTGTTGGTAAAACAGAACTTACTAAATCACTAGCACATAATTTATTTGGTAGTGAAAATTCTATGATAAGACTTGATATGTCAGAGTATATGGAGCCCCATAGTGTATCAAAACTTATAGGTGCACCTCCAGGATATGTTGGATTTGATGATGGTGGACAATTAACAGAACAAGTAAGACGTAAACCATATAGTATAATTTTGTTTGATGAAATAGAAAAAGCACATCCAGATGTATTTAATGTATTATTACAGATTTTAGATGATGGTAGATTAACAGATTCGAATGGTAGAACAGTTAGCTTTAAAAATACAGTAATTATAATGACTTCAAATGCTGGGGCAAGAAATATTGTTGAAAAACATTCAATTGGCTTTGTGACTAAAGAAGATAAAGAAAGGGAATATGAAAAAACAAAGACTCAAGTAATGGATGAATTAAAAAAGATATTTAGACCTGAATTTTTAAACAGATTAGATGATATTATAGTATTTAAGAAATTAAACCATGAAAATGTAGAGAAAATAACAAAGATTATGCTAGATGAGTTTATACAAAGAGCTAAGGCTCGTAATATAAAGGTTAATATAACTGATAATGTAGTAAGCTATATTAGTAAAGTAGGTTTTGATGAAACTTATGGCGCAAGACCTCTTAAAAGAGCTATACAATCACATATTGAGGATGCTTTTGCTGAAGCAATATTAGATAGTAAGATAAAAGATAATAGTAGCGTAGAAATTGACTATATAGATGATAAAATTGTAATTAAATCTAAATAGGTATGTTGAATATTTTTTATTCTTGTGTTATATAGTAATATAAGGGGGAATAATCATGGAATTTATGAAAAAAATAGAAGAAATATCAAAAATTGTTGGTAGTACTGCTACAAGTACATATAATACTGTTGCTGATAAATCTGGTAAATTAATTGAAGAGACAAAATTAAAACTTGCTATATCTGATAAAGAGGCAGATATAGAGGAGATATACAAAGAAATGGGAAAAACTGTATATGATATGTATAAATCTGGTGAAGATGTAGGTAAGGTATTTACTAAAGAGTGTAAAAAGATAGATAAAAGTAATTTAGAAATTTTAGATATGAATACTAAAATACTATATAATAAGGGTATAAGAGTATGTAATACTTGTGGGGAAATGATACCTGTAGCAAGTACATTTTGTCAAAACTGTGGAGAAAAACAAAAACCAGTAAAAATTAAAGAAAATAAAAAGGAAACTAAAAAAGAAGAGAAAAATGAGGATAAAGTATGTCCAACTTGTGGACAGATTTGTGAGTCAAAAGCTAAGTTTTGTGCAAAATGTGGATTTAAGTTTTAAAATATGAATATATAAAATACTAGTTATTGTCAAATAGCTAGTATTTTTGTCGTATGTATTGTAATAAGTATGAGTTTTATGTTAGATTTTTATTGGTGGTATATATGAAAAAATATGTTTTGTTATATGTTATAGTAACTGTGTTTGTCATTTTGAATATAATATATTATTCGCTAGGAAATATCAGTTTATATTATGTGGATAGTGAATTGACTTTAAATTCTGCAAATGATAAAATTAAAGAGGAAATATATGAATATGTAAAAACATTTGATAAAAATATAATAGAGTCACTACAAGTATATGATAATAAAGATTTTCTCTTAAATGATGAACAGATAATAGATATTGCAGTAAAGTATATTATTAGTAATCAAAATGAATTTATGGGGAAAATTGAACACTTTGAAGACGAGTATAATTATGAAAAAGATGGTACGATATATTATTCTAAGGGGTATGTTGATAAAGCAACACTTAAAAGTGTAATTTATTCTTTCTTTGGTAATCGTAGTATAGATATAGAAAATAGTATTTATTTTGATAGTAATAAAAAACTTATAGCTTTGCTTTCTATATATGGCGATATATCTCCATATAAAAGAGAAGTTTTAATAGATTTTAATGAATTAGATTATTATACTTATGAAATTATGATTAAATACTATATTAGTGATAGTAAATCTTTTAATATTACTTATCAGATTGAAAGAAATAAATTTAGTGAATATGGAAAATATAAGTTACTTGGAATGAAATTAAATTAATGCATAAGGAGAGGTTGATATGGAAAAGGGACAAGCAGATAATATTACTAGAAAAGGTGGGAAAAAGTCAAAAATTACTAAGATACTTATTGTTATTTTTCTTATAGCATTTTTATTTATTGGTATAATAATTGGTATATATAATTTTAGAAATTATAAATTATATAAATATATTACATCTAGCAGTGAAGAAGAAATAGATATATATTATAATTTTAAATATATGTTAATTTGGAATAAAACAATAGAGTATATCAAGGAAAATAAAAAAGAAGTAAACTTTATAGGTAAGAATTATACTATATCTATTCCTAGTTATAATTTTTCTAAATATTATGATTTTAATATAGATATATATGATGAAATAAGTACAAATGAAAAGTTTAAAAATTTGAGAGTATGTATAGTAGATTTTACAGATTTTCAAGACAGATATGGCGTGGGAAATATAAAACTTAAGCTTTCTGATAATATGAGAGAAAATAAAATTTTAGATGTGTATAAGTTCGAAAATGATGAAACAATTTTATATAAAAAAGCCTTGGATGTTAAAGACGGTTATATAAATTTTAATATAGAAGATGATACATGTAATAAGTATATTATTGTAAATGTTCCACTAGAAGATATAATAATTGAAAATGAAGTATTAGAGATTAAAAATAATACTAGTTTAGATTTGATTACTAAAACATATCCAGATAATGCGACAGTTAGTAATTTTAATTTTAAAAGTAATAGTGAGGCTTTGTCTATTTCTTCAGATGGCATTATAAATGCTAAAGAGGCTGGTGAATATGTGATAGAAATTAGTGAAGACATTACAAATATAAAAAAAGAAATAACTATCAGAGTAATACCAGTAGCTCTTGAAATAAGACCAGATAAACAAAATGTTGAGATAGGAATTGGTAAAAATACTAAAATAAATGTTAGTGTTTATCCAGAAGATGCTATAAATAAAGAGCTTGTTTTTGAAAGTCTAGATGAAAATATTGTAACAGTTGATAATGAAGGAAACCTACATGGCAATAATATTGGAGAATGTGATATAATAATTAAAACAAAAGAGAAACCAATAGTAGAGACTAATATAAAAATAAAAGTTGTAGAAATACCCCAAATTGTTGATAATAATGCAGGACTTACATATATTAATGGAGTGCTTATAGCAAATAAAAAATATTCTCTACCTGCTACTTATAATCCAGGTATAGATAAAACAGCACTTAGCGCATATTATGAAATGAAAAATGATGCAGTAAGTAGTGGTTTTAGTTTAGAAATAATGTCGGGTTTTAGATCTTATGATACACAAAGAGGTCTTTATAATAGGTATGTTAATACTTATGGTAAAGCCGAGGCTGATACTTTTTCTGCTGAGCCTGGTAAATCGGAACATCAAACAGGGCTTGCTTTTGATCTTGGATGGGTTGATGATGATTATGCATATACAGCTGAGGGAAAATGGTTAGAAAAGAATTGTTATAAGTATGGTTTTATAATAAGATATCCAAAAGGAAAAGAGCATATTACAGGATATAAGTATGAACCATGGCATGTCAGGTATTTGGGTAATCCACTTGCTACAGATGTATATAATAGTGGATTGTGTTTGGAAGAATATTTAGGAATTTAATATATAAAGAGGCATATTTTAGTTGATTAAGATATGCTTTTTTAGTAGCTTTAAAAATTTTTTTAAAAAATATTAAAAAATATATAAAAAAGTGTTGACAAAGAGGAAGAAAAGTGGTAAGATAATACACGTCACAAAGAGATAAAAGAAGTCAAAAAAAGAGAATAAAAAAAGTTGAAAAAAATTTTAAAAAAGTATTGACAAAAGTTATCGAATTGTGTTATACTAAGAATGTTCAC
>CAOYAN010000007.1 GCA_948562205.1 uncultured Clostridia bacterium | reverse complement strand
TTTACTCTTTCTATCTTTTTTGAGGATTTTTCACCCCAACTATTGACAAAGAGCCAGTTTCTCTAATATCTAAGAGACTCCTTTTATGAAAATATCTTCATCAGTGTACCTAATTTCTTAGGCTTGTGTAGCTCACATAATTGTTATACACACTCTCTACATATATAATTATATCAAATTTTATTTATTATGTCAACACTTTTTGTGAATTTTATTTATATTAAGCATATTTTTTTTAAGTATAAAAAATATTATTAATATAGTGTCTTTTTTTCTACAATTTTCTTGAAATTTAGCCTTTTATATATTATAATATATTACATAACACTAAACAATAATCAAAATTAATATCTTGATTGTTTTCTATCACCAATTCAAGGAGGTAAATATGAAACAGATTAGACACGACTCACGAATTTCTACACTTGACTATTTCTACTACTATATAAAAGGATATGCTATTGCTATTGAGCACAATTATACAATAATGGCATTAAGTATTGCTTTTAAGTACTATGAAATTTCAGAAAAAGGAACTCCCCGGTTTACTTTTGTACTAATTGATGCATATGATATCATATTAAGAGAAAAATCCAGTGATTATGCATGTGCTATTACGATTCTTCAGGATATTATTGATGATTACAAAGCAACAACAAACATTGAAGAATTTGTAAAAAAATATTCCTTTACTGAGGAAAATCTTGATACTATAAATACTCTTAGTAATAAAGATATGTACGATTTTGCAATTGCAAATAATCCACTAAAGGATATTACAAAATCTAAAAAGATGCCGAAGAAACTTCCCTATAGTGGACTGGAAAATATTTACAACTTTATTGAAGAATATGCTAAATTAAACAATTATAAAAACACGCTTATTGCACTTGAGGTTGCTAAGAAATTTCATGCAGGTCAGTTCAGAAAGGGTGGAGATCCATATATTATTCATCCTTTGGATATTACTTTAAAAATAATTTATTCTGGTACAGATGATGATGTAACCTGTGCTGCTGCTCTTCTTCATGATATCATCGAAGATGTAGAAGAAATGTATCAGAGTAATGGGACGCTTCTTGTAACAGAATATGGAATTGATGAAGAAGTGGTACGTATTGTAAGACTTCTTACAAAACCTAAAGATTATAAGATTACTGATCCTGGCGAAATAAATTATTACAAAGGTATCCGTTCTGATATTCGTGCAACAAATATTAAACTTCATGACAGAACTGACAATCTTAAAACAATAGAAGTTTTTAAGCTTGAGAAAATGTTATCATACATTAAAGAAACAAAGGATTTATCATATCCTTTACTCACACTTAAAAATTACTATCCTGAATATTCTCAGGCCTTTACTACAGTAAAATATGTTTTAAGATCAAACTGTGAAGTAATTGAGTCCATATTAAAAGAGACTCCAATAAATATTGACTGTACTGGATATCAGAGAACTGTATTCTTTATCAAAGGTTATGCTAAAGGTAAGAATATGCCAAATACTCTAAAAGCATTATCTATTGCCTGTAGATTACATGCAGAGCAAAAAAGAACAATTGGCGATCCTTTCATTATCCATCCACTTCGTGTTGCCTCATACCTCATCAATTTGAAAATAAGTGATGATACAACATGTGCTGCAGCGCTTCTTCATGAAGTGTTTAAAAAATGTGGTGTAACAGATGGTGGAAAAGCTTTGACTAAAAAGTATAATCTTGATGAAGAAGTCTTTGAACTTGTAAAACTGGTATCAAAACCAGACGATATGTCTAAGAGAGAGTACTATTACAAACTCAGTCAAAACTACAAAGCAGCTCTAATAAAATTGTCCAATAGAGCTAATACATGTACAATAATTAACTCTTACAATAAGGATGAAATTGATGATTACATTTACGAGTGTATGGTATTTCTTTATCCTCTTTGTGACTATTGTGCGGAGAACTATACGAAATTTTCACACCAAGTAAACATTATGAGATCTCATATTTATCAGATTTCAAATATTGTTTACTATCTGACTCATTTAAAAGACTAACTAACGAAATAAGGGCGGTAACAAAACCGCCCTATTTTCATACTTTTATAACTCTAAAAAAATTTTCATTTCTTCAAGTTTTTTAAGTCCCTTCTCAGTCATAAAATGCTTGCAATCATTTTTAATAATTTCAATCATGGTTAAAGTATCTGATGCTAATTTTCTATCAGTACTACCTAAAGCAATATATGCAGCCCTACTAAGGTAATTTAAAAAATCTTCTCTTACTTCTATTAAACCTTTTATTTCATCATATACACTCTTAGTACACCATGACATTTCCCTACTACAAGAATAAGCTTTTCCTAAATTTTCATACACTTCTTCAGATAAATTGTTTTCCAAAACTTTTTTTTCAGATCTCATATTATCCTCCTTATTTAAAAAAGATATTATTAATAGTTAGAGTAATTATATCATATATGTCAACTATGTAATCTACAATTATGTATAGATAAGAAAAAGGAGCATTACTGCTCCTAACATTTATTCTTCATCATCTAATAAAGCTTCAACATCTTCAACTTCTGGATGTTCAATTTTCTCTTTTCTTTTTTTATCCATAATTGATTTGTCTTTTCTTAATTGACCTTCAATTTTAGATACTAAATCATCCATAGCAGTATATAATTCTGCTGTGTCCATTTCAGCTAAATAAGTACGAGACTTATACTCAATTCTGATATCAACATGTTGTTTTCCTTTTACTACATCTGTAAAAGTAACATGACATATTGTATCATCATCAAAAAATTTAGCAAGCTTTTCAACTTTCTTTTCTACGTATTCTCTTATTCCGTCTGTTACTTCAATACGAAGTCCTGTTAAATCTAATTTCATAGTAATCACCTCACACTTATATTATACACTATTTAAATTATAATTCAAGCACTGATAAGTTAAATTTACAATTATTATATGTAATATTATAATAATTATTTATATTTTATACTTAATATTTAAAACAATTTGTGAAAAATGAGGAAGTTTTGTACTCCCTCATCATTTTATCTATATGATTATTCAAAATCCTTATACATATTACTTTCTTTAGCATCTATTTGCTCATAATATTTACCACGATATAAAATATCTGTGTTTCCATCAACATCATGATAGCAAATTTGACAAACCTTAGTGTCTGCATAAATTCTAACAGGTTGAATACAAGAAATTTCCAAAGTCCATGTACCTGCAAAGCCAACATCACCAAAACCAGCTGTTGCATGCACTGAAATACCAAGTCTTCCTATAGAACTTCTTCTCTCAAGCATCGGTGCATACTTTTTAGTTTTAGTATACTCACTTGTTCTACCAAGATATAACTTTCCTGGCTCTAATACAAGTCCTTCCTCTGGAATAGTTATCTTTTTAGTTTTATTTGGAACTTTCATATCTAAAATATCATTTTCATAAACAATAAGTTCTTTATCAAGTGATAAATTATAACTATTAGGATTAATATTTTCCTCACTATATGGCTCTATAACTATTTCTCCTGTTTTTATTCTTTTTTAATTTCATTTCCTGATAATATCATTTTCTACCTCTCCTTTTTTATAACAAATCAAACATATCCATTTGTTCAGATCTAGGCATCCCATCTAAACATCCTGCAAGTCTTAAAGTCTCTACTGCAACTTTACCAATTTTTGACTTTATCTGCATGTCCTCAATTGAAGTAAACCTTATCCCTTCTCTTGCTTTAACGAGCTTTTCAGCATCCACCTCACCAAAACCTGTAAGTGCTGATAAAGGTGGTCTTATCCCATCATCTTCCATTAAAAACTTAGTAGCATGAGATTTATACAAATCAACTGGTAAAAACTCTATCCCTCTCTCATTCATCTCTAAGACTAGTTCAAGTATTGGATACATATTTTTATCTTTAGGAGCTGCTGCATTTCCTAAAGTATCAATTTCTCTCATTTTAGATAAAATTCGCTCTTTACCATATAGCATAACATCTCCATCAAATTCGTCTGCTCTAATAGACATAAATGCACAGTAATATGCCTTTGGTATATGTACTTTAAACCAAGCTATTCTAAATGCATTTGTAACATAAGCTGCAGCATGTGCTTTTGGAAACATGTATTTTATTTTCTCACATGAGTCAATATACCAATCTGGTACATCATGAGCTCTCATCTCATCTTTATACTCTGACCATTTTGCCTCTTTACCTTTTGCAACTTTACCTTTACGTACTGACTCCATTATCTTAAATGACATTCCTGGATCAAGACCTTTATTTATTAAATAAATCATAATATCATCACGACAACATATAGCCTCTTTTAGTGTAACTATACCTTGCTCAATTATTTCCTGAGCATTATTTAACCATACATCTGTACCGTGTGACAGTCCTGATATACGTATTAGTTCATCAAAAGTTGTAGGTTTTGTATCCACAAGCATTCCTCTAACAAATTTAGTACCAAACTCTGGTACACCATAAGTACCAACTTCAGATTTTATTTGTTCTGGTGTTACATCAAGTGGTTCAGTAGATGAGAAAATCCCCATTGTCTCTTTATCATCAAGTGGCAATTTAGTAGGATCTACACCTGTTATATCTTGTAACATACGAATAACAGTTGGATCATCATGGCCCAGTATATCAAGTTTTAATAAGTTTCTATCAATTGAGTGATAATCAAAATGAGTAGTTACAATATCAGAATAAGGATCATCTGCTGGATGTTGCACAGGACAAAATTCATATATAGTTCTACCTTTAGGTACAACTATAATACCTCCTGGATGCTGTCCTGTAGTTCTTTTAATTCCAGTACATCCTTTAGATATTCTATTTATTTCAGCAACTGGTACTATTTTTTGTCTTTCCTCATAATAATTTTTAACAAATCCATAAGCTGTTTTTTCTGCAACTGTACCTATTGTTCCCGCCTTATATGTTGTTCCAGTACCGAAGATAACTTCTGTATATTTATGTGCCTTAGCTTGATATTCTCCAGAGAAGTTAAGATCAATATCTGGCTCTTTATCTCCTTTAAAACCTAAAAATGTCTCAAAAGGTATATCCATACCATCTTTATCAAGGTTTTCACCACACTCTGGACACTTTTTATCTGGCAAGTCAAAACCATTTGCAAAGCCATAATCTGTAAAATCAGAATATTTACAATTAGGACATCTATAATGTGCCTTTAGTGAATTTACTTCTGTTATACCTGTCATATAGGCTGCAAGTGAAGATCCAACAGATCCTCTAGAACCAACGATATATCCATGATCATTAGAGTCCCAAACAAGTCTTTGTGCAATTATATACATAACTGAATATCCATTAGATATAATTGAGTTTAATTCTTTATCAAGTCTTTCTTCCACTATTTGTGGAAGATTATCTCCATATAATTTATGGGCTTTTTCCATAGCTATATTTCTTATATCATCTTCACATCCATCAATATGAGGTGGACATTTCTCATCAGATATAGGGCTTATTCTATCACACCAGTCTGCAACTAAATTTGTATTTGTAACAACAATTTCATATGCCTTCTCTTTTGGTAAATAATCAAATTCTTTTAACATTTCATCTGTTGTTCTAAAGTATAGTGGTGCCTGCATATCTGCATCATCAAAGCCTTGTCCTGCTTGTATTATCCTTCTATAAATTTCATCTTCTGGATTCATAAAATGAACATCACAAGTACCTACAACTGGTTTACCAAGTTTATCTGCAAGATTTACAAGTTCAATATTTATATCTATTAAATCTTGATGTGTAAGTTTAATATATTCAGGTGGCTCATCTTTAGGTCTTTTTCCTTCTTTTTTAACTTTTTTTCCTGTTCTTTCATAGAATTCATTATTTCCTAAAGGTTGTATTTCCAAATAATCATAAAAGTTTGCAATCTCTTCTATTTTACTACCATCATTATTTCCTAATCTATATTCTAATATTTCTTGATATAATTCACCTTGTTCACATGCAGAACCAATAATTAATCCATCTCTATATCTTTTTAACATAGAACGTGATATTTTAGGTTTTCTATGAAAATTCCAAACATGAGAATATGAAACAAGCTTGTACAAATTTTTAAGTCCAACATAGTTTTTAGCAAGTATAATAATATGATTGCCAGGTAAATTTCTAGATTTATCTTTTATATTCGTAAAGATATAATTATTTATATCTATTTTTTCTTTGTCACAGTCTTCCTTCATTCTAATAAACATTTTAGCAGTAGCTCTTGTATCATTTATAGCTCTATGAGCGCCTTCTAATTCTATACCTAAATATTCTACTAAAGTACCTAGTTTATGATTTTCTACACCATTGTATAATTCAAGTGACATCTCATATGTATCAATAACATATGGTTTAAATTCAAGACCTAATTTTTGTGATTTATTTGCAATAAATCCTATATCAAAGTGTGCATTATGTGCAACTAGTACACTTCCTTTAACAAACTCTAAAAACTTTGGTATCATCTCATCCATCTTTGGTGCATCGGCTACCATATCATCAGTTATATGTGTAAGTTCTTGTACATTAAAAGGTATAGGCTTTTCAGGATTTACAAATGTCGTAAATTCATCAATTATTTCACCATTTCTAACTTTACATACGGCAACTTCTGTAATCCCATCTAAATCTGGATTAAATCCTGTTGTCTCCAAATCAAATACACAATATGTATCAAACTCTGGTACTATAGGCTCAACATCCCTTGCAAGATATCCCTCAACACCATATATTACTTTAATAGGTGCAGCGTCTAGTATATCTTGTGTAGTTATTTTCCCCTCTTTTTTTACTAATCCTGCATAGTTATCAACTATTACATGATTTGCTTCTGGAAATGATTGAACTACACCATGATCAGTTATGGCAACTGCTTTATGTCCCCATTTTATAGCTTGTTTTACTAAATCTGTAGCAGAAGTTACAGCATCCATTGCACTCATTTGAGTATGTAGATGAAGTTCAACTCTTTTTTCTTCGGCGTTGTCCATTCTCTCAGGTGGTTTACTACCTGTACAAATATTACTTGTCATTATAGTAAGTTCTTTAGAGAAAGGATCTATTTGAGGTCTTCCTTGAAGTATGATATAACTTCCTTTAGAAAGTCTTGGATCTACTTCTTCAAATTTTTTCTTATCTAAAAACATTTTACAAGCAATAGTGCTTGTCTTATCTGTTACATCTAATATTAAAAGTAATTTCCCACTTTTAAGCTCACGTACATCTTTTTCAAATATTTGTCCTTGTATACATACTCTATCCAAAGTATCATTTACCTCATCTACTCTTTTTATATCTGTAGTAGTTATATTAATTCCATATATAACATTTTCAGGCTGAGGATTTTTTGCAAGTTTTCTCTCCATTTTCTCCTCTTCTGTAAGAGCAGGTCTTCTATATGTCTCTTTAGGAATTTCTGGAACTTGTGTATTTACATTACTATTTTCTATACTTACGACATTCCTATTTGGAATATCTTCAAGCTTTACTATTCTTATTCCATTTCCTATATCTTTTTTTATATCTTTATTTTCAGTTATATTTAAAGAATACCCTTTACCATATTCAGTATCTAAACACTTCATAATATACTGATCAACCTTTTTTAATCTTAAAAAATTAGCATAAGGCTTCTTTAATTCTATATTTATTTTTTTCTCATCATTATTTATATCTATTTTACAGTTTTCAAATATATCTTGAGTATACCCATATTTTTTATTAGCTATAAGTATTACATTTTGAACATTTTTAAGTGTAATTTCACAAGGCATGCCAGTAAATTTATAATCTACTTTAAAACTATTTAGCTCATATGCTCTACATGCAAGCCTTTCAAATTCTTCAATCTTAGAAAGTGGTATATTTTCATCACTTTTAGCATTTAAAATTACAGCATTAAGCTTTTTAGAGAACTTGATTTCATCTATTATTGCATTACAAAAATTATTATCATCACTGCTACAATTAAAAAATACTTCTTTTACTGTTTTATTCATTTACAAGCCCCCTTTTTTTCAAAAAATATTATACTATTTTTTGCACATTTTGTCTATAATTTATATACTATTTTGAAAAGAAAAATATGGGAGATAAGATTTCACTCTCCCATATTATATTTCTTTTATTTACCATATGCATTCTCTATAGCAATTTTTGTACTACCGTTAAAAACAATTTGAAGCATTCCCCATAACCCATTTTCTCTAAATGTTTTTTGACACAATTTTTCTCTTACATCATCTTCATTCCAGAAAAGTATATTCTCAATCATATAGATTATTACTTCTTTTGTATTAGAATAATTAAATGTATAATCATAATTCCAAAAATTATTAGGGAACCGACCTCTTTTACCAGATAGTACTTCATTATAGATTTCTACTGCACTTTTTACTTTCATCTTTTTTTCTCCTTATATAATTATATTTTTAGCTTTAATTTTAATAATAATATTGTATTATACTTAACATAAAAAAATAAAATTAATATATCTATACTAAATATATACTCCTACATTAATACTCTGTTTATTCTATTATTTATAACAATTTAACATATTTTTCATATCATATAAATATAGGAGGTGCAATATGCATGGAAGAAAATAATATAGTAGAGTCTATTGTAAATAATGATATAATTGATTCAGTTCGTAGTTTAGTAGAAGATGAAAATCATTCTATTGCATTTTATAACATGTTACTAAATCAAGTAACAGATGAAGAAGATGTATCTATAATTAGTGATATAATGAAAAATGAAGTAAGACATAGTGATATATTAAAGGATGTATTTTATGAAATAACAAGCACACATATAAGTGATACAAGAAGTATATATGTAGAGAATAGATGTATAATAGACAATTATCCTGAAAATTTAAAGAATGGATTATTTGATGAAATAAATTCTATAAAAAAATATAGAAATATACAAAATTCTATGCCAGATACTAAAAAATATAATATGATAAATGAAATTATAACTAATAAACTTTGTAACGTTAATATGTATAATTATCTTATATCAAAAAATATACATAAATAAAAGTCACACCTTCTGGTATGACTTTTTTAAAATTTCTTTATTTTTACAGCATTTCCTGTTTCTAAAAGCTCTATATGATTTAGAGCTTTTCCTGTACCAATTGCAACACATGATTGTGCATCTTCAGCAATCATAACAGAAATACCAGTTTTTTCTTCAATAAGCTTATCTAGTCCATCAACTAGACCACCACCACCAGTTATGTATATACCTCTCTCAGAAATATCTGCAGCAAGTTCAGGAGGTGTTTCTTCTAAAACGCTATGAACACCTTCAATTATCTTTTCCGCTGAGTCTTGTAATGCCTCATAGATTTCTTCTGATGTTACTTCAAACTCAACTGGAAGTCCAGATGTTAAATCTCTTCCCTTTACTGCCATTCTTTCAGTAACAGTCTTAGGATACATACATCCAACATTTATTTTTATATCTTCTGCTGTTCTCTCTCCTATTATAATATTCCTATTTTTCTTTATATATCTTATAATAGCTTCATCAAACTTGTCCCCTGCAACTTTTAGTGAAGTACTTCTAACGGATCCTCCAAGTGAAATTACAGCTATATCTGCAGTTCCACCACCAATATCTACTATCATACTTCCATATGGCTTACCAATATCTATACCAGCTCCAATTGCAGCAGCAATAGGCTCTTCAATTAAAAATACTTTTCTTGCCCCTGCATGATTTGCAGCATCAATTACAGCTTTTTTCTCAACTTCTGTTATACGTGATGGTACACATATCATTATTCTAGGAGAAAAAATAAACTTTCCACATACCTTATTTATAAAATACTTAAGCATTTTTTCAGTTATAGTATAGTCTGATATAACACCATCTTTAAGTGGCCTAAGTGCAATAATATTTCCTGGTGTCCTACCAAGCATTTTTCTAGCCTCTTGTCCTACGGCTAAAACTTCATTTGTATTCTTATCAATTGCTACAACTGAAGGCTCCCTTAAAACAATCCCCCTACCTTTTACATATACCAGTATAGTAGCAGTTCCTAAATCAATTCCTATGTCCTGTCCAAATACCACAAAATTCTCCCCCTATTTTCTGTTACAATTATATTACATTTCCATTTCAATTGCAATAATTAAACAAAAACTTGCGAAAAATCAGCTAACTTTTTCTTTTTGGTATTTTAACTTAGTAGCCATACCTCCTCTAATATGTCTTTCAGACTTATTTATCTCCAATACTTTTTTAGCTTCGCTTGCAAGAGAAGGATTAAACTTTTCTAATCTTTCTGATATATCTTTATGTACTGTAGATTTACTTACATTAAATTTTTTAGCTGTAGCTCTAACAGTACTTTTTGTCTCTATTATGTATATTGCAAGCTTTTTTGCCCTCTCATCTATATCCATATAACAACCTCTCCTTCATAATAATATTTTATTCAAAGTAACTTGAAATATTCGTCAAATACTGTCTTATATTTCTATTTTTCTAATTTTTTATTATATATGTTGGATCTATAACTGCTCCATCTTTTATAAGCATAAAGTGAAGATGAGATTCATCTTTTATTTCTCCAATAGCACTATTTGATATTTGACCTATAATTTGTCCCTTAATTACTATCTCTCCTTGTTTTACTGGAATATTCTCACTTAAATTTGAATAACAACTCTTATATCCTTGACCATGATCAATTACAACAGTATATCCAAGAAAAGAGTCCTCATATACTTTATCTATTTTTCCTTTTTCTATTGATAATACATTTTTACCAATATCTGCTTTTATATCTATTCCATCATGTGTCTTCCAAAGTTCCAAAGTTTTAGAATATATAACTTTATCATTAGAGAATATTTTAGATATTTCCCCATCTAATGGTTTTGTAAATACTAATTTTTCAACTACTTCCTTTTTAACTTCTTTTTTTACAGCCACATTAGTATTTTTCTCTTCAACTTTTTTCTCTAATATAGCCTCATTTGTCATATCATTTGTATCTATACTACTAGAAGCTTTAACTACTTCATCTTTATCTAAACTATATGTTAAAAAATCTTCCATATCTGAGAGATTATAATTTTTTATAACAAGTGCAGTGCTAAGAATTGCAAGACATACCATAGCTACAAAAAGTCTATAATAGTTTCTTGGTAACTTATTTTCATTCTTAAAAAAATTATTTACATATTTTTTGATAATAGTATCTTTTTTAACATAACCAGATCTTTTCTTTTTTTCTCCAATTTCTAATTTTAACACATTATCTTCTTTTGATATAAGCTTTGCAGACATACTATCTGTATCAAATTTATATTCTTTTACTTTCTCTATATTATCTTTTCTTCTTATGTTATTTTCATTTTCTTTTTTTAATTTATTCTTTATATTTAATTTTATTTTCATTTGTATATCCTCCATTAATCATTTGTATCTAATTTTATTACTTCTACTCCTTTGTAATAATGTTTTACTATCTCTTTATAATCCATTCCTAAATCAGCATAAGTATATGCTCCTACTTGACTCATTCCAACTCCATGTCCATATCCTATAACATTAAAAACTAATTTTTCATCATTTCTATCAATAGTAAAATTAGTAGATTTAAGACCAAATAGTGTTCTTAATTTTTCAGCACTTACAGTCTCTTCTCCAATTTTTATATTCTTTACTCTTCCACTTATTGTCATTTCATTTATATTGCATACTTTTATATCCTCTAAAGTAATAAATTCACTTATCTGTTTATTCTCTCTTAAAGTATTAAAAAAATCTTCATAACGAATTTCCACTGTACTTGTTCTATTTTCATAATCTTCCATTTCATTACTTTCAACTGATACTAAATAGTCAAAACTCTCCCCTCCCCATATTTGACTTATATCCTCAGTTTTGCCTGGACTACTTGCATGAAAAAAAGCTTTAATTAATTTATTATTGTATGTTATAACCTCATTTTGTGTAGATACAACAGCTAAATTTACCTTATACCAAAACTCATTTATGGTGTCCTCATCATAGCCTTTATTTTTCCATATTTCAAATAATTTCTCCTTTGGATAATATGCCTGACAATGTGCAAAATCATCACATATATCAGCATCGTCTCCCTCTGCTAAAGTTTCCATTTTATTATATGTATATGTTCTTGCAACAAGTGCTTGTGCCTTTAATGCTTCTATATTATAACTTGGTGACATTTCAGAGGGTACTACTCCTCTTAAATAATCATTTATATCCATTGCAACAATTTCACCAGTATTATGAAATCTAACTCTAATTGTCTGATTTGCTTTATACTCTATTACTTCTTTTCTCTCTTTTTTCTTCTCAATTTTTTTATATTTTGGTTTTGTAAAATAATTTATACAAAAAAGAATACTAGAAAGTATTATTAAAAAACATATTAAGACATAAAAAAAAGTAAGTGTTTTTCCTCTCAATACATATCACCTTGGTATATATATATTCACACACTTACTTTTTTATGAATAAAAACTATAAAAAAGATAAAATTTAAAAACAAAGTTTAAAAAACTGATACTAAAATTTATTCTAGTATCAGTTTGTAAAAATAGTTTAACCTTTTCTTCTTCTTTCCCATAAAGTTCTAATATATTCACTTTTATATTTTTTTTCATATCCACAAATAGGACATACTAAATAGTAATCAAGATACTCGACTTCACCAATCATATCATCATCACCATAACCAGCATCTCTATATGTTGTTTCAATTCTTCTATTCTTTATTGTAATTGTTTTAAATCTCTTAGTTAAAGAATACTTTTTACAACTATCACACATAGTATACTTCTCAAGTTTTCTCTTTAAAATACTTGGTATCCATTCTCTTTCCATCTTAATTAATAGTCTTTCTTGTTCTTCAAGTGGAATTTCTCTAAACTGTTCATTAAGATACTTTTCAAAATCCTTCTTTGTCATAATATCACCTCTCTAAATTTAGATACATTTACTATTATTTTGACAAAGTATATCACAGAAAATTTACAATTTCAACTAGATTTGTTTTTTATTATTAAATAAATAGGGGTAAATTGAATATAATACATTTTTCACTATACCATATATGAGGATTGTGGCAGAAGTCTTTTAGACGATACCTAGGAGAAGTAGAGATTTTTCTACTTCTCTTTCTATATTTATTAATTATAAATTTAATCTTAATTATAATAATATGTATTATGATTATTGATTATCTCTTGTATTAAATTTATAAAATTATTTTCAGTTATATATCTTTTCCCATTTATAACAATGCTATTAGAAGTAATAGTAACATCTACACTTTTTTCATTTTCATAATATATTCTAAATTTAATTTTATCACCTGCTAAAATATTGTCTGTTCTATAAAACTCATATTTTATATTCTCATCTTTTAAAGTATCAAGAAATAAATTTACCTCATGTTCATTTAATATATGTGATGTTTCTACATTTAGAATATCTAATACTACAATTTTCACATTCTCATGATTATTAGAATAAATATCTTTTAAATAAGCTTCCTTACTAAATTTTTGTACTCTAGTAATATATACTATCGACAAAGCTAGAATAGTAAAAGTAATAACTACAATAGTGATAATAATTTTAATATTTTTCATTTTTATTCTCCTTTCCTTTTAACATCTTAATCTCTTCTAATATAATTATATTCTAAAATACAAAAAGAGTAAAGGGCTTCTCAATTTGTGAGTTCCTTTACTCTTCCTATTTTTTAAACAAATATTATTAACTTTTTTATTAATTTATATTCCAATGAATAACATTAATAATAATACCTGCACATGTTATAAAAAGATATGTAACAATTCCTATTACCCCTGCTTTTAAATAACACATAGCAAGATCCTTATTACTTTTTAGCTTTAAAAAATACAATATAATTCCAACAATTGGTATTATAAATGAAATAATTTTTAAAGTATTATTTACATCTTTTAAATTTCCTACTTTCTTTATAACAAAGTATAATCCTATTATAAAAATCAATAAATATGTAACAATTGTTACTAAAGTTAATATTTTAGAATTTTGTGTTGTAGCAATAGATGAAATATTATTAATAGATGTTGGTGCATCAATATTTACAGCATACATTCCCATTATATAACCTCCTAAAACTTTTCTAATAATAGATTACATTAAATTAATACTTTTTTCAAGTATAAATCAAAATAACTTCATAATTGCTCAAAACATATAAATAATATATACAATGAAAATGAACTTGAAGAAAAAAGCACATGTTCCAAAATGGAACATATGGGTAACTCAGGAAAACAAAAATATAAAATTAAATATTATAACTTAGATATGATTATTTCCATTGGATTTAGAATAAACTCAAAGAAAGCTATAAAATTTAGAACGTGGGCAAATAAAATAATAAAAGAATATATGATACAAGGATTTAGTTTAAATGAAAAAAGATTTTTAAATGGTAGAAAATCAGATCAAGAATATTTTAGTAGATTATTAGAAAAGATAAAACTAATAAGAACAAGTGAAAAAATGTTTTATCAAAAAATTAAGATATTTTTGCAGAGTGTAATTTAGATTATGATAAAACAAGTGATTTAGCAAAAGAATTTTATGCAACTATTCAAAATAAGTTTCATTTTGCTATAACAAAAAACACAGCTGCAGAAATAATATACAATAGAGTTGATAGTAAAAAAGAAAACATGGGATTAACTACTTGGAAAGAAGCCCCTGAAGGAAAAATATTAAAATCTGATGTAATAATAGCAGAATTATTTATCTGAAATAGAATTAAAAAATCTAAATAATATAGTAAATATTTTTCTTGATATAGCTGAAGATAATGCTGAGAGAAATATTCCAATGTATATGAAAGATTGGAAAAAAGAAGTCGATACAGTGTTATCTATAAGACATTATGATATTTTAGAAGGTAAAGGTAAAATATCTAAAAAAGAAGCAGATCAGAAAGCAGAAAAAGAATATGAAAAATATAAAGTAATTCAAGATAAAAAATTCTTATCAGATTTTGATATATTACTATTAGAAACAAAAAATATAAATATTCTCAAAAATGATGAAATATAATAAGAAGATAGTGGCATGCTATCTTCTTATACTTTTTTATTATTCAAAATCTGTTGCGGCTCTATTATCTAAATCAAATAATACAACAGTACCCTTAACAAAATTATATGTATCATCATCTTCAATTTTCCAAATTCCATTTTCAAGTTGTAGTCTTAATGGATTTGTCTCACTTACTTTTTGACCAATAGATGAAAAGCCTAAAAATCCTTCATAATCCCACTGACTCGTATTATCTTTATTATTTGAAGATTTATCATTTTGATTATATGATACAGATACCATACCTTGATCATCAAAGTCTATACATTTAATATTAAATTTAACTCCTATATATCCATCTTTTAACTGATTTCTAATATTATCACCAGTTGGTACTGCAATAGTAGAATTAGGTAGTTTGAACTCCCCATACCAAGCTTGATTATATAAAGTATCATTTACACTCATCATTTTATCATTTAATGTAAAATAGCCTTCACTACTTGCAATATTTAGCGGTTCTAAGTTATCTGACATTTTAGATGTATCAAACTCAGTATATCTATATGCATCTTTTGGTTTAAAATATATTGTATAATTACTATCCTTAAAGTTCACATATCTACCACTTTCATCTTTATAGTACAAATCTATATCTTTTACAATACTTGAACCGTCTTTTGAAATATAATAATATGATGGTGAAATTTGTATATTTTTACCTCTAGTATCATCTAAAGTCGAAATATAATATCCTGCTGTTTTTAAATCAAAACTTATTCTATATCCCATTTTAGGTGCATTTATATATGTAGCTGTAGTATGCTTATATGGTCCAAGAGGCAAAATAGCTTTAGTTTTTGTACCATTTATATTAATATTATCTCTATCTATAAGTTTACTATATGTACTATTATATAAATATAGTCTTCTTATTCCAGAATAATATAAATTATTTGTTCTCTCATTAACATTATTTCCAGTATTTCTCTTTCTAAATACATTTTTAAAATTAACATCACTACAATCAGTTATTTTAAAATCATATATTCTTGAAGCAGATCTTAGTGTAACAACACTTTTAGCAGCATAAAAGGCATCAGAATACATAGTAGCTCCTACAATATCTGCTGGATGATTTGAACTTATTTCTGCTAAAGATTCACATATTGATCTAAAAGGTATTAAATTACTTCCAGTATCATTAATATATTTTCTACTGCTATCTAAAACGGCTGGATCCTTTTCAATTTCTATTTTTCTTTCAATGTCTATAATTTCTGATAAAAGAGAATCTGATGGTAAATTAGTAGCAACTGCAAAAACAACAACTTTACTTGTAGCATTAAGACTATCTCCAACAAGTCCTGCACTCTCTGAGACTTGTGCATTAAGTATTGCACCATTTTCAGTACGATCTACTACTTCTATTAACTCTCCCTTTGGTTTTACCTCTCCATTATATACAATATCAAAGTCAAACATTGCAAAATATCTTGATACATAATTTGATGTATTTGATATAGCTTGATAATTAGTAAAATCTGATGCTCCACAAGAAATATTTAAAGTAAACATAGCACCAGGATTAATAACAGCCATATTGCCATCTCCTTCTGTATGATCAGTGACATCAGAAGTAATTGTTGGTGTATTTAATACTACTGGGGTATAAACATCTACAAAATGTTTGTTATTTGTATCTTTAGAAAATGCATATGTCTCACTTCCATCTAAAACATTATATGTGTTATATACAGCTTCTCCAACTACATATCTTAATCCATTAATTTTTTCACTTGATACATAAAGTGATGTATCAAATTCACTTGGTACACTATTTTCCCCAATAGATACTTCTATATCAGTATCTGTTGGCATACTATTTATATATTCATTTTTTATTTTATTTTCTAATTCGTCATTTACTGAAGAATTTCCAGTAAAGTTTATTACCATATCGCTTGTATAATCATTTACAAGGCTGGTATTTGAATATCCAATTATATCCCCTGGTATATACTTACCATCTTCATCTATTCCAGAAGAATTTTTTATTCTTCCACTAGATAACTTATATACATTATATGTATCCACTTGATACACAATATTTCCATCTTTTATAACTTTTTTATATTTTAAATCTTTTAAAATATATTTTGGTGCAACAACATATGGTTTTAGGTATTCTCCACCTGGAACATAGGTTGTACTACACTCAGCTACATTATCTGAGCCATTCCAAAAATTTGTACTACTACTAATTTTTACATCTACATCTGGCATATCAGAAATATTATAATAGAAATCTATTATTGTGATATCATCAGAATCTGACATTCTAGTAGTAACTGTTGTTGTATCTGAATCGTTTTCATATCTTCTAGCCCTATATCTAACGTCATATACTCCAGCATAATTATTCTTTTTTTGAAGAGCAATTGTTCTTGCTTCATCAATTGAGTTTACTGTTGAAACATTAGATCCAACATATGTATATTTCTTACCATCTGCATTTATAACTAAAGATTTACTAATTTGCATTTGATATTTATTATTATATTTATAATATTCACTATATGGAAAATCTGAAACATCAGAATTTCCTCTTTTTACTAAATTTTTAGATCCATTTTGTCCAAGTAATACTTGTTCATTGCTCTCAATTCCAGATATAACATTACCTGTTGCACTATCAATGTGTCTTACATAAACTTCTCTTCCATAATAGTTACCAGTAGGAATTGAAATTATATTATCATATAAATTGGCAACACTAGATACTGGTGAAAATGCTTTATCTTTTTCATTATAATTTAAGACTTCATCACTATCAAAACCTCTATATCTTGCAGAAATATTATTTCCTGAAGCTTTAAAAAATTTAGCTAGTGTATTTAAATTATCACTTGTATCAGTTTTAATAACATTTGATATCCTAATGTCTATACTACTTGTAGTACTATCCCCATTTACAAAATACTCACTATTTGAAAGAAGTTTTTGAAGTACAGAGTTTCCTAAAACATATTCTGTAATTATAATACCGTCTTCTCCACCAAGTGTAGTTATTTTATATCTTTTCTTATATATATCAACTCCATTTATATCTTGTATAAATGAATTAGAAGTATCTAATATTCCTGTATCACTAATATCTACATTTGAAGCCTTGCTTGCAAATGATAAAGTAGAAATGTTACTATCATCATAAAATATATTAATTATGCTCCCATCATTTACACTAGAGAACCCATCATTATACTTACTTAATACATTTTTATGAAACATAAATGCATATGTAGTAAAACTCCCACTAGATGGATTTTGATTAATAGCTGTTGGTGTTAAGTTAACCCATCCTTCTCCATCTTTTATAGCACTATTATATTCAGATATTTCTTGCAAGTTTGCTCTGTAAAATTGTCTTATAGTTGCACTATCCCCTGTTATTACTGCCTCATATTTTTGATTATATGCATATGAATAATTAAAAAAGCTACAAAATACGGCTATAAAAATATATATAATTAACAATTTAAACTTTGACTTCATATTATTCACCTGCCATCTCTATCTTACTTTTTAATGGCTCTGCTAACATTTCATAAAAGCCCTTTTGTACATTATATAATGTCTTATTTCCATACGCATTTGACATATATGTATCAATATAGAAACTATACTCTTTATCTTTATATATTTTATCATTACCATTTTTTAAATCTAAAAACAGTAAGTTTTTCTCTGTATTTGAAGATTCTACTACAAAATCTATTTTTGTTCTAACCCTATAATATGTTCCATCAAAATATATAGCAGGAAGTTGAACTTTAGCACTACCAGAAATTTTAATTTTATTATCTTTTACATGTTTTACATATTCTTTTACATCTTCATCATTTAAATCAAAAAGCAAATATTTTCTCAAATCTTTTTTTAATCTTTCTTCTGATACAGTAATATAATCTATATTTAATAAATAGTTATAATATCCCTCAGTATTATTTTTTATTTGATTATAATATTCTTTTTGTTCTTTAAAAAGATCAACTGGACTTTTAAAATCTTTGTTTTCTTTTCCATTAAATTCAATTTCATAGGCCTCTTTATCAACTGAGATAACAGTGTATGGATATTCACTCTCATTTACTGGAATTTTATCTTTATTTATATTCAATTTCTCATTTTGTATAGTTATAGTATTATAATTTTCTACAAAATTTTTAATAATCTCATTTACTTGACCTTTAAATACATTTTTTCTAGCTTTTATTTTAGACGTATTTTTTGTTATAACTTCACTATTTACCATATCAAGTATTCCAAACTTTTCATCCATATTATATTTATTTATATCTTTTACAATTCCCTTATCTTCAGTATCAAGATCTAGTTTTAATACTTTACTTTTAGCATTTGTAAAATATCTTATAACATCTGAATAAGTAGCATATTCGTTTGCATTTGTAGCATTTACATCAGTAGTTGTAATAATTCCCATCCTCTTTGCAAATTCAACCCACATGGAATTATTATATTCCTCTTCCACATTTCCACCAGAAATTCCTTCTATATCTGATGTATTATATACAGATGATACAACTATTTTTACAGCCTCAGATTTTGTTATTTTATCTTTAGTATTTGCAGTTTTATTATCATAAATCTCATCAAATCCATATTTTTTAATTGACTCTTCAAATTCATAATACTTTTTATACTTAATATTAGATATAACAATAGAGAAAATAGTTACTACTAAAATAAGTATTACTGCAAAACTTATAAAAAATATAATTTTTTTCTTATCAATTTTAGTATTTTTTTCTATCCTCTTCTTATTATTTTTTTTGTAAGAGGGTGTAAATTTCATACCATTATTTTCTACTTCTTTCAAATTATCACCTCTTTTTTATGGATTGCATAAAGGACATGGATAAAAACCTTGAAAAACTTGTTTTTTATCAAATAGTGTTCCTCTTGTAACTGCAGTTGCAGCTTGTTGTTTCGAAGTTGCATATTTTGGTACCATATCATTTATTTTTGATATTCTATATTCAGGACATTCTATATCTTTATGATATAAATTCATTTTATACTTTGACTTATCATTTGGTGCTGTAAAATAAAATCTAGTTTTTTGCTCTACTGATGCAACACCATATGCTTTTGAATTTAAATATTTGTTTCCAATAGATATTCCTTGAATAAATGCAACAATACCTACGTTTTCAATTACACTGTACATTTCATCTTGTGTTGTTGCAGGAAAAGCAAACGTATAAGTAATACCTGCACTTCTTGCATATCTGTTATTTCTATTTACTGCTTGATTTAATTCTTTTGTAACAGTATCAACAATAACTGATTTTCTAATATCTAATAGATGTGTTACAAGTTCACTTCTTAGCTTTGCCTCTTCTGATGATACAACACCTGCTGTTATTTCTCTATTATTTTTAGCATCATCAATATAAAAAGATTGTGTTATAATATCTTCATCTTCTGTATAATTGTATCCTCTATGAGTAATATAATCATCCATTGTAAACTCTACAGTATGTGTAGATACTATATTTCCACTATTTGGTACTCCATCTACATATGAATATTCAAGTCCATTTCTTATTATAGAATAAGTGTATGTATAATATCTTTTAGGACCTAATACATGTTTTGTCATAGTCTCCTCTGTTCCATTTTCATTTATTTTTTGAAATTCTTGATTTGAAGATATTTGTACTCCATTATAATCTACTATTGCAATAGCTGGCACAAATAATTGCAAATAACTTTCTGCTGACTCATTTCCCTCAATATTTAAATTTTTATATAATGTATTGAAGAAAGTATTTACTCCTACTTCTGCATTTATATTTACTTTTTTATTACTTGTTCCAGAATATCCATAATCTATTTCTTTATCTGAATTTTCAACCTCTTTCATTTCATATACTGCATCTTCCATTGCTATATCTACAACTTTTTGATAGTACATTTCAAGCTCTTGTGACTTAATTGTAAATGAAACATTTACATATACTATAATTATCATAGGAAGAGTTATAGCCATAAATATAAGTGCAAAATCAGTAATTTTCATTTTTTCCCTCCATTTATTATATAATTTCTGGTACTTCTACTGTATCATCCCTTCTAAGTATTATATAATCAGAATTTTTCATTTTATTTTTAGAAAATATTCCTTGTATAATATTAGATGGTAAAAATAGATGAAATCTATTATAGTCACTTGTTTCTAAATAATCATAGACCTTATCTTCACTTAGTACAAATTCTACCCTATACTCATTTGTACCTATACTTGTAATAGAGCTTGGACTAATATATATATTTGGTTCGTCTCCTACAAGTTTTATATTATTAGCCAGTTTTTCTGGAACTGTTAAGTCATCAATATTTGATAATTTAATACTAAACCCTATTACTCTATCTTCTATCTTGCTTAATGTATATAGTGGATATGCATTATTTGTATCTTCTGGATTTGGATCTAGCAGTTCCATATCAATATATATATCACCTTGATATAAGTCGCTAATTTTTGTATTTGCCCAAGTGGTATTTTTAATTTTACCACCATAACTTATATTAATTTTTTCTTTTGGAGCATTTGGTGTTAATATATTCAAAATTGCCCCTGCCATTGTAGTATTTTTATTTTTTACTCTAACATATAACTGATCTCCCTCATTTAAAAAGAAGGAACCATTTTTTAAATTTTGAGTAGTTGCAGATATTCCACTAAACGTAGTACTTCCACTCTCCATATCAAAAATATCTTTATTATACTTTATCTCATATTGTTCTATATACTTAGGATCTGATATACTAGAATTTGGATCAAGTGTCAATACTCTTCTATGTACTTCCAAATCTATATTATATGAGTATCCTGTATTCGTAAGTCTACTTATATAATTATTATATAAATCCTGATTAATATATCCATTTTGTATAACTTCATCAACAAAGTTTGTTGTAGCTTTTAAAACTATGTTATAGTTCATATCGTCTTGTCTTTCAAAAAAGTTATAAAGTGGAAAGAGTAATAATACAGTAACTAATAATATTGTAGCAATTATCATGCTTATTGTATCTTTCATTATCTACTTCCTCCTACCAGATCTCCTCTTCTATGGTTTCTCCATTCTCATTTAGAGCAGATGTAACCCTAGATATATTTATCATAGCCTTACCATCACTTGTCTGTTTTGTATATTCTATTAGATATTTATTTGTAAAGCCTATTTTTTGTATTAATTCTTTATATGTTAAATTTGTATCTGTAATTAAGTTTGGTGTTTGCCCTTTACCATTTAAATTAATACTTACAATATAGTTAGAGCCTGCATCACTACTAGCATCATATTTGTCTTTTTTTATATAGTTATAATAATAATTTATAACTTCCTCACCATTTATAATATTATTTCTTTGTACTTCACTTCCAACAATAAGTGCGCTATTATCAGTTTTATGAGAGAACTCATATGCCATATCTGAATAATTTGATATAGAATTGTATAAAAATATAGTAGATGTTACTGCTATAACAAATATAAAGACATATATTCCAATATATATTGCATCAAAAGTTGATTCTTCCATATATTTCCTCCCCTATCTATCAGTAAATATTATTTTTGTTTTTTCTAGTTTATCAACAACTACAGTTTCAACAGATGTATGAACTTTTTTATCATATGTAATTCTATTTGCATCTTGTTCAGTTTTTAAATAATTTAAACCTTCATTATTGTTTAGTATTCTACCTTTATATTCTACAATAACAAGATTATTATCATAATATTTATTTGCAGTATTTATCATATCAAGACCAGTTCTATCTGTCTCTTCATATTTAGTAAACTCACTAAATCTACTAGAAATATTTGTATCAGTATTATATACTCCAGCATAAACTTTTTTTATCTGATTTATAACACCAATTACTCCAGATGCTACAATAACAGTAACAAATATACTAACACCTATCATAAGAGCCTTATTTGTAGTATTATCCAAACTATTTCCCACCTTTACTAAATATTATATTTTGCTTTATCTATCTCAAAGTTTTCTTTTATTTCATCTTCTGTAAGGGCTCTATTATATACACGTACACTATATATAGTTCCCTTAAATTCTGTTGCTGGACTAACGCCTGCATATGGATTTGCACCAAGTGTTAACTTTGTACCTGTACTTGTCTTTATTGCATCCCCATCTAAAGTAGTACCTTTAATTACTCCATTTTCAGAATATAACTGTTTTATTCCGCCAAGTCCATCTTTTCCTACAGTAATTGATATAGAATAGATTTCACCCTTCTTAGCTATATTATCTGAATATACACTTGATATATCAATAATATCATCTTTTGTCTTATATAATTCAAATCCTATTCTACCTTTTTTCATTACATCTAAATCATTATCTTGAGTATATATAATTCCATACCCACCATCATTTAGATTAGATATTATACTTTGTCTTGTTGTAGTAAGGTTGTTTAAATCTTCTATTCTTGCAACTACTTCAATTGTATACTCATCATTATTAAAATCACCAAGTTCAACATATTCTTTACCTGTAAATCTTAATCCATTGTGTATCCAACCAGATGTATCAGAAAAATCAAAACCAGATAAAGTAGCATTATTATTTTTACCACTTAAATCTCTCCAAATATCAGTACTATTTGAGTGGCTAGTCCCAATATTTTTTTCTCCATCTAAAAGCAGTGCTAAATCTTTTTGAATATAGTTTCCAGAAAGTGATGGTTCAATTTCTATTTCATCTGCTACATTATAGTTTTGTTCATCATCATCTACTCTTTTATCTCTATACTCTTCATTTTTTATAGTACCACCATAGTTAATATATACTTTAGTATTATTATTTGAATTAGAACCAAATGTAATAGTATTAAATAGACTTGTAGCAACAGTTATATTTCTATTTTTTATTATTATATTAAATTCGTCCCCTGTACTCATTGTATAAATACTATTATTATGTTCTCCTACTTTATAAATTTCAGGTATTGCTGGTAAATCATCAAAGTTAGTATTTTCATATTCTGCAAGCCCAGACTCTACTGTTATACCATCATTTTTATTTGATATTATATCTAATATTTGTTTTTCTGTAAATTTTTCTTCTGATAAATCATAACCTAAAACTAAATTTTTATATGTTCCAGCATCAGAGCCATCTTCTATTACAATTTGTTTATCATTTTCAAACTGGTCTTTATACAAATTATAATCAAATTTTTTAAGCACAGTATTCATTCCATCATCATAAGAATATATTACTGGATAATATTTTTTAGTTATATGCTCCATCATTATATCGTACGTATTTCCTGTAGTTGCAAGTCTTTCCACATAACCATCATACATTTCAAGTGTCATATATCCTTTAGATCTTACATTTTCAACAAAATCTGTTGTTATCTTTAAAGCTAAAGAATACGCTATATCATCTTTTTTTTCAAATGTCATATATATTGGAAGTACAAAAAAGATGACAACAGAAAGTAATATTGCAAATATTTTTTGTAAACTATCTTCCATACTATTCTCCTTTTATTGTAAGTATAAGAATATCTTCATTATCAGTATTTCTATCTAGTGTAAATTCTTGATTATTCATTATATATTTCATTATAATATTATAATTTTTTTGTCTGATATTTTGATCATTAGATGATAGTGATATACTACTATATTCTTTTATAGTTCCATCATCTGCTATATATTTCATACCATCTACTTTAATTTGTACATTAATATTATCATAATAATAACTCACAAGGTTTTTAACTTGTGTTCCAGTAATTTTATTATTTTCTCCAGTTTTTAGTAATGTTTCTTTTATATCTTCTCTATAAACTGTATCAAAGTCTGTACCACTACCAATATCTTTTATTGAACTTCTAGCAATGTTATAATATGCAATTATGGCTGTAATAGTAATAACTGTAACAAATAAACTAACACCTACATATAAGGCTTTAGTTAGTGCATTTTCATCCATAATACCATCCTTTCTTACACACTTTAAAAAACACATTCATAAAATATATTTTTTAAAATGTATAATAGTAGCAAAAGGTATATAAAAAATTTATATACCTTGTTGCTTTTTTAATTTACATATTTATATTCTTGTAAATCTTATACCCATTACTACATCATCACTAGATGAACTTCTAATAAGCTCAGCTTTATAATTTGCAGTCATTGGAACATATCTTGTTGGATCTGTACTATCACTTAGTACTCCGATTTTTGTTCTAACATTTTCAGTATCGTATGGTAGAGCTTTCTCAACAGTTAGAGAACCATTACCTCTAGCTTTTCCATACTCTATGTATTTGTCTCCTGTTTTTGTAGCTTTAACCTCAATTATCATTCCATCATCAGAATAAAATCTTGATACCGCTGCCCTTACATCTGATCCTTTTACAGTTGTATCATCATATTCTTCAGTAAGTTGTCTTTGTAAATTTTGTGAAAGATTTCCTACCTGTTGTTTACCTTGATTTATTAAATCTGTACCAAGTCCAGTAATAAGCATTATAGCAGCAATTACAATAATTGTAATAAATAATCCAACACCTACCATTATAGCTTTTTGTGCATTATCCATATGTTTTTTCCTCCTTTTGTTATACATTTATATTAAAACATCCATTTGATGTCCTAACCATATTAAAATGACATTTTGCTAAAGTAATTTAGCATTTGTAGAATACTTACAATAAGAAGTGGTGCTACAAGATATCCACCTATAAGTATTGTCATTGGCGTAAACCCTAAGATTTTACCATAAGATACTTTTTTATGAATAAGTCTTTCATTTGCATCCTTTCTTCTTTCATAAAAGAAATTACGCTCTGTTTCTAATTCATCAAATGCTTCTCTTATTGTTATTCTCATTACAGATGACTGTAATTGTTCTACAATTCTTTTAAAATCTTTATTTGGAACAGAATCTTTTAACTCTTCTAAAGCAATTTCTGCCCCTGCCTCATAGTTATTTAAACATGTAGCTATTGGCTCTCTGAATGCATATGAAAATCTACATAACCATTCAAGAATAGTTTGTACATCTACTCTATCTATATGCATAAGCATAAGAATAATAGATTGAAATTGCATTATCTCATTTTCTTTTTCCATAGCTCTTATATTATTTTTAGCAAATAGAGCAATATTTGGAATATAGTATCCTATAAGGCCTACAATTATTGCAATTAATACATGCCAAAATTTTAAGTATGAGTTATTTACAGTATCTATTTTACTATATATCCTATCTACTGTAGCAGAATCTACTTCTTTTCCAATATTTCTATTATCATTTTGTAATTCTTTTTCTAATTCATCTTTTGTAATATTTTTTCTTCTATATTTATCAACATATTCTTTATCTACTTTTAATACTTCTTGAGCTGCAAGCTCATCTTCTGGACTTAACTGTCCCATAGACATAAAATCATCACTTATTCTGTTGTATGCTGCACTTGAGTCTATATGATTTAAGTTAATTATAAGTAAGATAGTAAGAACTGCAAATATTAGTGCGTATGTCAATTTATTTACATATAGCCATTCTATTGTAAGGTAAGAGTTTGTATCTCTTATAAGTTCTGTATTTTTTCTATACTTTCTAGTATGTGGAAGTGGCTTGAAAGCATCAACAATAAGTCTAAATGGACGAATTTTATATATTCTATCTTGCCATCTTAGCTTTGATACTCTATCAAATTTTATTTCATCAGAATCTTCTTTTATAATTCTTAACATTATATACGATATAAATATTGATAAAATTATCATTGCTTGAACTATAAAACCAATACTACTGTTATAGAAATTAGCTAGTGCTGGGAAATTTGACTCAGCCCATACTTGTAATGGTTTTACTGCTATTAGAGGTACAACTGCTATAACAGTTAGACTTCTAAACATATAATTTAATTTATCTTGTTTTAATATATCTAAATAAATTTCATTTAATATATTGTTTAGATTTTTTAAATATACTGATGTATCATCAATTTTTCTATCTCCAAGCTCATAAGTTAAATATGAAATACCTGCAAATAGCTTTAAAAACCTATTTGGTGCAGTATCATAATATCTTTCAAGTTCTATTTCGGGATTTTCTGATGTTATTGCATCCCTTATTCTTTTTAATTGTGGTACAATTTCTTTGCTTTCTAACTCATCAATTGTAGTATCTAGTGCTTCATCAATCATACCATGTTCATGAAATGAATGTCTTATACTTGTAAAAGTTTCAGGCATTTGTCTAAGTATTTTATTAGATACAGATGTTATACTAATATCTATTATTTTTTCAGTTATAATTATAACACCAACTATAACAATAAATGACATATATATATCATTAACTAAATTTAATAATACAACAAGTGATATGAACATACAAACTACTGCTATAAACATAGCTCTACCAGTATGTCTTCTTATATCATACTCGTCATAGTCATTTGTCATTTCAAACTTTAATCTTGTTTTTTTAGTGTAATATTTTACACCTGGCATTTTTATAAATGTTAGATAAATCATTTGATACAGGCTGTCTAATGCTTCTTTTATACCACTTTTATTTTTAAGTAATAATTCATCTTTACTAAATAAAAGTGTATTACTACTATATTTTTTCTTAACAGAAAAGTAATATATTGCTAGAGCTGCCATACCTAGAAGTGCTACTACTATTAAGGCTATAGCCCATTTAACCATTAGATCACCTCCAAGTACTATCTATGAAGTCATCAAAATCTCTTATGTCTTCAGGTGACATATTGTCCCTCATAGCACTTATATTATTTTCTGATATAGGATTTGTAAATACATATTTTCCATCAACGAACTCAACTATATTTTTATATGTATAATTTTGAGATTGTGTCATATGTTGGAAAAATTCTACTGCATTATCCATAAATTTATCTAATTTTTTATCTACATCTTTTACTTTTCTATAATCATTGTTATATGAGAATTTTTGTTCTAGAGGTATACATTCTGTTATTCTTTCAATATATCTTGCTCCATCTATTCCTTTTTTTAGATGTATATCAAAATTTATTACTTGAACAACTTGAACCTCTGCAACATTTTCTGAGTTAAACATTCCTATTTTTAAAAGTGAGTTTCTAAGAGAAGTTATTAAATTTGGGAATGTTTTAGCATGGTGTGTAAATAGTGTAAATTTAGATGCAACCTGTGCCATTTGTATCATCCAAGCAGCAACTGGATCTGTTGCAACCTCTCCTAGTATATTTACTCCACCATCTGTTTTTTTCTGTACATCTAGTCCCTCTTGTCCAGTTATTGTATCTGTTTCTCTAAGTGATAAGATGTTATGATATGGATATATTTTTCTTAAATGTAATTCGAATGCAGTCTCCTGTACACGAATTGTAATTGTTGGATATAAGTATTTCATTATAGCCATTAGAAGTGTAGTTTTACCACAACCTTGTTCACCAGTAATTGAAGTTACTCTTGCACCTCTTACTAAGAATTTTAAAAGTTCTATAACCTTTTCTTTTCCTTCATGTACTAATAATTGTTCAGTAGATATAAGTGTTGGTGGAGCAAACTTTCTAACGAAGAATGCCCATGACTCTGAAAAGTTTGGTCTTAAAACAACTATTCTTGATCCATCTTTCATTTCATTTATCTTATACCCTACAGACTCTGATAATTGTCCTGGATTATTATATTTATATATGTTTTGACATACCCTCTTTAATTCATCCTCTGATCCAAAAGATAAGAATGATAAATATGTAGCTTTACCTTTATAAAAGATCCAAACTGAGTCATATGACATTGGTATTTTTCTATCTTGTATTTGCTCTAAATACTCATCCATATCTGATAATTGGTCAAGAAATGATGGTGGAATACCAGATACACCACCAGATACACCATCAATGTTCATATCCCTTATATCATCAACAACACTATATCCTTTATATCTTTGATATATTCTTTGAACTACTATCTCTAATTTATCCTCAAAAGATAATGTCTCAGGTGTTATTTCACTTGTAAATATACTATCTATTTCCCCTGCAGTTATAACATATGATGGTACATTCTCATCAAATTCATATTTTGGAAAGTCTAAATTATATTTTGTTATCATTTGTGTTAATGCTTCAGCTTTAAATTCTTTTTTGTAAACATGCATAAGTATTTCAAATTTGTCTTGAGAAGTTAATGCATCAAAATTATTAAAAGGTATTGCATGATTTATATTAAAATTATTTACTTTATAATTATTTCTTAGTAAATCAAACATTAAATTTTTAACATATTTTTTATCACTTGCATCTGCATAACCAGCACCTTTTAATGCCTTTTTTAACTCATACTTTACATTTTTTCTTCTCTCAAATTCTTCTTCTGATAATGCAAGATCATATAAATTCATTCTTGTTATTTCATCAAATTGTTTTTTAATATAGTTTTGCATTGTTTCAATGCTATATATTGTTCTTTCTCTTTCAAGTGTAGATCTATTATCTTGTATTGTATCAGTTTTTCTTACCTTATACACGAAAAAACCAGCAACAAAAGCAATAAGTAATATTATTAATAAAATATTAAATATAAATGAAACTGACATTTTTTCACCCCTTTATATAAGTTTTTATTCTTTAATCTTTGCAATTTCTACTATTTTTTCTACTATTTGACTTGTTTGAGATATAAAATATCCATTATAGTCTTTTGAGTCAGCATTTATATTTCTATATAAAAAATCTAAAACATTTCCATCATTACATGCATCCGAAAAACTATAGTTATGTGGTACAGCATATATAGAATCCTTATATCTGTATTTAAATTTTATATTAGAAGTATTATATTTTGATTTATTTTCATAATTTCCAATAACTAATAACTTATTTTTATTTTTTAATAGTTCAAGATTTGCATATTTTGTAAAATATTCTTCTATTTTTATATAGTCTTGATTTATTACTGTTACTACAATATCTGCATCTGCAAGTACTTCTTGTACATATTCCTCATTTGCAGTCTTTGTTAAATCAATAAATACTACATCATATATTTCATCTGATTTTTTAATTATATATGGTAAATTCTTTAATACTTCACTATCTTCACCTTGAGATGCTTCCATTCCATATAATATATCCAGTCTACCTTTTAATACTGGTTTTGCATAATTTTGTATTGCATCTGGAGTAAGTTTATTACTCTTTAAAAGTCTTATAACAGATCCAATACCTAGACTTGAATCAACTAAAACATCTCCTGTATTTAAATCATTATATAGTGTAAAACATGATTCTAATTTTTTTGTATCAAAATTGCTATGCATAAGTAAACATGTAGACTTATGTGTTATTCCCATAATAGAACTTACAGCAACTGCAACATGACTACAACCAACAGCATCTTTAAATGGGCTCCAAAATACTACCTTTGCCATTAGTCCTTCCTCCTTTTAATTTGTTTTATTATATTTTTTGGATCTTCATCAAGTAGTTTTGCAATAAGCTCAGACATTACATATAAATACATTTTAGTATGTTTTCTCATTTGTATAGTACCACAAAACTGAGAATCAATGTCAACTATTCTATCTTGATCATCTATCATTATTTCATAGCTTTCTTCATGCCATGCTACATTATATAGTGCAATTTGATTTTCCAAATATTCCTCACTTGCCCTTGATAAATATGCTTTATATAGAACTTTTGTGAATTTTATTTCATCTTCTTGCATTTCTTCTCTCATTTCTTTTACTAGTTCCTTATTTTTTGCAACAGATAAAACATTAGAATCTATAAACATATATTTTCTATTAAATTCTTTTCCTTTAAATTTTTTATACATATCTGCTGAGTCTATATCAAATATAACATAATCATATTTTTCAAGTTCCACTTCATGTTCTCTCATATATTTTTCTAAACTTGAAAAATCTTCAAATCCAACAGCAAAATCTATATCACTGTATTTACTTATGTATGCATCTGCACTTGCATCAATTGCAGGTACAATATATTTTAATTTTTTATCACGAGTAGCATCAATTACAAGTACAGATTTATCCATTACTTCTAATACTTTTGCCATATTCATTATAAAATCATATTTATCTACATATCCAATTAATCCAATTATTTGCATTAGAACATCTCCTTAAATTTCTCTTATTCTCCAGTACTTAACATTTCTTCTCTTTCTTTTTGTTGTATTGTTACTGATTTTTGAGCTCCATTAACTATACCATCAAAGTTTGAAGAATTTTGGTTTTTATAATTTTTAAGTGCAGTCTCTACATTTGCTCTTGATTCTGCATTTAATTTATTTAAAGTTTCACTTGCAGTTTGAATTAAAAACTTATCTGCTTTCATCATATTCATTACAGGTGCATTTGGTTGATAATTTTCTGCTGTTCTTGTTGCGGAATTTGCAAAATTTCTATACTTTGTAACCAAGTCCATTACAATAGTTGCTGCTTCATCATCTGTTGCAGTTTTTAAAGTCTTTATACTATCTTTTATTTGACCTTCTATATATCCTTTTGTTGCGCCCTCAACATCTACTGCAGTTTTTACTTGTGCATCACTATCTGCATATACAGTTGCATATAGCTTAGATCCTGTATTTAAAAATGAATCTACTATTGCACTGTTAAGTAATAGTCTCTCATCTTCTGATAAATATAGCCAAAATGTTGTATCATATATCTTATTTACTTGTTTTTGTGCAATTACAATATAGTCTGTTCCATTTGGATACATAAGTCTAATATCGATTGTATCTCCCTCTACTAAATCACTTGGCATCAAAACAGTATTTATCTCTTGAATTCTAACATCAGAAGATAAAATCTCACTTCCTATCATAGACGCAGTTATTGGAACTTTAGCCGAAATATTGAATTTAGCAGTCTGACCTATAACTGAATTTTTGTCAAGTGCTCCCTCTGGTACAGTGTTAATGTGTACAGGTTGTTCATCTAACATATCCTCTGATATAATTTCCCCTTGAATTACATCTCTAGTTAATACAGCAACTGATTTAGTATAGTTTTTAAGATACTTTTTATTTGTACCATTCTCATATGATTTTATAGTAACTAAAGACCAGCCAAGAGTAATACCCATACCGATTATCCCAACGCTGGCACCAATTGCTATTCCCTGTATAGTCTTCTTCTTAATTTGACTCATCCCTATCATTTGTTTCAACCTCCATCAAAAATTGTAACTTCATTACAACATAATTATATCGGTAGTATATCTCTAATACAAAAAAAAATCAATATTTTTTAGAAAAAAAAGAGGTAGTAATTTTAATTGATATGTAATTGTAATCAATTTGTAATTTTTTTGTAATACATAATGCAAAAAAATCAATTCTATATCAAAATTAGACTTAATTTGACATTATAGATGTTTAAAATATTTTTATTAGATAACTAATAAATATTGATCTTTTTTTGATTTTTAAATACTATTTTTATGTTTCCATTATTTATAACTTACTTATATTTCAACATTATATTAATTAATTTAATTTTTGATTAAAAAATAGAAAAAAATGCTGAAATTGCATTGCAAAATCAACATTTTTATCTATATAACTTTGAGTATTATTTTAATGTAGGATAGCCTTTTGTAGCTATTGTTGTGAAATCCCAAAGTTCTTCACTAAATCCTAAATCTTTATAGAAATCAGCATTTAAGTTTGCTCTTGAAATAGTATCTAAGTGACCAGCTGTGTTAGCTGTAACACGACTTGCACCAGTTAACTCTGTTACTTCATAACATTTTGTTAAACAAGCATTAATACTACTCTCTGCCGCTCCAACACATTTATATGGGGCAATTTCATTATTAGATGTATCAGTATACCCTGTCATATTTCCAAATGAAACACAATTTTTAATTACTGGATTAGTATAAATAGCACCTACAAGTCCACCATTATTATTACGCTTTTGTGCATCTGTACAACTTGGTCTAATAACATCTACATCTGTTATGATATTTTCATAAGAACCTGAACCACCTTGTTGTATTGTACCTACTAAACCACCATTTTCAGTTGTAGTAATATTAAGTGTTCCTTGTACATATACATTTTTAATGCTTCCACCATATTTTCTACCTATAAAGTTTGATACATAAAATCCTGTTCCTGTAACATTTGAGTTTAATACTTTAATATTCTCAAATACAGAAGTTGCATTAGTTTTTCCATCCATTCCAGCAACTACAGCTACATTATGATTACCAGATAAAGTAATATTTTTAAATGTTACATTCTTAACAACTGCTTTATTTGTTTCTTGAGCAAAAGCTGTAACAAAGTTACCACTACCTCTTCCAGCACTACTATTGCTGAAGTTTTCTATACTTACATCCTCTATTGTTCCATTAAAGTTTGCAAATAAGCTTAAGTTATTCAAGTTAGAAATTTTATGTCCATTTCCTTTTATTTTACCAGTAAAAGTATCTATTATAACGGCATTAGAAGTTGAGGTATAATCTGTAAAGTCTATATCACCAGTTATATTAAATTCTCCACTTGTATCTTCTTGTATTTTACTTACAAATTCTGAAGCATTTGATACATTTGCAACTAAATGTTCAACATTACAGTTATCATATACTAATGTATTAGTAGCTCCAGCAATTAGATTTATATCATTTCTTCCTGCTGTATTAATTTTTGAATTTTTTACATCTATATCTATTATTGTAGATGATTGTGATTGCTTAGCTAAGAAACCTATATTAGTAATATTTTTTGGAATATTAGCTCCTTCAAATTTTAGATTTCTTACATAACCATATCTTATTTTTTGGAATATAGAATTTGTATTATTCATTATCTTATGTCCATTACCATCTAAAATTCCCATAAATGTGTTTGTTACACAATCATCTATTCCAGTAAAGTCGATATCATTATCTAAAATATAATATCCATAAGGTTTAGCATTTATTTTCTCTATAAGTTCATTTGCTGTTTTTATATGTGTCATTTCTAGGTCTGTTCCAAGAGGATCAGCAACGAAATCATTTGTAACACTCTTTAAGTAATGATAATATACTTTTCTAAGATTTGTTCTTTGAGTCGCATTTCTATTAGTATCACTTGATAAAGCTTGATAGAATCTTTCAATCATATAATCAACATCAATATACTTATTGTTTTTTAAATTTTCTTCAATAGTAGCATATCTACTCATCTTATATTCTTTCCAATTCATAGCTGTACCAGTAACAGACTTCGTAATTTTTTGAATAGCATCAAGATCTGTTTTAGTACTTCCTCTTCCATAAGTAACATATCCATCAACTCCTGCATAACCAAGCATTTCAAAATAATTACGTTTTGCTGAGAATGCATCTGGCATACCATTATCATTATGACCTATATACCAACGATTTACCCAAACAGACTCAAATCCATAATCATTAGTACCAATACTATTAATTACTTTAAGACCTCTTACACTTACACCCCATGCATTTTCAGGACGTATAATAATTCTATTATCATATAAAGATTCTAAAGATGTTAAGTTCATCTGTTCTGCTTGTGCTGCAGTAATCGCACCCCAAGTAGACCATGCTCCAGACTGATTCATTCTTGTAGCAACTCTTGCTTGTTGCTCAGGTGTTAATCTTATAAATGCCTTACCTTCGATATAATCAAGTAAATCTAAAGCATTCTGTTGTCCCTTGAAATAATTTTCTAATTTTTCTCTAGTATCAATTCTATCAGGACTTAAATTTTGAGTTGCATTTCCTTCCTTATTTAAATCATAAGTTGTATTGAAATAATATGGTCCAACATCTTGGCCAAGGTTATTTTCACTCCAAACACCATTTTGTTCAACATTACCTTCAGTTAGTGTTTCAAGACCATATTTAAATCTAGTTCCAGCTTGGAATAACATAATTTTATCAAATAAAGCATGTTCAAATTCATGAGTCCAAGTATCAAAATTAGTAAGACCTGGTCTAGCTATAAACCATAAGAATCCTGCAGTATTTCCAACACCAGCAGCACTTCCACTTGGTTGCCATAAACCAAATACCTCACTAAAGTTTTTGAAGAATGGATAATTTTGTCCAACTTTTCCTTGAGTATATACAGGTGAAGTACCTATTACAACATTAGTACCTGGAAAATATGAATTTTTATAACCTGTAATGATTCTAGTACAATCATAAACCATAATACAATAATTATTCCATTTTCCTGGATCAAATGAGCCTGCTAATGTACTTAAGTGTCTTTTTATAAGTGCTACATGATTATTAACAATCCTTCTAACAGCTGCTTTACCTGCTTCAGTATTTACATCTTTATGATACAACTGTGAAGGTCCAATTTGTAAATGAGCAGGACCACTAATCATATAAGCGCAATCTTGTGGCAATGTAATAACTGGAAGTAACATATTTTGCTTTTTACTTAGTTGATACCAAGCACGATATAAAATATTAGGATTTTTATCTACTCCAAATTCAGCTAAAATATTTCTTGCTCCAAAGTACTCAGTAAACCAATCATTTACATCTTCATATCCACCAATATTAGTTATTATATAATTTAAGAAATAGCTAATTGTTGAACTTCCTGTATATTTTTTTAGAGAATTAGCATAGAAAGTGTTTGTATTTCCTGGATTCATATTTCCTGAAAGTACTTCTCTTACTACATTATAAAATGTCATTGTATCTGAATACATCTTACCATCAAATAACATAATATCTGATACTTTTGCACCACCTATTTCAAAGCCATACCAACGGTTATAATAGTTATATGCATAAATCATTTTATTTATTTTATCAGTTCCAATTAATTCTTGTTCAATTTTTTTGTTTAGTATATCATTATTTAACATAAGTATACTATCTTCATCATTTTGTAAAATATTAAGTGCTATTTCTTGCGCCATATTTTTAATTACAGAATCATAATTATCTTTATATTGTCTATTATCTGCTGCTGTAGTAAGTGGTTCTAGCACTGTATTATAATCTAATGATTTTATATACTCAGCTAATTTTGTTATAACTTCTGAATCTTCATTTATAGCATAATTATCAAATGCATAATTTATATTTAAATCATTTATTTTATAAATTGCTATACCTTGTTTAAAACTTTCAAAAGTAACTGTATATTCTTCAAAAGTATAATCATCAAATTCTACTTTTATTTTATTAATACCATCATAACTATTTGTTGTAAGATAAGTTACTAATTTATTATTTGCAAATGGTAAAATATGTTTTATAATTTTTGTATTTAAAACATTATCACTTGCTATCTTAGAACCATCTGTTACTAAATATTTAGCATCATAATACGGCATTAATTTATGTAAGTTATTATATGTTATATCTTTATTTTTATCATATCCAGACATTTTACTTATTCTGCCATATTCTGGTATATATAATTTTTTATTATCATTTTCTACCACTTCTTCAATAGTTCCATTAGGGTCACTATTTTTTAAACGTGGTAATTTATCATATGAAACATCATCTAAATCCCAAATATCTTCATTAAATAAAGCCTCATTTGCAAAGAATTCTCTATTTAAATTAGCTTTTGCTACTCTTTTAACTAGATTTTTATTACTAGTACTAACATTTGAAATTAATTCAGATTCTTCTAATTCATAGTTATTACCTGATGTAGAATGTACTGTTGTACCAAAAACATGATTTAATCCTGTACCTGTATTTAAACTTACATTGTTAGTCAATATTGTATTAGCATTTCTTGCAAGTCCCAATATACCACCATTATTTTTAGCTCTTGTATTATTTACAAAATTTACTTTTGCTATACAATTTTCAATTGTTGATTGTGGTGTTCCTTGTGAATCTCCAGCTATTCCACCAATTCCATCTATAGTAGATGTTACAGATTCAATTGTTCCTTCTACATAACAATCTTTTATAGTACTACCTGCCATTTTACCTGCAATACCTGCAACTCTAAAATAAGTAAGTTTAATATTAAACTTTGTTACACTACATTCTTTAACAGTAGAACCTGCCTTTAAATCGCCTACCATTCCACCACATTCTTCAATACTTGTAATCATAGATAAACCTTTTATATGTACATCTGAAATAGTAGTATTTTCAGCACTATTTGCAAGTGCACCTTTACTTGTTGCACCTACTAATTCAACATTTTCTAATACTAAATTTGTAACTTTAGCATTATCTAATAAAGAATTAAATAAAGGTTTTTTAAGATTACGTATTGTATGTCCATTTCCATTTAAAGTACCACTAAATGCTACATCTATTGCAGTACTTCCTTCAGATTTCAAATTACTTGCATCATAATCTTGTGTTAATTCAAATGTACCTGAAGGATTTGCAGTAATTTCTTTAAGTAGACTTTCTAAACTTTTATTTTCTGCTACGCCATTTATCATTTCTGCATATTCAACTTTTAATTTACTATGTTTTTTGCCATCTTCATATTGAATTACATCTTTATAATCTAACACAAAATTTAATTTATTTGCTTCATCAATTTCTATTGACTCGATATTCGCAAAGAAAGCTGGCATTCCCTTTGTTTGTACTTTTACTATATAATTGTTTAAATCTGTTAAATCTTGTTCTGTTACTCTTGATACTTCAGTAACACTACCATCGTCTAATTTTCCATATAATGTAACACTTGTTATATCTTTTACTTCAAATAAACGATTTTGACTAACATTTATAGTTTCTGATAACAATACTTGATCTGTATATTCATTATCTTCTTGTGTAATTGCATTTGTATCTAAATCATAATCAGCAATTACTTTTATTTCATACTCTTCACATACATTCTTTGTGAAGCTTATTCCTTCAGAATCACTGCTTAATGGTTCTTCTGCAATTTTTACTCCATTGTCGTCTGTTATTATTATCTTTCCACCAGTTATTGCTTCTTCTGTATCTTTTACAGTAAATGAAACATTAATTGTGTTATTTTCACCTTCTTCAATTCCAAAATCTGTTACTGTTGGTCTTAATTTTAAAATACCTACATCTATTGAATTATCAGAAGTAACATCTAATACTTTTGTATTATCAAGTATTATTTTTTGTATAGTTACAGTTTGTGGGCCAAATTTTGAAACAACTGGTATTGTTACTTTATATAAATCATCCTGTTTTTCTAAAGTATATTCGTTCCCATTTATAACTGCTTTTACAGGGTAAAAAGCTGTTTTGTTAGTTGAATTAAACGTTAATGTTGCTTGTTGACCTCTTTCGAAATATCTAGTTTCTTTATCACCATTATATGTTTTTATATTATTTAGTTTAATATCATAATCAGCAATTAATTGTATAAATCTTTCTCTAAACACTTCATCTTCTACATAATTATCTTCGCCAACTTTTGAATCCCTATCATATGTCATTTTGGCAATTAAAGTATATTCTTTATCAATTTCTATATTATTAATTGTAAATGTAACATTTTCAGCATTAAAAGTTTTACTTGCAACTTCTGCGCCATCACTTTTACTTACAAGAGTTGCAACACCACTAATAAATGCACCATCTGGATCTAAAATTCTTGCAGTTAAAGTTACACTACCATTTTCTATATCATCTTCTTGTAAGAATTTCTCACTTGTAGGTTTTGCTTTTAATACATCTACTTTAACAGTATTATCAGCATATGCTACTCCATTATTATCTTCGAATGTAAATTCAGTTGTATGTAAATCTAATTCTCCATGATTAGCACCTACTGGTAAAGTCACAGCATATGTTACATTATCATTATTATCTATGTGTTTTGTTGCTATACATTTTAAGTTATTTACCATTATATGAGTAATATCTAAATCTTCTTTATTAGTTTCTAATTTATAAGTTAAAGTTATATTTTCATTTTTCTCAGGATATCTATTTGATACTTGCACATCTTTAATGTTAACTAATGGCACTGCATCAAATTCGTTTTCAAAAATAATTTTATCACTGAAAGTATATTCAGGTTCATTTTCTAGTAATTCATAATTTGCTAATACTTTAATCTTATATTTTTTTGCTAAATTTATAGAACTTATATCAAAAATATCATTTAAAGTATACACACTTATTGAATTTTCTTCAACAATATTGCTATCTACTAATTTAGATGTTAAATCTAAACTTGAGATTTCAGTTCCATTTTCATCATATAAAATTGCTGTTATTTTACTTAATGTCTTATCTTCATCTCTTACATATAAAAATACTTCCATTTGTTTATCATGTATATTTTCATTAGATCTGAACTTTTCTACTGTTGGAGTTTTCTTAATAAGATCTACTTCTGCTTTTTTATTTTCTACATTAAATTCTTTACCATTACTTAAAAATACTTTTTCAACTACTACTTCATGTTTTCCAACACTATCAAATCCATCTATTGTAGCTGTATAAGAGTTGTTTTCTTTATCAAGATTATATGTCTTGCCATTAACAATTAAATGTGTTGGTACACACACAGTTGAATTTGTACTATCAAATTTTATAATTATTTCTTCTCCAATATCAAACTCATTAGTTTCAGTTAGAACGCCATCAACTAATTTATAAGTTTTAATATCAGACATTTCAAAATTATAATTTGGATTAAAACTCATAAGTTTTTTTATGTCTAAGTCGCTAGAATATTGCATATCTTCTTCTGAAGTTCCATTACTTAATTTATATTCTATATTCATTGAAAGCTCATAGTTTTTACCTTCTTCTACTTTTACTTTAAAACTATTCTTTCCTGCTTTTATATCTCCTTGTTGTATAGCAACAACATCTTGTGTATCTTGAATATTTTCTAATTCTTCTTCTGTTGTTGCAGTAGTTTCTTTTACTGTATATGTACCTCTTAAAAATGCATTATCCACATCTTCAATATCAAAAGATACATCTAAACTTACATTTTCTACGTCTTCTACTAAACTATAGTTTTTTAAACTTACCATTTGTTTTAATACATCAATATTAACAGAGTTATCATTTTCTATTTTTACTTCTTTATCATTATGTAATTTTACTTTTTCAATTGTGAATGCTTTTTTTCCGCTAACATTTCCAACATTTATTTTTACTTCATATTTACCCTCTTGCTCATTTTTAGTTATACTGTACTCTTGTGAATTTATAACAATAGCTTTTACAGTAGCATCATAATTTGCATAACAATTAAAGCTTAAAGTTACTTCTTCATTTTTTTGTGGGTAATTATTATTTATAGTTAAATCAGATATTATTACTTCATAATCTAACCTATCTTCTATTTTTTGTATTAATATACTAAGGTCAGTTACTGTTATTTTCCCATCACTGTTCATATCAGCATTTTCTAATACTTCCTTAGCTTGATCTTGTGTTTTTCCCTCATCTAAATGATGAATATTTGCAAGGTGTGATACAAGCAAACTGACATCTGCATAATCTATTCCACCATCAAAGTTTAATTCACCTTTTTTAGAAAAGGTAGAAACTGTTCCATATATTGTACCTATAAATTGTACAACTAGAACTACTCCAAGTATTATAGATATATACATTTTATTTTTTCTATTTTTTTTGTTTTTTTCTTTATAAAATGTTATACCTATTGCAAAAACTACTACCACTTCTCCAGTGAATAATATGAAATGCCATATAAAATTATCTCCTGTAGATGGTGATGTAATAGATTCACTTGGCACTTGTCCATCTGTTTTATCATTACCTATATTATCACCAGGATTAGTATTTGGTTTATCACTTGGATCTTTTTGTTCTTCGATTATATCCATATTTACTTCTGATGTATCAGTATCTAGAATTAATAAATCTTTTTTTCCTTCTGAAGCTACAATATTTATTAATTCTACTTTTGTTTTAGATGCTTTAGCATTCTCTCTTACTTTTAAAGATACATTAACTACATCTTCTTCTTCAGTAATTCCTGTTCTTTTATAAACAACAAATTCACCAGTATTAGGATTATATCTTAATCCCTCCCAGTTATTTAATGTTTTAAAATCAGTTTCACTTATATTTTCAAAAATACTATTATCATATACTAAAGTTGCTTTATAAGCATTTACTCCATGCTTTATGTCTTTTAAATTATCAAGTTTTACTTTAAATATGACAGTATCTTTAGCATATGCCTGTTGAGAAGTAGTACTCAAAGTTGCATTTATGCTTTCACTTGCATATGAAACTGAAGTTGTTAAAATTAAAATCATACTAACTAATATAATTTTAGCAAATCTTTTCATTTCTATCTCTCCTTATTCAACTAAACACACTATACACAATATATTATATCACTTTTTTTTTACATTAGACAATATTTTTTTTGACTTTTTTCTAAAAATTTTGATTATTTTTATCTTTTTTAGAAAATAATAACACTATATTTTTATTATAATTAAATACAGTAATTATAAGTCCAATGATATCCATAAAAATATTTAAAAGTTAAAAATTCTTAATTTTGATGATTTTTTAATATTATTTACAAAAGATACTATTTAAATACTTATAATATGTGAAAAAATACAAAAAATAAATGTAAAATTTATCAAAAATCTAAATAAAAAAGTTTATTTATTAAATATTTAATAAATTCTCCATCTATTATTTTTATATCTTAAATATGTAGATAATAATTTTAATTAATACATAATTGATTTTTTTATAATATATAATATAAAAAATCAAGTCCATTTTAAATTAGACTTGATTTGACATTATAAATATTTTAAATATTTTTCTTAAATAATCCATAAATGTTGATTTTTTAATTTCATTTTTTGCTACTAAATCCAAAGTTTCTATAACATCCCCTGTTGAAACATCAATAATTTCCATTTCTCCTACTACTTCTCCAATACCAATAGGTGCCTTTAAATCATTATATATTTTATTTTCTGATGTTTCTATATTTTTACCTTTCTCCGTTAATACACTTACTTGCCTATTTACAATAACATTTAGTTTTTCCCCTACATTTTTACTTACTTCTAAACTATCCATTACTGTATCTTTTTCATATAATATCTTATTTTCATAATTTGCAAATCCAAAATCTAGTAATTGCTTTGTTTCTTGTAGTCTTATATCAGATGATGGAGCTCTCATTATAACACTTATAAATGTAGTTCCATTTCTTGTAGCAGTACCAGATAAATTAAATAAAGCTTGTGATGTAGATCCTGTCTTTAATCCATTTGCTCCCTCATAAAACCTTATAAGTTTATTAGTACTAGATAGGCCAAACTCTCCATTTCTTAAACTATCCATCCATATAGATGTATATTTTAATATATCTGGATGCTTAGTTATAATTTCTCTTGACATAATAGCTATATCTTTTGCACTTGTGTAATGATTATCCTCATCTATACCATGTGAATTCATGAAATTTGTATTTGTCATTCCAAGAGATTTAGCTTTTTCATTCATCATATTTACAAAATTAGTTTCAGTTCCACCAATTTTTTCAGCCATTGCAACTGTTACATCATTAGCAGAAACAACACATATTGCCTTTAGGGCATCATCTATTGTTAACTCTTCATTTTCCTTAAACCATATTTGTGATCCACCCATACCTGAAGCATGCGCACTACATGTAACTTTATCTGTATATGCTAATTTACCTGAGTCAATTTGCTCCATTATTAAAAGTAATGTCATAATTTTTGTAACCGATGCTGGTAGTAATCTTTCATCTTCGTTATTTGCATATAATATTTTCCCAGTTGAAGCTTCCATTAAAACTTGTGCCTCTGACTCAAATTCAAACACTGGTGTAGATACAGATGTAGCTATACTTGATTCATCTTTTTTATCTTTATTAATTTTATATATATAACTTGCACCAAATATATTTGATATACAACATATTGATATAAATAATGTTGTAAATAATATTTTAATCTTTCTGTTATTCATATTCCACCTCTATATATTTACTACATTATATTAATATAATCTTGTTTTATGCATTACACAATTCTTATTTTTTATCAAAAAACTTAATATAACAAAAGAAAAAATAATTTAAAATACACTTTAAATTTAACATATTGAAATTATATAAATTAAACTATCCTTAAATAAAGATAATTTACTAAATTTAAAAACATAAAAGCTTGACATAACGTAAAAAAAGTGTTATAATATAAGTATGAAATATATAAAGGTATTCCATATGATTATAGGGAATGAAAGCTCCCCTAAATCGTATGGAATCCTTTTTTAAATTTAGAGGTTCTCCAAAATGGAGATAGGCGCTACATATAGCCTAATCTACACCTGAAAGTAGAGAAGTAGCAAAAAAATTTTTTAAAAGAAAGGATCCCCGTACGAAAGCGACGGGGAAGGTAAAGAAAATTATGAAGGGCATTGACAAACTCGTAAATTTGGCGCTCCTCGTTAACGAGGAGTCTGTAAAAGCAAATGGAAGTCGTGATATAGCTTCCAATATTTACAGAGTGTTGTGTGAGAAACTCACACGCAACACGGCCATGAGTTATGTGCAGACGGAGGATAAAACCTTTGTTTGCACAATGCAGGAGTCAGTCTTTGATGACTGGACCCTGCAGGCAAACCTTTACCTCACCCCTATTAGTGGGGATAGGGTGAAGGTGCAGGTTATCGACCGGGAGGAATACCCGGACGAGCCTAAGGCCAATAGGGATCTCCTCAGCTACTGGGGGATCCTAAAGATGGACGATCTGGAGGACCTTATCAAGGGTCTCCAGTAAATCCAAAATTTTAGGGGCTAGGCATACTTGTCTGGCCCTCTTTTTTTTTATATATTTTTTACTTTATTTTTATCAATTTTTAATCATTATTCCAATATTGACTAAATTGTATATTTTATGCTAATATTATTTTATGTAATGGAGGATAATATATGAAAATAGCAATAGTTGGAAGATTAGAAGAGCATGGTGAAGATATACCATTTAGAAAAAGATATTATATAGCAAATTTATTTATAGATATTTTTAATGAATTAGACATTTTACTTATACCTGTTGTATCTGAAAAAAACTTAAATGAAATTTATGATATATGTGATGGACTTATAGTAACTGGTAGCGCAAATGATGTACACCCAAAATATTATAATAAAGTCCCTCTAAAAGATAAAAAATTCTTATTTGATGAGTTTCCTTTAGTAAATAGTATTGTAAAATTGTTTGCAAAAGGTAATAAACCAATACTTGGAATATGTGCGGGAATACAAGAGATAAATGTAATATTTGGTGGTACACTACATCAAAGAATACCAAATCATGATTTACCAGATCAAAATAAACATGTAATAAAGATAAGTGATAACTCTATGTTATATGATATATATAATAAAAATATAATGAAGTAAATTCATACCACTGTCAGGCAATAAAAGATTTAGCACCTGGCTTTAAAATTACTGCTATTAGTAATGATGGAATAATTGAGGGAATTGAAAAAGATAATATCTTAGCTATTCAGTGGCATCCTGAAGCTTTACATGATATAGATATATTTAAAAATTTTTTCAAAATTAGTTAGAAGCAGATTTTTTTCTCTGCTTCTATTTTAAAATTAAAGTCCTGCAACTGGTAATATAAATGCTACATATGTCATAATAACAAATAATAAAACTATTGATACATATGTTACTATTCCTACTATTGATACTTTTAAATATTTCATTGCTATTTCTTTATTTTCATTTAATTTTACTAAACACATTATAATACCTATAATTGGTATTATAAAAGATATTATTTTTAAAGCTTGTCCCTCTATATTAATACGTTTTACAACCCACATTAATGCAATTAAAAAAATTAATATGCTACCTATTAACTTAATCCAAGGTACAGCTAAAAAAAGTGTCTTTATTAAATATTCCATAAACTCTTCCCCCTCTTACTTTTTAAATAAAATTTATATAATTTTTACTTTATTTTAAATATATTAGTTCATTTAATTGGCCAAATAAATCCTATATATGACACTAAGTCTAAAAAAGCAATAATTAAAACATATGTTACTATTCCTATTATTGCTACTTTAAAATATTTCATTGCTATTTCTTTATTCTCTTTTAATCTTATAATACACATTATTATACCTATAATTGGTATTAAAAATGATACTATTTTTAATGTTTTTTCTTCCATATTAATACGTTTTATAACCCACATTAATGCAATTAAAAAGATTACTATACTACCTATTATTTGACTTGCTCCAAAAACTGTCATTTTATCCCCCCTTTCCCCTCTTACATATATTTTAATAAATTTATTTTTTACTATTTTAATTTATTGAACACATTGGAACTCCAATACCAAGCTCATACCATTCAAATAATGGATTTTCTCATCCTGTACATACATAAACTTTATTTTCACCAGAACCACCTTCAGAGTATCCAACTATCACAAAAGCATGATCATTTGCCCATGCTAATACAGGATATCCTCTCTTAATATCTCTTTTAACATCACTAAATAAGTTTAACATATACCTATCAATTTTACATGTATAACCAGCTCTATTAGCAAAAGCTTTTATACCATTAGAAGTATTTAACAAAAAATTAGCACTTGTTGGTGAATATTTACAATCAGTACAAATTTGATTATATGTACTTTGTGTGATCTTTCCAGAATACAAATTTACTCCATTTGCACCTTTAAAATATGAAAGTACATTAGCTGCCGCAGTTGGTCCACAATTATTACCATTCTGTGATTGAGTAAACATTGTTCCATAATAATATAGTGCATTTTCAAAATTAGGTAAAAATACAACTGTTTCACTTGCAAGACTTGGTGCATCAGTTTTTTCTAATGCATAAATGGAACTATCTTTCTCTGATGCATATGATACAGAAGAAAGAGTTACTAAACAAAATACAAGTGACATTGTAAAAGATACTAATCTTTTTACTCTTTTTTTCATTTTTATTCTCGTATATTCATGGATAAACTACAGTTGCTTTTATAGATTTATTAATTTTAAGGGCCTCTACTCTTCTTCATAATTAAAAGAATTCTCCTTACTAAAATTTTTTAACATATTAATATTTACATGATAAAATTATATCAAAAAAACATAATTTTTCAATAAAATAATTAAAAATTAGAAAACTTCTATTTTTTTGGAAAAGTTTGGAAATTTAAAATATAGGGGGTTTTATGTTAAAACTTGCAATAATTGACGATAACTACCAATTTGTTGAGACAGTATATAATCACTTAAGTAATAAAGGATTATATAATATTTAAATTTCAAAAATATTCTCTAATGGAGAAAATGCACTAAACTATATACTAAAAGAGGATTTAGATGTTATTTTACTTGATCTAAATCTGCCTAAGGTTGATGGAATAAAAATAATTGAAATAATTCAAAAAGAAAAAAAGAACGTAAAAATAATAACAGTAAGTGGTGACTCTTTTTATATGAATTCTTTAACAAATAGCAATTTAAAAGTATATAAAAAGCTAGTTAAACCTTTTAATATTGATAATCTTGTATTTTTACTAGATGAAATAGAAAATTCAAAAGATGGTATTAGAGAAAAAATAGTAAATATACTTGATAATTTTAATTTCAATAAAAATACTATTGGATATATATATATCATTGAATGTATAGATTTTTGTTTAATAAACAACATTAATATAATGCCACGTTCAAAAATACTATATAACGAAATTGCAAAAATACATAATTATGATAACTCTAAAAAAATTGGATGGAATATAGATAAGGCTATAAAACTTATGAACGAAGAAACAAGCTCTAATATAAAAATAGACCTTTTAAATAATTCCATGCCATCTACAAAATATTTTCTAAATTGTATACTAAAAGAACTAAATGATAAGTTTTATTATAAAAATATATCAGAATGTTAAACAGTACATTCTGATATATTTATCTACATATTTTTATTCACTCTATTTATAATATCAATATGTTTTTGTGAACCTATACTCTCCTTATTTAGTTCTTTTTCCTTATCCATATTTTTTTTATACTTAAGTTTTAAAATTCTTTTTACAGACTCATTTATTCTATCTTCTGTAACATTCCCATTATTTACTAATCTTTCAATTGTATTTAAAGCATCTTTTGGATCTGTTGGCATAAGTATAATATCAACACCTGCATTAATTGTATATTCGCAAATTTGTTCTAAAGAATAATTATCTGATAGAGCTTTCATATTAATAGCATCTGTAATTACTACTCCATCAAATCCCATTTCTTCTCTTAAAATTCCATTTACAATATCTTTTGATAAAGTCGCAGGTATATAACTTCCAGTAATTTTAGGTAGTGCAATATGTGCTGTCATTATCATCTCTGCACCGTCTTCTATTGCTGCCTTAAATGTAAGTAATTCATTTTGATATAATTCTTCTTTAGTTTTAGATACTATAGGAAGCTCAACATGTGAATCACTTCCAGTATCTCCATGACCTGGAAAATGCTTATACACTGGAACAACACCGCTATTCTTTATTCCACGAGCTAGAGGGAGTGCCATACTAATTACAGTATTTGAATCATTCCCAAAAGCTCTATTTCCTATTACTTTATTATCTGGATTAGAAAATATATCAAGTATTGGTGCAAAATCAGTATTTACACCAAAAGCTGAAAGCTCTTCTCCAATTACAGTACCAACATCATATGACAGTTCAGTATCATATGTTTTACCTAAATCATACATATTTGGAATTATTTGAACATTTACACCATCTACATTTTTTATTTTCTGTACTCTTCCACCCTCTTGATCTATACTCATAATCATTGGTATATTTGCAGTAGCTTTTATCTTAGATATATAATCTACTGTATTTTCATAATTTGTCACATTTTTTTCAAAAAGTATAAATCCACTGGGTTTTACTTCTTTTAATAAAGTATCTAACTCATTTGTATAGTTAGTATCATAGTATGCAATAATTAACATTTGCCCTATTTTTTCTCTTAATGTCATTTCACTTAATTTTTTATCTACTTTTTCCAAAAGTAATTCTTCATCTGTTTTTTTAACTTCTTCTTTGTTTTCTACAACTTCATTTTTAATATCCACATTTTCAACATTATTCACATTATTATCTTTATTCCAAAATAAACTACTTACAAATAATATGATAAATAGTAAAATAATACAAATTAAAATAATATATTTCTTCTTCACAATGTACCTCCTAATACATATATTCTATAATAATATTATTATAAATTTCAATAATTTTTATACTATTTTTAAGCATTTTCGAATATATTAAGAAAAAAATATAAAAAAATTTGCATAAATTGTTGACATAAAATAAAATACGTGCTATAATAAAGATGTAGTCACAAGAAAATCAAACAAATAATTTTTTGAGGAGGACAATTTTATGTCAAACAGCACAACACTTAGAACTAAAACAATCGCAGCTCTTAACGCACGGGCAGAAGAAATCGGCATGAAGGCTGAGGAACTGATCCAGCTGGCTGAAGATTTCATCGATGGCTTCTGTGAGACGAAGGAGAATGAAGCAAGAGACTTCATCCTTCAGCTGAAAGTCACACCTCCCGCCACAAAAGAGGAGGAGACAACTGAAACAGCTGATGAACAGTCCACTGAGACGGCCGAGACAGCAGAAGCTACTACGGAAGCTCCGGCAGAAGATACAACTGATGTAGCTGAGACTACTGAGACACCGGCAGAGGAAAAAACCAAGAAGAAGCCTAGAACACTTGAGGATATCCTCCGTGATGCTAAAATCTTGGAGATCGGCGTCGAAAATGTCGGCAAATTCTGTGGTGATCTGGCAGCTGCATACAAAGCTGCTCATCCCAAGTGCTGGCTCAATAGGAAAGTAGAACTTCCTGAAGATCTCCAGAAGACTCTGGGAGGCGATGTAACTGTTCTTCGTTATGTGAAGGATAAGTGCAACGAGGCGATGTATCGCGGTGAAGCAGCTCTTGGCCGTACAATTTTCCTTCTGTCTGCAAAAGAGGAAAACAAGCGGTTCGGTGGACTCAGGTCCCTGCACATGGGCTTCAACCAGGCAGTCTTCTTGAAAGATGCAGCCAATCAGATCGGCGAGTATCTCAAGAGTCTCATGGCGGACAGAGAGCCCAGTAACGGTCTTCCGATTCCGGAGGGAGTGGAATTCCCGACAGAAGCTCCGAAAGCGGTCAAAACGGCGAAGAAGCAGAAAAGCGACAAGGAAGTTGCTGAAGCTGCACAGACGACCAAGACCCAGGACGTAGCAGAAACTCCGGCTGCTGAAGCAGCAGAGAAGCCTGTCGCAATTCCGACGAAACCGGCAAAGAAGCTTGACACCCATAAAGTGATCAACAGACTGGGTGATGTCAGAAGTTTCCTTTTCCTGGCAGACAAGCTCCGCAAAGCGGGTATCGATCCGGAAGCGCTCCTGGAGAAGGAAGATGGCGTCAAAGCGATGATCCAGAACGTGGTCAAAGCGATGGGCCAGATCTAAGTAACTGTTAACATGCAGGCTCCCAAACATTGGGGGCCTGTTTTTTATTCATTTTCTAATTTATCATAAGGTATTTTTACAACAAAACTGCCTGCAACATATGGTGCTATATCATATGAATTATAGAAAAGTATTATATTATTTTTATCAAATACAAAATTTCTAAAGTTTTCTACTTTTTCTTCTATTCCTTTATTAAACATTTCTTCATTTCCATATTCTAAAATTTTATCATTATCTTTTAAGCTTTCATAAGATACCTTTGAAAATACTTTTAATATACTTGGATACATTTTTGTAAGCTCTACTATATCTATAATTTTATTATTTCTAATATCATAATTTACTGTAAAAGTATTTGTATTTGGATGAGCTCCACCAGTCTGTCTAAACACATTAAATGCAAATGATATATAGCCCTCATATTCATAATAATCAAAAGATATTTCAAGCACATATTCTTTATCATGTTCTTCATTTAATAAATTTTTAAAATCACTTACTATGTTTTGAATATCCGCCTTTATTTTTATATTTAATACATCATATATAGTTTGTGGATAATAAATATCTATATGATACTTATCACTTCCCTCTTTTAAATTTTTCATAGTATAATTGCTATTATTTTCACTAAACGTTTCTTTTACATTTAACTCATCATAATTACTTACAAAATAGGTAAGTACTACAAAAGCACATAAAAAAATAATTACATATATAATTTTAAGTTTCATTTTATCACCTTAATACACTATATGTAACTATTTGAAAAAATATTTTTAATTCCACTCTATTATATCTTTTATAGCAAAGCCACGAGTATCTTCTTTATCTAAATCAAAAGCTTCTAATATCCACTGTTCTTCTTTATGCCACTCCGTTGCTTTAAATTCTATTTTTACTGGTATTATATTTCTATATGAAGTTTTTCCTTTCCAATTTTTATATAATATTTTAACTTGTTTTTTATCTTCCATGACTATCTCCTTATTTTAATATAAATGGTGCTTTAAGTAAATCTTCTACTTTCACTTCAACTAGTTTTTTATCCATATACATTATAATATCTATATTTTTACACATATCAAGTATATATTGTAAACATACTCCACAAGGCATTAGTGTATCATCAACTTCTTCTGATGTATTTTTACCACCAACAACAGCAATTGCCCTAAATTTTCTCTCACCATGTGACATAGCATTTTGTATTGCAACTCTTTCTGCACAATTAGAAAGTCCAAGTATTGATGGCTCTTCAATATTTGCCCCAATATACACAGTACCCTCTTCTGTAATTAAAGCTGCACCAACAGAATATCCTGTTCTATTTGATACTGAATTTTTTCTAGCATTCTTAGCTATATTTATTAAATCTAAATTTGTCATAATGTCTACTTCCTCCCTAGTAAATTAAATAAAAGATTTTCTATATTTGGACCCATAAGTACTATTTGATAAATTATAAGTACTAGGAGTATTCCTATACTTGCACTAAGTATTGTATATATAATTTTATTCTTCTTATCCTTAATTCTTGATCCTGTTATAAGTATTGATAGTATAAAAGCTATACCACATACAAGTAAACTTTTAGTAATTATATATGAATATGTAGTAAGGGCAAAGGCCAGTGCAATTCTTATACTGGGTCCAGAATGCGCATAGTCCTCATCTTTTCCAAATATTCCCTTAAGTATTACTGTAAGTATTACAACAGCAAAAACTATTGTAAATAGGATATGTAGCTTTGAATTTAATATAGAAGATATTATTGCTACACTTGCATTAGATATTTTATCTACAAAAAGAAAATATGCAACAACTACAGATACACAGGATGCTATAAGTACACCACCTGCCGCTATATCTTTTGCAGCCTTTGCCCTATCATCATATTTATCTGTTATTAAATCTACAATATACTCTACTGTTGAATTTATCATCTCTGCAAATATTACAAAACCTATTGTTAAACAAATACATGCAAATTCAGTCTTAGTAAAATCAAAAAATAGACTTGTAACTAATACTATTAATCCTATAATATAATCTATTCTTAGATTTCTTTCAGTTTTAAATGCTCTTATAACCCCATCCATTGCATGTCCTAGAGCAGTTGAAAAAGACTTATTCTTTTTAACAATTTTTTCCTTATCTTCTGTTTTTTTATCCATTTACTTTTCCCACACCTACTTTACTTAGTACTTTTTCTTCTAAAGCACGCATAATTACTTTTTCTTCCCCAATTTCATGATCATGACCTGTTAAATGACACATACCATGTGTAATCATATAAAGTATTTCTCTAACTATTCCTGTACCATATTCAATAGATTGCTTCTCTATAATCTCAAGACATAATATGATATCTCCAAGCTCAATTTCTTTAATACTTTTATCTAAGCTTTTAAGTTCGTCCATTGTGAATATAGGAAAGGATAGAACATCAGTTGCTCTATCTATGTTCCTATATTTATAATTAATTTCTCTTATTTCTTCACTAGACATACTTTGAATTGAAACATCTACTATATCTATAGATATATTTTGCTCATTTAACACATTTTCGACTATTTCATATATAATATCATTTAATTTTACTTCCTCGTTAGTTTTCTCTTTTATAAAATCTATAATACTTTGATCAAGATCTATATTAATCTTCATTCCCATAAATTAATTGTTCCTTTCTACAAATTTTCCTATCTGTTCATTTACAACATATTTTATATTAACTTTTATACCCGTGTCTGTCTCTTCCTCTTCCATAATACTGTCAACTATACTTCCAGATCTAATATTTGGCAAAACTTCATTTTCTATATAATTTTTTCCATCTATTTTAGCTTCTTCTAATATATCTTCTTTTGATTTTTTAATAATACTTTCATCATATTCAGAAAATTTATATAAATCAAAAGAAATATTCTTCCCAAATAGTGAAAAGCTCATTGCACTTTTATTTATATCATATTTTAAAGATTTATTCAAATAATTTATCATATATTCTTTAGAATCTATAGTTATTCCAACACTATATCTAATTTTATTATTATAATTTTTAATAGTATTATCGTAAAAATATTCTTTTGAAAATATATACTCTTTATTTATTTTTACTATACCTTTTGCTGTAACATACTCAGGATCCATTAGTTTACTATATATAACTCCCTCTATTAGAATATTTCCCTCTTCTGCATAACTTCCAGCTTTAAGTAGAGCAGTTCCATTTTCTGGAATTATCTTAGTTACAATACCTGATTTATCTGCAATAATATTACCACATACATCTTGTTGTATATTTTTTTCATCTATCTTTGTCTTTTCGACTACTTTTACTACTACTTTAGTTCCATCCATTTCAATTCCTATCCATGACAGATCAGGAACTGCAACTCTCATATCACTAATTACTTCTTTTTTATTTATAAAAGTCTTATTTTTTCCAACATATATGCCACTATTTTTTAAGGCGGAAATTATTTCTTCATCTGTAAGATATGTATTCCCTGTAATCTCAATTTTCCAGATAAATGTTGAAAATAAAATACTAATAATTAACAATACAATTGTAAGGAGTGCAAATATTTTTCTTTTCCTATATCTATAAAAAGTAAAATATAGACCTTCTTTTTCTTTTATCGTAACTTTACATTTAGTTTTCTTAGCTATAGTTTTTAACTTTTTGAATTCCCCAATATCTATTTTAAATCTTATAACACCATTTACTATATTTCTAATATCCCATATTTTAATATTATTAATTTTACAAAGATTAATAAATCTCTCAGTAAAATATCCTTCAATTTGTACAACTACTACTCCCTTAATATTTCTTAATCTTCTTCTAAAATCCATATCTTCTCCTCTTAGTTTCTTTTATAATTTAAACTATATATCTTACCTGATATTACAAGCTCAGAGTCTGTTATCTCCTTTATATCTAAATTACTTCCATCTACAACAAGATACATATTATTTGTTTTAATTTTTATATAATTATCATAATAATCCACTATCTTTTTGTATCCCTCTATTAATATATCTGTATCTTCAATACTTGTAACTTTAGTATAGTTTGATACGATCTCTTGAGGAATTTCTAAAAATTCTGAAAACTTATCCTTAGCATTGCTTATTGATGACTTAGATCTTATACTCTTAATAATATTACTACAAAATTTTTTCTTTTCTTTCTTATTAAGTTTCAAATCTTTCACTCCTTTAATTAATTATATTTTAAAATATATTTTTTATTACATGCTGTTTTCGACATTTTTCGCTATATTATGTCGTTTTTTGTTGTATAATTCTTTAATAAATCAATGTTTTTTAGTTGACAAATGATGAATTTTGTAGTATAGTAATATAGGTTTACATATTATTTTGTATGAATAACTAAAAAAATATCATTATTTAATATCTTTTTTTATATTTATACAATATTTTCTATGTTAGATGTAAGCAAAATTTACATAAACATTTAAAGGATTTAAATGATGATAAAAAAATTGGGGTGGATTTATGTTAAAGATAGGTATGTGTGATGATAATCTAGAAAGTTTACAAGTAGTAGCTAAATTCTTGGAGGCGGAAATTATTGAGCAAGAATTAGATGCAGAGATTACATTAATAACTAGTAGCCAAAAAGAAATATTTGATGCTATTTATAATAATAAATTGGACATACTATTTTTAGACATAGACTTTAAAGCAAATGGTAAAAACGGTATAGATTTTGCAAAGGATCTAAGAGAAATTAATAGAACTTTCTATTTGATATTTTTATCTGCACACCAAAGATATGTACATCTTTCCTTTATTGTTAAAGTATATGATTATTTATTTAAGCCTATAAATAGGGAAATAATTGAAGATTTAGTTCACAGACTAAAGAAAGATTATTCACATGACAAAAATGTATTTTTACGCTTAACTAAATGGAAATCTATTAAAATGGATTCTATTTTATATATTGAAAGAATAGGAAATAAATCTTGTGTAATAACCGAAACAAATGAAGAAATGACAACAAAGTCATTAGATACATTATTAGAAGAACTATCTAGCAATTTCAAAAGATGTCATCGTTCATACATAGTAAACACTGAAAAGATATTGGGCATTGATAGGAAAAAAGGAATAATTCTACTTCCTAATTGTAATAGTTGTTCTATTAATAACCAATTTAAAACTTAAAAAAAGAAAGGAAAGAAAAAAATGGAAAACATAATAATCCAAATCTTAAACATTTTAATACAAAGTGTTTTTATATCTTACTATATTATTTTAACTAGTAATTGCACTGAAGATAAGAAAAAAAAGTTCTCATTAGCTTTATTATTTACAATATTAGCTAATACCCTAAATGCTATTGTAGATCTAAAACAATATGGTACTTTGATAAGCACTCTAGTTTCTAGTATTGCTTTTATGCTTATATTAAAATTTACAATAAAACCAACATGGGTAAAATCAATTATATTAGTATCATTATATTATGTATTAATAGTTGTTACTGAAATAATAACATTTTACTTATTTAATTTATTTTTACATTCCTCATCGGAAGTAATTATGGCAGATCCTTACAAATTTATAATATTTATTGTCTGCCAACATATTATAGCAGTAATCTTTTTATTAACATATAAAATTCTAATTGATAAAAATTATAAATTAAGTAGTCTTACTTTTAAAAATTCAAAAATTTTATTAATAATGATAATAGGATGTATACTTCCACAAGTATTATTATTTACTATTACTAATTATTCATATCCTTTACCATTGTTAATAACAAGTGTAATGCAGATAATTTTAGTTAGTGGATTAATATTTCTTTATATTAGAAGTTCTTTAAATAAAGAAAAAATTGAAGCAGAACTTATAACAACAGAATTGCATAATAAAACACTTATAGAGATTGTTGATAGTGTTAGAACACTGAAACATGATTATGGTAATATTGTACAAGCATTAAATGGATATGTAATAACTAAACAATATGAACAATTAGATGAATATGTAAATTCATTATTAAAAGAATTTGACAATGTAAATAATGTATCCTCAATAGATCCAAAAATAATTAATGAACCTGCAATTTATGGCGTAGTTGGTGCAAAATACTTTTTTGCAACCGAAAATGAAATAACTTTTGAATTAGATATTACATCCAATATAAAGGAAATTAATTTTCCAAAGCCAGAATTATCAAGAATATTCGGAATATTACTTGATAATGCTATTGAAGCTACTCAAAAAGCAAAAGAAAAATATATAAAATTAGAAATATATTTTGATGAGAAAAAATATGCTAATATTATAAAGATTATAAACACTTATGATACATCTATAAGCATTGATTTAAATAACATTTATGAAAAAGGTATATCAAGTAAAAAAGTAAAATCTGGTATTGGTTTATGGGAAGTAAAAAAACTAGTTAAGAAAAATAAACATTCGCAAATATATGCAACAATAGAAAAAGATAAATTTATTCAAAACTTAATTATAGAAAAAGCTGAATAAAATTAAAATAGGGTAAGTTTTATTATTTAAAGCTTATCTTTTATTATATAGTTAAATTTATGTAAAAAACATCTTGAATACTAAATAAATTCAAGATGTTTTTTATCATACTTTTATCATACTTTTATCATACTTTATCATATTTTTTATATCATACTATTTATACATTTATTTTTCTATAAGGCATTTTGGAGCCTTTGGTTGATGGAATACAGCTATAAAACAACTATTTGTAGAAGATTTAGCATATGCTTCAACAACCTTTTTTAATAATTTTTTCATTTGATTCACCCCTTTTTATAACATTATATATTGAAATTACGCTATTAAATAAACTTTCCTTTCATTTATTTATTTCCAATATATATTTGTATCTAAAAACATCTCTGTCTTTAAAACTATTTATTATAATATTCTTTAAATTCCTCAGACTCATAACTATATTTACATTTGTAAAATTTATATACTGGTTTAGTAGTACATAAATTAATAAACATTATAGTTACAAGTATAATATTTTGTATATATAAATTTTCAATTTCAAGTAAATTAAATGCTATTATGAATAATACAGATATTAGACCAATTATCTTCAATTTATTTCTTTTATCTTTTTTTAGTATTGGTATTTCTTCTGTATCAGCTGGTGCTATTTTCCATATTACAAATAATGACGATAATAGTGTAATAGCTGATAATAAATATATATTAATATTTATATACTTAGCTAAATATACAGGTAATATAAAATATATAATAGATGAGATTAAACATCCTAAATTGGTTCTTGCATGAACACCACCTACAAATATTTTATATATCATTGTTATAACAAGTATTATTCCAACATATTGTAATATATTTAAAACACAGGCTAATAAAAATATAATTGTATACTTAGGTATATCTTCTAAAATTCTTGTAATTCCAAATAGCATAACTTCTCTTTCATCACCAATAACTTTTTCATTTCTATACAAAAAATTATCTAAAATGTAATTACTCATTTTTTCAATCACTATATCTCACCGCCTAAATATATTATAATTTATATTTATATATATAAATATAAATTATTTTAAAAAGTCTATTTTTTTATTCCAAAAATTGATTTTATGTATTCACATGGTTTTTTAATATTTTCACACTAATAAAGTTTTGTAACACTCTTTTAAATAAAACATAGTATATATAAAAAGGAGGAGCTATATATTCACAAAAATAGAAATAATTATAAATGATGTTTAATTTATATTTTGATTGAAAGGGATGATTATATGGAAAATAATTGTAATTGCAATAAGGGAAATTTCTTAAATAATATATTTTGTGGAAATAATTGTATATTTATTATTGTAATAATTTTTATACTACTAATATGTTGCAATGGATCTAATAATTAAAGTACTAGCAAAAACTAGTACTTTCTTCATATTTATTTACTATATTTTTATACACTTCGTATGTAATCTCACAGTCTTTTAATGACCTATGTGCACCAATATAATTTACATCAAAATGATTTGCTAAAGTTTCTAATTTATAATTAGGAATTCCTTTAACATATTGTTTAGATAAAGTAAGTGTATCTAAGCATTTATTTTCAAGTGTGCATTTAAAATGTCTCTCAAAATTACTATTTAAAAATCCCATATCAAATCTTGCATTATGAGCCATAAGTGTGCTATCACTTGCAAAATTTCTAAACATTTCAAGTGCCTCTTTAATACCTATTGCATCTTCTAACATTTTATTAGTTATTCCAGTAAGTCTTGTTATAAAAGGAGAAACTGCAACCTGTGGTTTAACTAATATATCCATTCTATCGATAATCTCATTATCTCTAACTTTTATAGCACCTATTTCTATAATTTCATTTCTTAGTGGAGAAAGTCCTGTTGTCTCCAAATCAACTATTACATAATCTTTTTCAAACATAATTTTTTACCCCTATAAATAAAAGAAGCTCCTAAATAAAGTTGCTTCTTATGACGAGTAATGACTAGCACTCCTACTCTAAATATCTGGTGATATCTTGTTGAATAGGAAAATATGCATTCTCACTAAAAACACATACCCTATATTATACTTAATATAAAAATATATAAATTTAGTAAGCTAAAATTTTATACAAAAATTTCAATACATTATAATCATTTCTCCTTGCCACTTTGTGGCTTTACACAAATATTAATAGCTCAAATAGTGTAGTATTAATACACTACTATTAGTGACAAGGAAACCACTATGTAATTTCTTCATCATTATTAAATTAGAACAGAGCTAAAAATACTCATGAAATTATTATATCATTAAAGTGTAAAAAAGTAAATACATGTTCAAAGAAAAAGGTACCACAATTGTGATACCTCCTCCTTAACAGTTTTAACTTTGTAAGCGAACTCTGTCAAACACTTACTTTCAAGGCATACTCTGTGCTTAGAGATCCACAGTTTCCACTACGATGCGCTTGATCTGTTCCCAGCCAGCGTGTTCGAAGCGGTACTCTGCTTCCTCCTTACCAGTTGCGGGATTTATGACAGTGTTACCCGTCGGCACCCGATTTGCCTTTGCCCTAATGACAGGCTTGGTGTTCACCCGAGGGTGAACCAAGTTTGCCAAAATGGCAGGTGGCAATACAACTGCCAGGATCTCGCAGTCTCCTGCTCTCTCCAAAACCTCAGCCGCATCCTTGACGCTTCCATCGTACTGGACGACTTCAACCTCGCCATAAATGCGATTAAGGTCAGAGAGCTGAGCCTGTGTCATTGTGTGTCTTGAAAGCCAGAAAATTTTTGTCATACTTTTTTCTCCTTTTCTTATTTAAGATTTGATAACTCCTTGTTACAATTATATTATAAACCATATTTTGGTATAAGTAAAATAGTTATTAATTATATAATATATAAGTATTACTTATATATATTGATTTATAAAAATACCTACTAATAGGTATAATTATTTATTCTTCGATTTCATCTTTTATAAAATCCAATAATTTTAATGTAGCAAAACTAGATATATTATCTTTCAAAATAGCAACACCTATCTTAACTCTAGGCAAGCTTGGTTTTAAATTAAGCTTTACTAAACTTCCATCTTCTAACTCTTTTTCTATTAAGCTCTTATGTCCAATAGTAACTCCCATATCGTTTAAAGCAAAATACTTCCTAGCATCAGAAGTTGAGATTATATAATTTGCTGATAAATCTATATTATTTTCTTTAAAAAATTGATACACAGTTTTTCCAGTATTAGAATCTTTAGTAGTTAAAATCATAGTACAATTTTTAAGATCCTCATATTTTTTTATATTATGTTCTTTTAAATACTTTTTTGAAGCAAACAAACATAATTCATCCTCTTTTCCTTCAATTATTTCAATATTACTTGGAAAATCATAATCTGTCATTTTAAATATAACCATGTCAAGTTTTCCTTTAGAAAGATAGTCTATTGACTCAGAAGTAAGATCACTAGAAATCTCTATATTAATCTTTGGAAACATTTTAGAAAACTCTAATATAGTCTTATATAGTATACTCATACCCAAAGTATTTCCACAACCTATTCTAATAGTTCCTTCTTCCAAATTTATATATTGACTAAATTTTCTCTTGGCATTTTCCATAGTTTCAATACTCTCTTTTATATACTCATATAATTTTTTTCCTTCTTCAGTTAGAATTACTCCTTTAGGCACCCTATAAAATAAGGTTCCACTAATTTGTTCTTCTAGTTTATGAATTCCTTGTGTAACAGCAGGCTGAGAAATATACAAAGACTCTGCAGCCTTAGATATATTACCAATACTTGCAACTGTGTAAAATAACTTATATAAATCAAAACTAATATTATCCATATTCCCTCTCCTTTAATTTAATACTAATATATATTATATTAAAAAAAAATACAATAGTATATTTCACCTATTGTATTTATATTATTATTTTAAAATATTTTTAAGTACAATTGTCTTTATTCTAGACATCTCTTCAAGTGTACTAGAAACACCCTCATTACCAATACCACTATGTTTCCATCCACCAAATGGCATTTCAACACTTCTCCAGAAACTTGCACCGTTTACTACTGCTCCACCACACTCAAGTCTTCCAGCAACTTTTAAAGCTCTTGAGAAATTTCTTGAGAATACACAACCACATAATCCATAAGGTGACTGATTAGCAATTGCAATTGCTTCCTCTGGTGTATCAAAACCAATAACAGATATAACTGGTCCAAATATCTCCATATCTTTTGCAACTGGCATATCTTTAGTTACATCATTTAAGATTGTAGGTGTATAGAAAGCTCCTGTTCTTTGACCACCACAAACGATTTTGGCACCAAGAGATACCATCTCATTTACTTGTGATTCAACTCTTTTTGCAGCTTCAACGTTAATTAAACATCCCATTTGTGTAGACTCTTCTGATGGGTTACCCATTTTAATTCTTTCAAGCCTTGCTTTCATTTTAGATACAAATTGCTCTTTTATAGCGTTATGTATTAAAAATCTTTTACTAGCACAACATACTTGCCCTGCATTATACATTCTGCCCCAAACAGCTTCCTCAACTGCTAAATCAACATCACCATCATCTAACAGTATAAATGCATCATTTCCACCAAGTTCAAGTGAAACATGTGTTAAATTTTGAGATGCAGTAGCCATAGTCTGCATACCAGCTGCAGTACTTCCAGTAAGAGATACAAGATCCACTCCTGGATGAGCTGCTAATGCTTGCCCTGCAACAGGACCATCACCAGTAATACACTGAATAACACCTGCTGGAACACCCGCTTCCATTAAAATATCACAAAGTGTAAGTAAAGTTAATGGATTATAGTTAGATGGTTTTACAATAACTGCATTTCCCATTATTAATGCAGAAGGAACTTTTTGTCCAAACAAATCAACTGGAAAGTTAAAAGGTATAATAGTTGCAACAACACCTAAAGGTTCTCTTTGTGTATATTGAATAGTTTTCTCAGATCCAGGTTCAGCAGTTCCAGGAATATTAATACCATATAAATGTTTTGCTTTTTCAACATATCCCATAGTTAAAGTCCTAACATTCCCAATTTCTGCTTTTGCTTCAGTTATAGGTTTACCAGTCTCAGTAGATAGTGTTCTTGCTAGAGTTTCTCTTCTATGTTCAACAATTTCAACATATTTTTCAAGAATTCTGCCTCTCTCATGCATTGGCATTCTTGCCCAAGCCTTTTGAGCTTTTTTTGCTGCAAGAACTGCTCTATCAACATCTTCTGCTGTAGAATTAGGTACAGTATCTATATATTCTCCAGTTGCTGGATTTACAAGTTCAATAATTGCACCATTTATAGCATCAACGTGCTCGCCATCAATTAAATTTTTCATATTTACCTCCAATTATTCTTTAGAAAATCCTGTAAAAGATAACATTAATCCACCACAAGTGTTTAGTCCATCATCTTCATGTCCATATTCACCAAAAGTAAATATAGTCATAAATGGTGTATCACCTGCTATAGCTTTTAAATTTTCATAAACTTCATTAATTCTATCTCCAATACCTGCTCTACGTCCACCACAATGAACAAAAAGATAACCTGCAGGTGTAGAATTCATTCTTAAGTTTAATTCATATAAAGTTGGTTTAACAGACTCAATTAACTCATCAACAGATGCAGACATTTGAATAACTGCAGTTTTTTCACTAAGTTTATTACCAACATTCATAGAATAGTCATCATTACCATTCATAGGATGACGAATGGCAACTAGATCACCTAATCTATCTTTAACACCAAGAGGTGCAGTAATAGTTGCAGAAAGTAGATTTGCACCTTTTAGCTTGTCTGGATTTTGACTTGTCCACTCAGCATATTTTTTTACAGCTGGAATACCATCGATTTCAACTAATCTTCTATCTCCATCAACTTTAGTAATAATACCAACATTATTAGTCTCTTTATATGCACCTGTAAATACATTTTCTATCTTTTTATCAGTATAGAAGAAAGCAATTACAACACCATCAGAAAAAACTTTATCACTTGAAAATAGACTCCATTTTCCCTCAATAGTATTATCTGCACAACTACCACCAAAGAATGGTACCCTACCAATAACTTCTTGAATTCCTTTTAAATAATATTCTTCTTCAGCAGGAGAAGCTGACATATAGAAATAATCTGGTGCATAATCCATACCTGCATTTCTTAATGCTTCAAAAGCTACTTTTCTACCTGTTTCTCTTGGATCTTCTCCCCTCTCAGATGCTGCAGTACCTACTACTAGCTCTTCATCACTAAAAGCCATAACTCCAGAGAAACCATTCTCACTTGTAATATAGCCATCATTTGTGATAATTCCAGTAAAAGAAGTACATCCTATAACAGGAACACCAGGAAATACCGCCTTAACTCCCTTTACCACTTCTTTTTGATCATAATCAACACTACTATATACTAAAGCAAGTTTAGTATCACTAAGACCTCTACGAGCCATTTGTGCTGATGTAGTACCTGACATAAATGAATCTTTATCGGTACTATAACCTACATTTGTTTTTAACATACATCCACCTCATTTTTCTTTACACTTAAAAGTATAATTATATTAATATTGTACATTAAATAAAAAAAATAAACAATAGAGTACACATAAATTTCACATAACAAAAGTGGATATTCAAAAATACCCACTAATCTTTACTATCATATTCATCTAAAAAGCTATATCTTTTCTTGTCTTTACTCCATCCAATCATAGCATTTAAATTAACATTTGACATGCTATGAAAAATACTTGTATCTACATATTTACTTTTACTTCTAAAATCTTTTATTAAATTTTTAATTTCAAGTCTTTTTGAATCACTTTCAGCCTTATTCTTAGAAAATTTACAAGCACAATCAAGAAATTTAAGTCCATTTGTATTTTTCCAGGAAATAATATCATCTTCTTTGATGTAGAACATAGGACGAATAAGCTCTAAATTAAAATTATCACTATGAAGTTTTGGCATCATTGTCTTTACTTCTCCACCATAAAAAATATTTAGTAGAAGTGTTTCAATTGCATCGTCAAAGTGATGACCAAGTGCAATTTTATTACAACCTAGCCTTTCAGCTTCACCATAAAGAACTCCTCTTCTCATTTTAGCACAAAGAAAGCATGGTGAATCATCTAAAGTTTTTTCAATTATACTAAAAATATTACTATCAAATATAGTTATTGGTATATTTAATAGTTTAGCATTAGACTTAATTAAATCAATATTTTCTTCATTATATCCAGGATTCATAACTAAAAATACTAAATCAAATTTAACATCACCATGTTTTTGAAACTCTTGAAAACATTTAGCCATAAGCATTGAATCTTTACCACCTGATATACATATAGCAATTTTATCTCCATTCTTTATCATATTATATTCTTCTATTGCTTTTCTAAATTTTCTATATATTTTCTTTCTATAAGTAGTTATAATTCCTCTTTCAATCTCTATATATTTATCCATTTTTAAACTCCTAATATATACTAATTATACCAAAAAATATACATATTTTCAACAAAACTGCCTCTTTAGTAATATCTACTATTATACTATACTTCTATACACAATAGAAAAAGCCAGTATTAGAATATATTTCATTCTAATACTAGCATACATTTAAAAAAGATTGATGTCTAAATATTCAATTTTATCATGCTCTTTAGACATATTAGATCTGCTTGTAAACATCTTAATTACACTTGATTCTTTATCAAGTATAGGACTAGTAAGTGCCTTTGCCTCACAATGCGTTATAATAACATACACTTCTCTAACTCCCATATCTTTTAAAAGATTACAACATTTAAGAAGCGTACCACCTGTAGAACACAAATCATCTACAATAATACATTTACTACCAGGTTTTACATGGCCACTTATAACCTTTGACTCCACAATATGATTACTTATTTCATTTCTTCTTTTCTTGCAAAAGCAGATATTTGCATCTAAATCGTATTTATCATATCTTCTTGCAGCACCTTCATCAGGAAATACAATATAGTCATCTTTAGTAAAGCCTATCTCTTCTTTTACCTTAGGTAACCACTGAATTAATGGGTATATATCTCTAACATTCTTTAAAAGTTCCAATGTTGCTTTTGAATGAGGATCTACAACAACTACCTCTTCAAAGCCCAGCCAATTAATATACTCACATACAGGTCCTAAAGTATAGATATCATTACCACATTTTCTATCCATTCTCTGATATGGCATACTGTATAAAACAAGAGTCGCATTTTTACCATGTCTTTTTAACTCACTTGATACAAAAAGTAGATTCATGAGATCTTCATTTACCTTATAGCCAATCCAATCTGTTTCAAATAAAAGTTCAACTATATTCTTATCTTTAATGTCTTTATAAATATCTTCTATCCGACATTCAGTGTTTGAAAAGTACCTTACATGAATATTCTCTCCATTAAATCTTAACATTTTCCTACCTCCATTTAATTGTATTAACAATAAATTTACATAAATATATAAGCATTATACCATAAAATATCAAATTCGTCAAAAAAATCGGCAAATACCGATTTTATTCTCTATTTTTTAATTTAAAAGATATCTTTTTAAACATATTATTTAATTTATCAAAAATACTTTCTTCTTCGGGTATTACCATAAGCATACTCTCAATCATTTTATTTTCTTCTTTATCTGCTCTTGAACCTTTATATGCCATAAATTCTTTCTTCCAAGTAATAAAATTATTATTGTTTATTCCACTTTCAAGTTCAAAAACTCTTTGTGATATTTCCATCATTTTATCACAATCAATCGGATCACCATTTCTAAACTTACTAAACACCTCTTTATATGCAAAATATTTACTTTGTATATAGTCTATCTCTTCTTCTGCTAATGCATCTTTATGATTTTCAAGCTCATTTCCTAAAGAATCTACAACCTTACCTGCTCTTGCAATTGTATCTATTTTATTTAATATATCTTTTTGTAATTCTAAATCTTCCATAATAGGATCATTTTCTATTGTATCTATGATTTCTTTTATTTCCATATTTCCCCCTAATTGATACAATTATATAAAAATAATTATATCGAAAATAACAGTTAACAATATTATATACTAAAATATTACAATTTACAATAATAAACAAAATTATTATTTAAAATCTATACTTCCCTCATAAACAGTTGTAGCAGGTCCTGTCATATACACATTATTTTCATTTTTATTCCATTCTATTTTTAAGACACCGCCTTTTAATATAACATCTATTTTTTTATTTACAAAACCATTTTCATTTGATGCAACAAGAGATGCACAAGCACCAGTACCACAAGCTAGAGTCTCTCCTGCTCCTCTTTCATATACACGAACTTTCAAAGTATTTTTATCTACAACTTCAACAAACTCCACATTTGTTCTATTTGGAAATATATTATTCTTACTAATAGCCTTACCATATTTATTAACATCAAAACTATCCACATTATTAACAAAAACTATAGAATGAGGATTTCCCATAGAAACATTATATAAGTTAAATATTTTATTACCAATCTTTAATTTAATATTTGATGATATAACTGGCTCTCCCATATTTACTGTAACATCTATTACATATCCATTTTTAATATTTAATTTTAAAATCTTAATGCCTGCAAGAGTCTCAATAGTCATAACCTCTTTTTTTACTAAACCTTTCTCATATGCATACTTACCAACACACCTTATACCATTACCACACATTTCAGCTTCAGTACCATCATAGTTAAATATTCTCATTTTCAAATCACACTTATCACTCTTATCTATTAATATAACCCCATCTGATCCTATACCAAAATTTCTATTACTTACAAATTTAGCAAAAAGCTCAGGATTTTTTATACTATTTTCAAAACAATTAACATAGACATAATCATTACCTATACCATGCATTTTGGTAAAAAATATCACATATACCACCTCTATGATAATATATGTGACAAAATAATATATATGATTTACTCACTTAAATCAAAATCAGGTACATATTCTTCTTCATGTTCACCAAGTTCTTGTATAAAACCATTCTCAAAGCCTAAAGAAGATGCATAGTCCCAAACTAAGTCTAACTCCTCTGTAGTTATCTTACGATTTATTTTAGGATATTTACATGCTTTATACGTAGGAAAATATTGAGCCATCACACTTATATACACTTTATTTGATAAGTTATCATTTATCCATTTTAGTATCATTTTTGAATTTTCTACATTATTTGGTAAAATCATATGCCTAATAATCATACCACGCTTAATAATGCCATTTGAATCAAATACAGGATCTCCAACTTGTCTATACATTTCTAAAATAGCAGAAGATGCGATTTCAAAATAATTTTTAACATTAGAATACTTCTTAGCAATATCAGAAAAATAATATTTAAAATCAGGCAAATACACATCAATATATCCATTAAGTGATTTAATAGTATCAACACTTTCATAACCACTAGAATTATATATAATTGGAATAGAAAGCCCCTTAGACTTAGCTATTTTAATAGCAGAAATAATATGTGGTACATACATTGTAGGAGTTACAAGATTAATATTGTTTGCACCTTTTTTTTGTTGAGATAAAAAAATATCAGCAAGATGTGAAATACTAATCTCTTTTCCAAATCCTAAATGACTAATTTTGTAATTTTGACAATATACACATTTTAAATTACAATTTGAAAAAAACACTGTACCAGAACCATTTTTACCACTAATACAAGGCTCTTCAAAATAATGCAGGGATGCAAGCGCAATTTTTATATTTTTACTAGCTCCACATCTACCACTATATTTGTTTCTATTTACTCCACATTTTAATGGACATATATTACATTTTTCTAACTCTTTCATAATAATCACATAATAATTATATCACAAAAAAGTCAAAAAAAAAGGAGCCTCAATTCTGAGACTTCCTTGCAAAAAGCGTTACACGCTGAATTCACCTAGGCGGCTAGCCTCTGTGACATTCAGGGCGTCACACCCTCATACACATAACTAATCATTCATATAAGTAAGGAAAAAATAAGGAAAAAATAGTTATATGTACGATCAAATGTTATATAAGTGTGCTTGCCTTTTCGTGCTACTCTATGCAACTAGTTTCAGAATTTCTGAAAACTCCTTTGCAGGTTACCAGCTTATGTTGTCAATGCTGGTAAGTTTACGGGTTACAGTATCCACAACCTATTCCCAGTCAATGTCCGGGTTTTCAACGCCTTCGACGTCGAAAGTTGTAGATACACTGCTTCCGTTATAAGATACGGTAATCTCATAACTAGAAGCTACCTCACCAGTATGAATAGTGATAATCCCATCAGAGATCTCACAATCCAGACCGTTAAGGCCGGAAACTTCGACTTCATCCCAGTTTACATTGCCTTCGCAAGCAATTTCACCCTGGATGCTACTTCCACATACAGCACTGCTGTCGTACAGGGAAATGGAAGTCAAAGTACCAATTTCTGCAGGCTGTTCCTCAGACGGTTCTTCTTCCTTCGGATCATCCTCTTCTGGCTGCTCCGGCTCTTCAGTCGGATCATTGTCAGAAGGATCCTCATCAGTCGGAGGAACATCATCAGAGGATTCATCGACAGTTACTTCAAAATATACAGTCTTAGACACATTGCCAAAACTTACAGTAGCAGAGCCACTTTCAGCCGGAGCAACAATTGTCCAAGTTCCATCAGCAGCGATGCTGCCCATGGATACTGCAATTTTGGAGTAATCTACATTCTGGCCGTTTGCAACAACAACAAACTGCAGGCTATCGCCTTCGTATGCCTTATCGCAAATGGTCTGAATGTCAATGCTCTCAACCTGCATTTTAGGCTGCTCTGCGGGTTTCTCTTCTTCTTCAGCCTTGTTAGAGTCATCGTCCTGAGACGGTTTCTCTTCCTCGACTTTAGAAGACTCTGTCTTCTTAACAGAAACTTCAAGCTCAGCAGACTTTACGTCGCCGCTCTTGAACATACCCTTGCAAACTACAATTTTAGCATCCTCAGACGCCTCAAAAGTAATTTTAAGAGTATTAGCTTCTGCAGAAGCACTTACAACAGTAACGTCACCTTTAGCCACGATGTAGCTAAGGATATCAGAAACTGCTGTAAACCCTTTGTCAGCCTTGACAGTAATAACATTGCCTGCTACAGAGTAGCTAAGTTCCTGAGTTGCCTCAGTCTTATCTTCCTCTACAAGCGGTTTGTCATTGCTGTCGTTTCCAGCACTCGGTGTACCTTCATGCTGATCGTCAACGTCAACTTCCTTGTCGTCGCTGTCGTCAGAGAAGTCCACCGTTTTCTCAGGAGCGATAACCTTTACGGCTTCGTTGCTCCCAGGTGCTGGTACGTTCGGATCATAGACTGGTGTCACGGGCGTAACGCCTGCGCCATTGCCCTGTCCATCACCGAGCGCTTTACCAACATAAGCGATACCATTGCTAGTACGCTTTACGTTGGTGCTGGGCTTCTGCCCATTTTTGAGCTCTTCAAGGCTCATTGTCCCATTGCAGATGGGGCAATCCTTACACCGAGCAATATGCTCGTCGTAAAGCCTTCTGAGCTCTTCGTTTGCCTGCAGTGCCTCTTCCAAATCAGCTCTAAGAGCCTCAATCTCAGAAGCTTCTGCTTCAGAATCGTCCTCATCGGACTCTTCTTCAACAGCTGCAGGCTGCTCAGCTGCATAGCTGGGCATAACCATCATGACCATAGCCACGATGGAAATCACTGCAAGCACTAAGTGTGCCCACAGCTTTTTCAGGATCATAATCGCAAGCACGATAAGCAGTGCAGCAATAGCACTGATCACGCCATATACGATCTGTCCCGAAAAAATGCCGCCAGCCATAGCAGCTATTGCTGCCAGTACACAGGAAGCGATTACAATCCAACCTAAATTGCGGTTGATAAAATCGCTACCAGTGTAAAGCTGGCAAAACACACCTGCAAGAATGCAGAATGTGCCTGCAGCAATACATGCTGCAGTAGGATTTACCAACATCCCAAGGGATGCCAGTACCACAACGAGTAACAGGATGGCCTCTGAGGCCACCACTTTTGCAGAAAAAATCTTTCTTAACATAGATATATCCTCCTATTCTATGTTGTGCAAGGTTAACGAGTTACAAGGAGATATTCTATGAATAAAGAAAGTCATACAGGTCAAAACACCACCTAATATAACATTTTATTTCACTCTTTCAAGTGTCATAAATTTCTTTATTTATCTTCTGCCTTAAAATTTCTCGGCAAATAAATAGAATAATCCTATATATATTATATCATTTAAAAGTCAATTTGTCAAATTTGAAGTATGCTCAACAGTTTTGAGGAGTAAAAAAAATATATAATAGTATAAAAAATATATTTTACT